>CAYUQE010000006.1:0-40036 GCA_964446805.1 uncultured Proteiniphilum sp. | reverse complement strand
CGTCGGCAATCATGTTCTCTACTGACTGGGTCCATTTCACGGGGGAGGTGAGCTGGGCAATGAGGTTATGCTTGATGGTGGCCGGGTCGGTCTCACCCATCGTGGATACGTTCTGATATACGGGACAGTGAGGTGCTGATACCTCGGTTGCCTCAATGGCTGCCATCAGCTTTACCCTTGCCGGTTCCATGAGAGGTGAATGAAAAGCACCACCTACCTTTAGTGGCAGCGCACGTTTGGCCCCTGCCTCTTTCATCAGTTCACATGCTTTCTCCACTCCGTCGATGCTGCCTGAGATCACTATCTGTCCTGGACAGTTGTAGTTGGCAGGCACCACCACATCATCCACAGCGGCACATATCTCTTCCACCTTCTCATCGGGTAATCCCAGAATTGCAGCCATGGTAGAGGGGTTTGCCTCACAGGCTTGCTGCATGGCCAGTGCACGCTGGTAGACCAGCTTCAGTCCGTCCTCAAACGTTAATGCCCCTGCCGCCACCAGTGCGGAGAACTCCCCCAGCGAATGTCCGGCAGTCATATCAGGTTTGAAATCCTCACCCAGTGTTTGGGCAAGAATCACCGAATGCAGGAAGATGGCAGGCTGTGTCACTCTGGTCTGGCGAAGATCTTCATCCGTACCGTTGAACATAAGGTCTGTGATCTTGAAACCCAGTATCTCGTTTGCTTTATTGAACAGCTCTTTTGCTAACGGTGATGTTTCGTACAACTCCTTACCCATGCCCACAAACTGTGCACCTTGGCCGGGGAAAACATATGCTTTTTTCATTAATGTAAAATTTAATTTTTCTTTCAGATAATATCTACAAAGACATAAACAGGTTAAGCCCTGTTCTGTTCAAAGTCACTATTCCGTTTTTAGTTTTTTCACTTCTGCGTTTCCAGTCGGTGACCGCTGAAAGCTAAACCCAAAACGCTGCCTTTAACAATCCTCAACCTAAAAAACTGACCACTTACCACTATTTACTTTTTTCCCGGATCTCCACACGGCGTATTTTCCCGCTGATGGTTTTCGGCAGTTCGCTCACGAACTCAATGATGCGCGGATATTTGTAGGGTGCAGTCACATTCTTCACGTGCAGCTGTATCTCTTTGGCCAGGGCATCACCGGCTTTCGTCCTGTACTCTTCTGACAGGACGATGGTGGCTTTGATCACCTGTCCGCGTATCTCATCGGGCACACCGGTGATGGCACATTCAACCACGGCGGGATGCGTCATCACGGCGCTCTCCACCTCGAACGGGCCGATACGGTAGCCGGAGCTCTTGATCACATCATCGGTACGTCCCACAAACCAGTAGTACCCCTCCTCATCGCGCCACGCCATGTCGCCCGTGTGATAGAGGTTGTCGGCATAGACCTGCCGGGTGAGTGCTTCATCCTTGTAATAACCCATGAACAGTGCCAGGGGGCGTTTCTCCTCGGTATAGAAGACGATCTCGCCCTGTTCACCGTCTTCTGCCGAGCGACCGTCGTGGGTGAGCAGATCCATCTTGTAGAGTGGGTTGGGCAGACCCATTGATCCGGGTTTGGGCTCTAGCCAGGGGTAGGTGATGATGGTGGGTGCCGTCTCTGTCTGGCCGAACGCTTCCATCATCTTGATGCCGGTCTGTTTATAGAATGTATCGAAGACCGAAGGGTTGAGTGCTTCGCCTGCCGTGGTACAGTACTCCAGTGCCGAGAGATCGTATTTGCTCAGATCCTCACGGATCAGAAAGCGAAAGATGGTGGGAGGGGCACAGAAGGAGGTCACCTTGTAGTCGGCGATCATGCGGAGCATATCTTCGGGGATGAAGCGTCCTTCGAAATCGTAGACAAACACGCAGGCACCCACGATCCACTGGCCGTAGAGCTTCCCCCATACCGCTTTAGCCCAGCCTGTGTCGGCCACGGTGAGATGGACACTGTTTTCATGCAGGTTGTGCCAGTATTTAGCAGTGGTGATATGGCCAAGGGGGTAGGTGAAATCGTGAATCACCATCTTGGGTTGTCCTGTGGTACCCGAGGTGAAGTAGAGGATCATGATATCCCCGTTAGTATTGACCAGTGCCGGTCTCACAAAGGGGGCAGCATCGTTCACACCCTGGTGAAAATCGATCCACCCTTCCGGTATGTTTACACCCACCATGATACGTCTTTTTACCGTAGGTGATTTGGCCATGGCACTATTCACATGTGCAGTGAGATGATCATCTTCGGTAGCCACGATAGCTTTGATATCTGCCGCGTTGTTACGGTACACGAGGTCCTTATCGGTGAGCAGGTGGGTGGCCGGGATGGCTATCGCACCTATCTTATGCAGTGCCAGTATGGTCTGCCAGAACTCGATGCTCCGCTTGAGGATCAGCATCACCTTGTCTCCTTTCCCGATGCCGGCTGACTGGAAGAAGGATGCCGTTTTGTCGGACAGCACTTTCAGTTCTCCAAAGGTGAGATCGCGGTGGGCTCCCTTGTCGTTGGTCCAGCAGAGCGCTCGCTTGTGCGGATGGGTTGCAGCCCATTCATCTGCTATATCGTAGGCGAAATTGAAGTTTTCGGGAACGGTGATTTCGTAATTATCAATAAAATCCTGATGGGATTCGAACAGCGTTCTTTTTACAAATTTTTCTATCATGACAACCTATGCTTAAAAACGATCTTTTTTCATGGATACAAAATGACGGCAAGAAATTTTACCGGCTTGTCGTTGAGCGCCTTCATTCCGTGTGGGAGGGATGAATCGAAGTAGATGCTGTCCCCATCGCCGAGGATAAGATCCTTGCCGTTGATATTGAGCACCATGCTCCCCTCCAGGATCATGTTGAACTCCTGTCCGGCATGAATGCTCTGGAAGAAATCGGTCTCCATCGGCTTGGGTTCCACCGTCACCACGAATACCTCCGCGACATTGTTGGTGAAGCCGGATGTGAGCGATTGATACTTGTAGGCCGACACTCTCTCCACGCTCACACCCTTATCTTTCCGTGTGATATAGTAGGAGTTCATCTTTGGTTCTGTGCCGAACATGAGCGTGGCCAGATCCACGTTGAACTCCCTTTCGATGCGCTGCAAAAATGAGATGGAGATATCTCTCGTGCCGGCTTCATATTGCAGATAATCTGCGATGTCTACCTCCAGCTTGTGTGCCATCTCTTCGGGAAAAAGATCAAGTGCATCCCGCAGGCCTTTTATCCTTTCACCAATTTGTGTTAAGTCTGTTGCCATAGTATGTCTGTTTATTGAATCCTTATTGAATTACAAAGATATCAGTTTTTTTAAAGAAACAGGTAGAGGCTCATGGCCATCACTGCCATACCTACCACCAGCCCGATGATGGAGAGGTGGTGCTTCCCATATTTCTCGGCACTGGGCAGCAGCTCATCGAGCGATATATAGATCATGATACCTGCCACAGCCGAGAGGATGAATGCATCGAGCTCCGGCGACCAGTAAGGCAGTAGGAACCAGAATGCGATCAGTGCACCCACCGGCTCCGCCAGTCCGGATGCAAAGGAGAGCCAGAAAGCTTTTTTCTTGCTTCCCGTGGCGTGATAGATGGGTACTGCCACGGCAATACCCTCAGGGATATTGTGTATGGCGATGGCGGCGGTGATGGGGATGGCCACCTCGAGGGAGGTGAGTGCCGACATGAAGGTGGCAATGCCCTCGGGGAAGTTATGGATGGCGATGGTGATGGCGGTGATAATACCTGTCTGCTTCAATTTGTAATTGGTACGCATCTCCTCCACACCATGCATCTCGTGCGGATTTCTCGATTCGGGCACAAGGAAGTCGATCAGTGCAATCAGTGCGATCCCCCCGAAAAAGCCAATGATAAGGTACAACATCCCCGTTTTTGCGCCGTAGATATCGGTGAATGAGCCGAGTGATCGCGGTATCATCTCCATGAACGAGACGTAGATCATCACCCCGGCAGAGAGTCCCAGAGCGATGCTCAGGAAGTTGGTGTTGGTCCGTTTGGCCACGAACGCGATGAGGCTGCCTATTCCTGTGGAGAGTCCGGCAAAGAGGGTGAGCAGGAAAGCAATGATGATTGTCTGGGTATCCATCAGTTCCCTATAATGATAGCATTCATGATCTCCTGATGTATTACCCCGTTGGAGGCTACCAGCTCTTTTCCGAAAATATAGTTGTCCCTTCCTGAGAAATCGGTGCATTGGCCTCCCGCACATTGCAGGATGAACGTCCCTGCTGCCACATCCCAGGGTGACAAGCCCGAGTGAAAGTAGGTGTCGCTGATCCCTGCCGCCACATAACAGATCTCCAGGGCTGCTGATCCTTTGATGCGGAAACTGCACTTGCGGAACTGCTTCATGGCATTTCTCAGGATCTCATCCCCCTTGTCGTCCAGGCGGTAGGGAATGCCAAAACCGATGTAGGCATTTTCCAACGCCGACTGTGTGCTGACCGTCAAGGGTGCCTCATTGAGAAAAGCTTTTCCAGGGGCCGTGGCAGTGTACATGTGATCGGGTATGGGGTCATATACCACACCCAGTATGATCTTATCCTCTTTCATCAGAGCAATGCTCACCGAGTAGGGTGTGTCACCGTGCACGAAGTTGGTGGTGCCATCCAGTGGGTCGATGATCCAGGTGTATGTTTTAATCTCATTTACCACGGTAGCCTCTTCCGTGAGAAAACCTGCCTCGGGTAACACCTTTCTCAGCCCTTCCACCAGTCGTATTTCGGCCTCTTTATCGATGTAAGTCACATAGTCACGGGTGTCCTTCATCTCGATATCTCTCTTTCGCAGTTCACCCTGCTCGCCCTTGAGGTACTCACCCACAGCGCGTGCGAGGATCTTCACCTCGTTGATCATCTGTCCCATCTCCATACTTTTAAAAAGTTACGGTATTCTATTTATGTTGTAATCTTGCAGCTACTTATCGGGAAACATGGATTCCCACCATCGTGCATCCTCTTTGAGCCATTTGGCAAACCAGGCGTGAATGGCGTTGTTCCAGGCGATGCGTTTGTCGTAATCGTAGATCGCATGATTCTCGCCCTCCACCTGGATGAATTCTACCGGTTTGTTCAACAGCTTCAGTGCCGTATACATCTGGATACTCTCACCTATGGGCACGTTCGTGTCGGCTGTACCGTGGAGCAGCAGTAGCGGTGTCTTAATTTTATCGGCATGAAAAAGAGGACTCTGTTCCACATAGAGCTGGGGATTGTTCCAGGGATAGCTGCCGGCACTCGCTCCCGCACTGTAGGAATAGCCCCAGTATCCTTCACCCCAGTAACTGGTGATGTTGCTGATGCCGGCGTGGGATACCGATGCGGTGAAAAGATCTGTTCTGGTGATGAGGTATTGTGTCATGAAACCACCATAGGAGGCACCTATATTGCCAATTTTTGTACTATCCACAAAAGGATGGGCGGCAACGAACGCCTTCACCCCTTCAATGATCTCCTCTGCGGTCTGCTCTCCCCATGCATTCACGTGGCGGGCCGAGAAAGCCTGCCCATAACCTGTGGTGCCGCTTGGTTGGAGCGTGTAGACGATGTAATTCTGTGCCGCATAGACATGCAGCGGGTAGGTGCTTTCAAACGTTCTCGAGGTGGGACTTGTGCCGCCGTAATAATAGACGATGAGCGGATATTTCTTGTCGGGGTTGAAGTTGGGCGGCAGATAATAACGTCCTTCAATCAGGTCGCCAAAGGAGCTTTTGAAATTCCACTCCTTCACCTCACCAAGGTTGAGCTTGCTCAATCTGTCGGCATAGGGATCGGAGATGAGTGTGGACTCCATCGTTTTCAGGTTCAGCAGGTAGCTCCTGCTGGAGTTGGAGGTGCTCACACCGGTATAGCTGGCCCAGGGAGCATTCTCGGCAATGTTGAACGAGCGGATCACATCTTCCTTAAGTGGTAGTTTTTCGAACTTCTTCGTTTGCGGTGTATAGCGATAGATGGTAGCGCGATCACCCTCTTCCACGCGGTAATAGATGAGATTATCCATCCTGTTCCACTGCTGTGCGCTGATAGCCGGATCGAAATGCTTCGTCACCGGCACCACCTGTTTGCTGTCCAGGTCCATGATGAACGATTGTGTGTCGTAACTATTGGCGATCTGTCCCGGCAGGATATTGAGTCCGATGCCATTGAATGCTTCAGGAGCACCTTGTATGAGCAGCTGCTTGCCATCGGGAGAAAACTGTACCGAGTAGGTAAATCGCTGATCTTTCCAGATGGTGTCAGTGGTCATGGTCTGCAGGTTTAGCAGATAGAGTGAGCTTTTACGAAAGGGGCGTTCGGCAAGATCCTCCTCGGAGGTGGAGAATAGCAGCAGCTTTCCATCCTCGGTCACATCGTTGAGTGAGGCTGTCTGTCGGCCGAAAGTAAGTTGCTGTGTGAGTCCCGTATCGAAGAAGAAACGATAAATAAAATAGCGGTCGCGGTAGTTCGACTGGCGGTCGTCAATGCCTATCAGTCGCTTGAGGCCCCCGGGATTGCTGATGGTGATCGTCTCTTTGGATGAGAAAAACATCGATTGTTCATCCGGTGCGATATAGAAATTCTCTTTGGGCAGGCCCTCGGCAAGCAGGGTTGTTTTCACTGTCAGCGGATCCAACGTGTAGAGTGTTCTGCTCTCTTCGGCGTCAGTCACATAATAGAGCAGATCTGTTCTCGGCATCCAGCTCAGTTGGGAGCGGTGGGCCGGTTCGGAGAGGATGGTTCTTTTCTGCTTCGTGTCGTAAATCTCAGTGAAGGTGCGATTGTTGCCTCCGGGAAGGGTTTCGCTCAGGCTTAACAGCAACAACCGGCCGCTGGGAGAAATGGATGCATTATTCACCCGTTTGCCTTCAATGATATCGTTGATGTTGATACGGCGTTTGTTGTTTTGATTGAATGTATAGGTAAGCAGTGAGTCGGCATCGTCGGCCTTCAATTCGATTTTCACCGCGGGATCAACCTTGTTCTCAGCTGATGTGAGCATCTTGATCACCACATGTGCCTGATTGGTGAAACCATTCAATCCGGTGTCGACTGATCCGGAGTGGTGGATACTGTCATTCACCTCTTTTTTGGTAGCCCGTTTCACATTATCAATCCAAAGCTCCAGCATATCGGGTGAGGTGACTGTTATCTTTCCTTTACCATAACGGTCGCCAGAGATATGGAACGAAAGCAGCTGGAAGGCTTGGCCCACCACCGGTTTGGGAAGATGAAAATAGCCGGATGTGTCGGGAATGATTTTGGTAGTAAAACGAGCATGTTCGGGGAAGGAGACGGAATAGGAGAGGAGCAGCTCGTCCGAAAAAGAGGCTTCCTTCAGGTTTACACTGTCGAGCAAAACCGGTTTCTGTACCGGTATGGGACCGAAAGATTGCATCTCCTGAGGCTGTATAATCTTTTGCGCCTGCAGGCTTGCAGCCAGCAATCCAAAGGTAATGATGCACCAAAGTAATCGTTTGTCCATATTTTGTTTTGTTATTAGCAATCAGTTTTCAGCTTTTAGCGGTTCATCGTATATTTTAACTGTAACGCCACCTCCCGCACCTCACCGTTCTTTGTTCGTCCAGATAAAGTGATTGTCGAACATTATTCTCAGCTCTTTCAGCTCCTGTTCCTTCCGGAAAAATCCGTATACCGATGATCCTGAACCGCTCATGGAAGCATAAAGCGCTCCACGCTCATAGAGTTGTTGTTTGATCCTGCAAATTTGGGGATATTTTTCGAAAACTGATGGTTCGAAATCATTTTTCATCAGCTCCTTCCACTCAGTGATGGGTTTCTTGACGATCTCTTTCAGCGACAACTCCGGCTTTCGAGGTGTGATCATCGCATACGCCTCTTTAGTAGGAATTGAAATGTCCGGCTTCACAAGTACACAAAAAAGATCATCGATATCAACCTCCAGCGATTCCAACTCATCACCTATACCGGTGGCGAATGCCGGTCTGTTAAATAGGAAAAAGGGACAGTCAGCACCCAGTTTTGCGGCAAGCTGTGCCAACTCCTGGTCGGTGTAACATAACCGGAAGCTGTCGTTCACTATTCGCAGCATCGCAGCGGCGTCGGACGACCCTCCTCCCAAGCCGGCACCGGAAGGGATCTTCTTAAAGAGATGTATATCGAGGGGGGGGAGCTCTTTTTCATTCGAGATTAGCTGCAACGCTCTGATCACGAGGTTATCCCCATTGTTTCCATGAATCACATCACCTGTCTGGAAAAACCTGTTGGGGGTGTTTCCTCCGGTCTTTTCGTTTACTCCGACATGGCCGATTTCTGAGTTGAGGTCTCTATTTGGAGGTGGCACCTCCGGAAGAGTGGGTACAATCTCTAATGCATCCTGTAGTCCAATAGGATAGAAAATGGTTTCAAGATTGTGATATCCATCCTGCCGCCTGGAAACAATATTCAGTCCTAAATTTATTTTAGCGTTGGGAAAACAGATCATAGATGTTGTTTTGTGCAAAGATAAAAAAATTATCTGTATGATGTTCCTGTTTCATGCTGTGCATCTAACGTTGTTGTGATCGACGGATGATCGATTGTCTCACATGTGCCTACAGTTCAAACGCGGCCCGCACGCCGATCTGTTTGAAGTGGGTTTTATGAAATGCACCGAATACACCGGCATTAAAGAAGCGGTTCCCAATGCCATAGCCAAACTCAGTGTAGGAGATGATTTGCGGAGTGTAGAGCTGACTCAGGTAGATCCTCTCCTTGTCAGCGAAGTCCGAAACGAAAGGGATATTTTTGAGGATGAGGAAAGGCGTTTCAAACATCATATGTGCCTGAATATAGGATTCTGAAGCATTGAACAAATCCCTGCTAAGCAGGTTGAAGTTCCCTCCCAGTCCGTCGTTCCAGTTTTCAGGAAAGTTGTTCTTGGAGAAATAGACAAAATCGGCAAAATATTCGGTTTCCTGATTGATAAACATGCCTGTTCCCAGGTGATACTGCAGTGAGTTCATCAATCCAAACTGCAGGTTCTGACTTATGTCAAACTCAATCCGGTTGTACTGCGAGGTGCTTCCCAGAATATCCAGAAAACTGCGTGAAACCTCTGCCTTGAAGGTGGGATAGGCCGATCGCTCATGAATCTTCTGTCTGCCTTCATACCGGTAATACTGTTCAGGAGTCCAGCAGAGACGCAGGTAAGGAGCAAACGATTTTTTTGTCCCAAACAGCTCTTCGATCGGACTGATTATATCGGATGCAGCCCGCAGCATCAGGGGCCGATTCTTGCTTTTGCGGATATGATAATCAACACCTGTTTGAAGCAGTAAGCCATTCACTAACTCGTATGTGTTGTACAACTTGAAATAATAATCCTTGTAATACCTCAGTGCGATATCCTCAAACGAAAGTCCTTGATTTTTCAGACGCTCCTGTATCTGATCTACAAAAAGGGAGCTGTAGGTAGGATTACCTATACCTACCGAGAACGAGGCGGTACCTAAATGAAAGGGTTCATAATTCCAGGAGGTGGTTACATCGGTGAAAAACTCCCTCCTGCGAAACAGATATCCTGCAAATGCATCGACCTTGAATGAGCGACTCCGTTTCAGATCCACACTAAACGACAGTTGCTGGCGATAACTGACGCCGTCACGAGAACTATATCCCAACATCAGGGGGTTCAACAACCCGGAATAACCGATCCTCGTGGATCGGTACCTGTAATTCGAATTCACCACTATCCGCTGTGCCATCTGTTGTGCAATCCTTGAGCCGGAGAGTGAGTCACCAATAGCTTTTTCAGTTTCTCTTGCTAACTGCTGCTGCCTATAACGGGCAATCACATCTCTCTCTCTCGCCTGTAGGGGTATGGGTCTCTGTTCCTCCCAAAAGAGGGAGTCGCTGCTTACAGGCACCGCATCAAGCCGCACTTTGTAGGAATCACTGATGTTGAGTGACCGCACAGGCTCAAGTATCTGTCGCAAACGAATGTCCTTGTAGGTGATATCCACCAGATGCCTGCTTGCAAGTATGTTTCCCAGGTAGGCAGCCGTTTGATAAATGGTGACACTCACGGGCAGGTAATTGGTGATCCACTCATCACCCATAGTCATCTCAAATGAAAAGTCGGAAAAGATATCCAATCCCTCCCCCCTGAAAAAAATGACACGCCAGGTGCCTTTCTCCACTATAAAATATCCTTTGAGCAGTTTCGGGTTTTCATAGATGGGTGTGAAGTGAATATTATAGTAGGTTTTATTGTTCTCGGAGATTGTCTGATACAGCGTATAATCGTAGTACTTCGCCGTACTGAACCGTATGGGCATGAAAAAACTCTCATCGTTCGTTGTTTCACCATAAATATTGATGTTCAGCAACTCGAAAGGAATCATGTCGATATCCTTTCTTCCTGTGAGCGTCCCGGTCACATGCTTGATATCCTGCACGTAACTGTTGGGATACTCAAACCGGAAATCACTGATCGTTTCAATCACTGCCGCATCGTGATGGGGGTCATGCAGCACGAAATTGGGAATAAGGTGGGTGTATTTATACAAGAAGTTTTTTTTGACCGTCTCCACGTAGGAGCGTGTGTATACCTCTGCCTGGTAGTGATCCACCAGATCATTGTACTTCACTGCAGCATTCATTGCCCTGCTCACAATCGTATCAACAGGCAGATCCGATTCCAGTGCAAAACCGTTGAAGGTAACAACGATCAGCAACAATGTTTGAATGATGAAACCTCTCTTCATGCTCTTTTCACTCCCAAATACAAACTTACGTATTTTTAACTACCGAAAAAAAATGGGTTACATGGAAAATGCCTGTGAAAATAGATCTCACCCGCTATTCTTCCAAATTAAAGGGTGAAAGTAGAAAAATTATTTCAAATTTGTTTCCTTTCGAAAAAAATAATTATATTTGTGTTTTAGAACATAGTTCTATAACACGCATGCTGGGGAAGAACAAAAAAGAAACAGAGCTATCGTCTTCATTACCTGATATATGGAGGATGCTGACCGACGTTGAACGTGATCAGTTACGCCACAACGCCCGTATCGTTCATTTTAAAAAGAATGAATTGATCTATTTGGAAGAGGAGTCATCAAAAGAACTGATGTGTCTTTTCAAAGGTAAGGTAAAGATATTCAAAAGTGGTGTGGGGGGAAGAAGTCAGATCATCCGCATCATCAGACCTGTGCAGTATTTCGGTTACAGAGCTTATTTTGCCCGTGAACCTTATGTGACTGCTGCCTCCGCTTTCGAGGCCTGTACGGTATGCATGATCCCTATGGAACTGATAGAACAGTTTCTTCGCAATAACGGTGATCTGGCGCTGTTCTTCATCCAGATGCTCTCAATTGATCTCGGCATTGCAGACCAGAGAGTAGTCAATCTCACACAAAAACATGTACGCGGGCGACTGGCGGAATCGCTGATCTTTCTTAAAGAGAGCTACGGCTTGGAAGAAGACGGCGCAACCATCAATATATATCTTGCACGGGAGGATCTGGCAAATCTCTCAAATATGACCACATCCAATGCGATCCGCACTCTTTCAAATTTCGTGAATGAACATATTATCACCATCGACGGGAGAAAAATAAAAATCATCGATGAAGAACGGCTACGTAAGATCAGCCGCATCGGATAATTTGTTTTAACTTCTCATTTTTTTTCGTTTCCAAAACTACTGTCTACCTTTGTGCTTCATTTCATATTGAAAGAATGATCCAGAAAATTACCCGTTCCATACTTACATCTTATAATAAACCGGTGCAACGCTTTGTGAAAGATCCACATGGTACGCAACAAAAAACACTCGACTATCTGCTCCGCCATGGACGAAATACGCTTTATGGGAAAGAAAAAGGTTTTTCTTTGATCCACGATGAGCACAGTTTTCGTCTAAAAGTACCCGTGCAGGCATATGAGGATTTACGTCCCTATCTTGATCAAATTATTACAGGAAAGAAGGATAATGTACTCTGGGATACACCGGTGAAATGGTTTGCCATGTCGTCGGGAACAACCGAAGACAAAAGTAAGTATATCCCCGTCACCAGGGAGTCGTTGGTAAACGGTAACTACCGTGCCGGTTATCATATGCTGGGGATGTATGCCGTACATCATCCCGACACCTCATTCGTGCTGGGGAAAACACTGGTGCTCGGTGGCAGTCAGCAGATCAATCACATTGGCGATGGTATTTTCACCGGTGATATTTCAGCAATACTGATGAAGAACCTACCCGTAGTCGCAAAAAAAAGAAGAACACCGGAGAGTATCGCTCTCCTGCCCGATTGGGAGGAGAAATTGGAAAAGCTGTCAGACTATGCCATAAAAGCAGACATACGTTCTTTTGTGGGTGTGCCCTCCTGGATGCTTGTCCTACTGAAGATGATCGTGGTGGATCGGGGTAAATCGATCGCTGATATCTGGCCCAACCTGGAAGTCTTCTTTCATGGAGGGGTGAGCTTCATCCCCTTTCAGGAGCAATATGATAAATTGATTCAATCAGACAGCATGCGCTATTGGGAGACCTACAACGCCTCTGAGGGTTTCTTCGGTGTGCAATATGCTCCCGGTTCCAAGGAGATGCTTCTCATGCTCGACAATGAGGTCTACTATGAGTTTATCTCCTCCGCAGAATGGGACAAGGAGCATCCTGAGGCCGTTCCCCTGAGCGGTGTGGTGACAGGAAAGCAGTATGCGGTCGTCATCACTACCAGTGGTGGATTATGGCGTTACAAAATAGGTGACACGGTTGAGTTCAGCTCTACGGATCCCTATTTGTTTAAGCTCACGGGACGCACCAAACAGTTTATCAATGCTTTTGGTGAGGAATTGATTGTGGATAATGCCGACAGGGCTATTGACATGGCCTCTCGTGCTACTGGAGCCAAGATAGTTGAGTATACTGCAGCACCGATCTATTTTGGTGATGACAGTAACGGAGCACATGAATGGTTGATTGAATTTGAAACTGAACCTTCCGATATGGATCAGTTCATACATACACTGGATGAAAGCTTAAAAAAATTAAACTCCGATTATGAAGCCAAACGTTCCTATAATCTCTCTCTCGATATTCCCGTTGTGAGGGTGTTGGAGAAAGGTGTTTTTTATGAATGGATGAAACTGAGGGATAAAGCCGGGGGACAGCATAAAGTGCCTAAATTATCCAACGACCGGAAATATGTAGAGAGCCTACTCAATTTTATGGCGGCTAATTACTAAAATTGAATAAAAACCGGATTACGTTATCGGAAATGAGAAAGATTGCGTAAATTTGCACCCTAAAACCGACTTGTAAAGTGATGAGAATAAAACCAATCTATTTTTTGCTGCTCATTTTCGTGTTGAGTTCATGTAATGAGTACAACAAAATTCTTAAAAGTACAGACCGGGACTTGAAATACACCTACGCCAAAAAGTATTTCGAAGAAGGGAAGTACAGCCGGTCAATTACGCTCCTTGAGGAGCTGGTGACCTTTATGAAGGGAACGGCACAAGCTGAAGAGTCGCTCTACCTTTTGGCTCAGAGTCATTACAACTCAAGGGATTACTACTCCGCCACACAGGTCTATACCACCTATTACAATACATACCCCAACGGTGAATATGCCGAGTCGGCCCTTTTTTACTCCGCCTACGGGATGTACCTTGATTCTCCCGAACCACGGCTGGATCAATCAAAGACCTATACTGCAATCATCGAGTTCCAGAAATATATTGAACGCTACCCGCAGACAGAACGTGCCGAACAGGCAAAGAATTACCTGTTTGAACTACAGGAAAAACTGGCATATAAAGAGTTGTTGGCTGCACAGCTCTACCTGAATCTTGGAAATTACATGGGAAACAACTTTGAGTCGGCAGTGATCACGGCACGTGAAGCGATGAAAAGTTATCCCTATTCCAAGTATATGGAAGATTATCAAATAACGATTCTCCGTGCCCGTTACGAATATGCACTACGAAGTACGCTCTTCACACAGCCTGAACGTTATCGCATGGTGGTGGATGAGTATTTCAACTACAAAAACACCTTCCCTGAAGGAAAATATGTGGAGGAGGCTGATCGTTATTACCGTGAGTCACAGGATAAGATTGAAGTGCTCCCTGCCACCTGAGTAAAAGAAAATAATTAATTGACATAATAGTATGGATTACAGAAAGATTGCTGCTAGCTCGTCCACGGAGACACGTGATGTGATGAAGTTGTCAGAACCCGTTGGAAATGTATATGAAATGGTTCGCATAATCAGTAAAAGAGCCAATCAGTTATCAATTGAAATGAAACAGGACCTGGATACAAAATTGCAGGAGTTTGCTTCTTACAGTGATAACCTGGAGGAAGTGTTCGAGAATCATGAACAGATAGAGATATCCCGATTCTACGAAAAACTGCCTAAACCATCTCTTCTGGCTATTGAAGAGTGGAAAGAGAATGATATTTATTACCGTAATCCCTCGAAGGAGAAAGAACTGTTCTGAGCTTATGTTGCAACGGATCCAAACGCTCTTTTTGTTATTTGCCGCAGCAGCCATGCTCGTTGCATCGGTGACCCCTCTCGCCGTTTTCATGTTAAATGGCGATAAGGTGTTGTTCGAAGCAATGGGTATTTATCTTAACGGCACACTCAACGACGCCACCTGGGGATTGTTAGTTGTTGGAATCATCAGCTCGCTGCTCTCGCTGATCACTGTTTTCTTGTTCAAGGAGAGAATGTTGCAGATACGGATCTCCATATTTAATATGGTGACTATGCTTGGGTTTTACCT
Organism: uncultured Proteiniphilum sp.; assembly: GCA_964446805.1. Taxonomy (GTDB): domain Bacteria; phylum Bacteroidota; class Bacteroidia; order Bacteroidales; family Dysgonomonadaceae; genus Proteiniphilum. Next base: position 25,314 of record CAYUQE010000006.1, on the reverse strand, counting down.
TTACTTCGGATATATATTGTATCAGATGTATCAGGTGGAGAATCTTCAGTTTCAAAAAGTGGGTATAGCCATTATCATGCCGCTGATTGCCATCATCCTCACCATACTTGCCATCAGAAAGATTGGAGCCGATGAAGCACTGGTAAGATCACTTCAGCGGTTGAGAAGATAAGTGATCGATAGATTGAATCATCAAAAAAGCGGCATTCCTAACAAGGAATACCGCTTTTTTGATGATTCACTATCCACAACACCCTATTCTATACTGCTGTTGCGGGTGTTATAATCTTGCACGCAAGGGTATGCCCTTTACCCCTCAGGATCGAATATTCAGAATGACCACTCTTTCGAGGTGCTTGATTTTTCGATTTCTACAGGCACCGCCGCCTTCGTCTTGATAGGTGCTGTAGTCTTGTTTTGAATGCCCGTACCCTTGTAGTACTGCATCACCCCGGGCATAATTTTCTCGATATTTGCAATTCGTTTACTGTCCGTGGGGTGTGTACTCAAGAATTCAGGCACCTGCGCACCACCAGAGCTCTCAGCCATCCTTGTCCAGAAAGGAACCGATACCTGGGGGTTGTATCCTGCCATGGCCATCACAATCAGTCCAATCTCATCGGCTTCATACTCCTGTTTACGTGCATAAGGCATCATCACACCAAACTGAGCACCCAGACCGAAGACGGTGTTGCCCAGCTGCTGCATTGCCTGAGAGTTGCCTAAAAGACCTCCGGCAATGGCACCACCATACTGTAGCGCCATCTGTTGACTGAGCCTTTCGCTTGAATGTTGGGCAATCACATGGGCAATCTCATGTCCGATCACCACTGCCAGCGCTTCCTCTGTCTGTGTTACAGGCAGTAATCCGGTGAAAATAACTACCTTCCCTCCCGGCATTGCAAAAGCATTCACGCTGTTGTCTTTTACGAGGCTGAATTCCCAGGCAAAGTTACTGAGTTCCGACTCGTAGCCGTTGTTTTTGTAAAATGTCTCTACAGCATTTGCAATGCGTGAGCCAATGCGGTTGACCATCTCGGCATCTTTTGTCCCTTTTACCAGGGGTGCGGAAACCATGAACTCCTGATACTGCTGCAAGCTTAAGGCAATCACCTCCTGGTTTGATACAAGTTGTAATTGTCTTCTGCCGGTGAAGGGTACACTTCCGCATGATTGAAGTAGTAGTGCCATGAGAAAAACCGTACATGAAAATTTCGCAGTTTTGATTAAATAGACTTTCTTCATTGTTTGTTGTTTATTGGTGAATTGTCAAAATTATTACCTCCTTTCGCGTCTCTCATCTGGGAGCGCATATCATATAAACAGTTAATAGCGGAAGAGGTTTATTTTTATTGACTTTTTATTGAATGAACGCTCCTATAAAGCACAATCTCCATTGATATTATGGTTTCAACGTTCATAAATCTATTTTGATTTAACTCTCAATTTAGTTATCTTTGAGCAATTTTTTAAACAATAAAAACACCATAAGAGAAATTTCACTGCTTCAGTTATTACGGCCCTGAGCGTGGATTTCAATTATTAAACTGATCTATGTCTCCTACACAAACAAACGACGACGATATTAAAGACCAGAATGAGGAGGATGAAATTGATTTCTCCTCCAAATCCTTATCCGGTTCAAAAATTGCGGTCAAGTTGAGTGACGACAGTACACTCAACCTCTCCAAAATGTATCAGAACTGGTTTCTCGATTATGCTTCATATGTAATCCTGGAGCGAGCTGTGCCGCATATCTCCGACGGCCTGAAACCGGTACAGCGACGTATACTCCATGCGATGAAACGTATCGATGACGGTCGCTTCAATAAGGTAGCCAATATTATCGGGAACACCATGCAATTTCATCCGCATGGTGATGCTTCCATTGGTGATGCACTGGTGCAAATGGGGCAGAAAGACCTGCTCATTGATACACAGGGAAACTGGGGGAACATACTCACCGGTGATGGTGCGGCTGCACCCCGTTATATAGAGGCCCGTTTGACAAAGTTTGCACTTGAAGTATTGTTTAATGCGAAGACAACAGAATGGAAACCGTCGTATGACGGCAGGAATAAAGAACCGATAACACTCCCGGCCAAGTTTCCCCTGCTCCTGGCACAAGGTGCCGAGGGAATAGCGGTGGGTTTATCCTCAAAAATACTGCCCCACAACTTTAACGAATTGTGTGATGCCGCTGTGGCCTATCTGGAAGAGAAATCATTCGCTCTCTATCCTGATTTTCAAACCGGTGGCTACATCGATGTGGAAAAATACAACGATGGTGAGCGTGGGGGATCGGTAAAAGTGCGGGCTACCATCACCAAGCTCGATAATAAAACGCTGATCATTAAAGATATTCCTTTTGGAAGAACCACTGCAAGCGTTGTTGACTCCATTCTCAAGGCAAACGATAAAGGAAAAATAAAAATCAAAAAGGTGGATGATATCACGGCCCAAAATGTAGAAATACATGTGCAGCTGGCGCCGGGTGTCTCCTCGGATAAAACCATCGATGCATTGTATGCCTTCACCGACTGCGAGATAAGTATCTCACCCAACTGTTGTGTGATTGATGAAAACAAGCCTCATTTCCTTAAAGTGAGTGATGTGTTACGGGAGTCTGTCGACACGACAAAGAGGTGTCTTCGCATGGAGCTGGAGATTGAGAAAAACGAAAAACAGGAGGCGCTGTTGTTTGCATCCCTTGAGAAAATATTTATCGAAGAGCGGATATATAAAGACAAGGAGTTTGAGAATGCCAAAAGCATGGATATTGCCATCACGCATATCGATCATCGACTGGAGCCTTATAAACCCGACTTTATACGTGTAATCACACGTGATGATATCCTCAGGCTTATGGAGATCAAGATGGCACGCATCCTCAAGTTTAATTCAGACAAGTCGAATGAGATTATTGCCAAACTGCATGAAGAGATTGAAGAGATCGACCATCATCTCAATAACCTGGTAGATTACGTCATCTCCTGGTTTGTGATGTTGAAAGAGCGTTATGGCAAAAACTATCCCCGCAAGACGGAAATTCGCAGCTTCGAGAATATCGAAGCGGTGAAGGTGGCCGAAGCGAATGAAAAGCTGTATATCAACCGTGACGAGGGATTTATAGGCACAGGGATGAAGAAAGACGAATTTATCTGCAACTGTTCCGATATTGATGATGTCATCGTCTTCTTCAAGGATGGAAGATACAAGGTGGTGAAGGTGTCGGAGAAAATGTTCGTCGGAAAAGGAATTCTCTATGCCAATGTGTTCAAGAAGAATGACAAACGAACTGTTTATAATGTAGTCTATCGTGATGGTAAATCATCACCTCACTATATTAAACGTTTTTCAGTTACCAGCGTAACCCGCGATAAAGAGTATGACCTGACAAGGGGCAACCCCGGCTCCCGTATTGCCTACTTCAGTTCAAACCCTAACGGGGAGGCCGAGATAATCAAGGTGATATTAAAACCGAAACCGCGTCTTCGCATTTTACAATTCGAGAAAGATTTCAGCGAGGTGGAGATTAAAGGTCGCGGAGCTATGGGTAACATACTCACCAAGGCAGAGATACATCGCATACAGCTGAAACATAAGGGACTCTCCACCCTTGGCGGGCGCAAGGTATGGTTTGATCCCGATGTCTTCAGACTCAATTATGAGGGTGGTGGTAACTATCTGGGCGAGTTCCAGGGCGATGACAAGATCCTTGTGGTCACCAAGAATGGTGATTTCAATGTCTGTAATTTTGACTTATCCAACCATTTCCCTGTCAATATAGACCGTATTGAGAAGTTTGTGGAAGGGAAAGTGTGGTCAGCCGCCTTGTTTGATGCCGACCAGGGCTTTACCTACCTGAAACGATTCCCGCTGGAAGCATCCGAAAAACCACTTAACTTCGTGGGCGAGAACCCCGATTCGCAACTATTTTTGCTCACCGATGTGGTATTTCCCAGAGTAAAAGTTACCTTTGGAGGTAATGATGATTATCGCGAACCTCTGGAGATCGATGTGGAAGAATTTATCGGCGTGAAGAGCTATAAAGCGAAAGGTAAGCGTATCACCAATTTAGAAGTGAAAACGATAATTGAGCTCGACCCGACGCGATTTCCTGAACCAGTGTCTGAAGCGGAGGAATCGATCAAGGTGGAGATAGACGTGGAAAATGGTGATAGCCAAATCTCTGACGCAGATTTGCGTGATGAAATAACCGGACAAATGAAGTTGTTTGAATAAGAAGTGGAGCCGGAATCAATGGTGTGTCCGTCAGGAATAGTAAATACTTAATATTCAATGAAAAGGATAACAATACTTGTGTGTGTAGGGCTACATCTTAGCTGTCTGCTTTTTTCGCAGGAAAGTGGATTTGCGACTGTTGAAACGTATAATCAGTCAACACTCTTTGGGATTGGTAAAGCCTTTCTGTCAGACAGTTATCTCTCACCCCTTACCTATAGCGGTGTGAGTATGACGCTGATGCATGACCGTATAAAAGGATCACCGCACCTGCATGGAAATCTGCTCATACAGCAACAGTTCCAGATACAGACAGCCATCACAAAAAACCCTACCGCTTCCGCTTCGGAATATTACGGAGATATCAACTATCATATCAATGGTTTTTATCCGTTGTGGCGTACCACCAATTTCAGGTTGTTCGGTGGCGGTGGACTGGATGCATCGTTAGGTGGTATTTATAATGTACGTAATTCAAATAATCCAGGCTCACTGAAGACAGCTGTCAACTTGCATCTTGCGGCAATGGCACTCTATAACTGGAAGGCAGTCACCATTCGATGGCAGCTCACTTCTCCCTTCGCAGGCTTGTTTTTCTCCCCCGAGTATGGACACTCTTACTACGAGATATTTACTTTGGGAAACAATAAGGGAACGGTTCATTTCGGTTCATTTCATAATCAACTGGCGCTACGAAATTATCTTACGATCGATGTACCGCTCCACAAGATCACTCTGCGTGCAGGTTACCTGGGGGACTACTACAAGACAGATGTGAATCAACTGAATACCAGCATTGTAACGCATCAGTTTTTGATAGGTCTGGCTGCGGAGTCGATCAATTTCGGCGGGAAAAGAGCACGTCGTGACGCCTCCATAAAAAGTATCTATTATGAATAATCACAAGAGTAAATGATAGCTCCATTTTTCAACGAACAATGAATATTTGATACATTAACGTATGCAATTTGATTTTGACACAATTATAGACAGAACGAACAGCGACTGTGTGAAGCTGGAACGATTGAAATCCTATTTCGGCAGGGACGACCTGATACCCTTATGGGTGGCCGATATGGATTTCAAGTCTCCTCCTGCTGTTATCGATGCGTTGAAGGAGCGCGTCGCACATGGTCTCTTTGGGTATACAATTGCTCCCGAGGCCTGGTATCAATCGATCATCCACTGGTTGCTCAGACGATACAAGTGGGAGGTGGAGAAGGGAGAGATCAATTTTGTACCCGGCGTGGTAAAGGGTTTTGCCTTTGCCATTGATGCCTTTACGGATAAGGGGGACAAGATCATCATTCAACCGCCTGTATATCATCCTTTCAGGCTGGTGACGCAATCATTGGGAAGAGAGGTGGTCAACAACCCCCTGATAGTAAAGGATCATCACTTCGAGATGGATTTTGAGGGATTACGTGCCATCATCGCAGAGAACAATTGCAAGATGCTCATCCTGTGTAACCCTCACAATCCCGGTGGAAGAGTATGGAGTGCTGATGAACTGAGAACGCTGGCAGAAATTTGTTGCGATAATGAGATCATGGTGGTCTCCGATGAGATCCATTCAGATCTTGCATTACCCGGCTACTGCCATACCCCTTTTGCCACTGTGTCACCGGATGCTGAAAAAATAAGCCTTACACTGATGGCACCCAGTAAAACCTTTAATATCGCAGGGATAGTCAGTTCATTTGCAGTGATACCCAACAAGGTTATCAGAGAACGATACCTCGGCTACCTCGAGCCTCGTGAGCTTACTCAGGGTACCCTCTTCGCATATACCGCCACAACGGCCGCGTATGATATGTGTGATGAGTGGCTTTTGGAATTAATTGAATATGTGCAGGGTAACATAGACTTTGTAAACAATTACTTTAAGGAGAATATACCTCAGATTAAAGTCATGTTGCCTGAAGCTTCATTTCTTATATGGCTCGATTGCAAGGCGTTGCACTTATCCCAGGCTGAGCTGGTGAAGTTCTTTGTAGAGCAGGCTAAACTGGCACTGAATGACGGAACCATGTTTGGCCCCGGAGGTGAAGGATATATGCGACTCAATGTGGGGACCTCACGAAAAGTGCTCGAGCAGGCTCTTAATAATCTAAAAAAAGCAATTCAACAATAAACATCAGGGAGGGAGAGTTGTTACAATTTTTACCTCTAATAAATTTACAACTAAAGAATAAAGACAATGAAGATTTCAGAAAACAAATACGTTACACTTTCTTACGATCTGAACGTGGGCGAAGGTGAGGAGCGCGAACTGATGGAGCAGGCGACTGCCGAAAGGCCGATGGAGTTCATTTTCGGCACTAATTCAATGCTCGAAGCGTTTGAAAAACAGCTCGAGGGCTTAAGTAAGGGAGATACCTTTTCTTTCCAGCTCACCCCCGAGGAGGCCTATGGTGATTATGACGATTCGAAAATAGTGGAGCTGCCAAAGCATATCTTTGAGATTGATGGCAAGATCGATGATCAGGTGCTTTTTGAAGGCAATACTGTTCCAATGATGGACTCATCCGGTAACCGGCTTTCAGGATCTGTGGTTTCAATTGCAGACGATGTGGTGACGATGGATTTTAACCATCCCCTTGCAGGTGAGACAATGCATTTTGAAGGAGCGGTGACAGGTGTACGGGATGCATCGGCAGAAGAGATTGCAGCCCTTTTCTCGGGTGGTGGCTGTGGTTGTGGCTCCGGCGGTTGCGGCTCCTGCGGTGAGGAGAATGACGAGGGTGGTTGCGGATGTGGATCGGAGTCAGGTTCAGGTGGTTGTGGTTCAGGTTGCAACTGCTGATAGGAAAATGAACAGAAAATCACAAACCAGATCACCTCAATCCGATTTGTGATTTTTTTTGCTGTCAATGACATCAATTCTTCAATTATGAATACATTCGGAACTATTTTCAGGTTAACAACCTTCGGCGAGTCACACGGTGAGGCTGTGGGAGGAGTCATTGACGGCTGTCCCCCCGGTTTGGTGATGGACATGGAGTTTATCCAGTCGGAGCTGGACAGGCGTCGTCCCGGCCAGTCACGGATTACCACACCCCGCAAGGAGTCGGACAAGGTGCAGTTTCTCTCGGGCTTGTTTGAAGGAATGAGTACCGGTGCGCCTATCGGTTTTATGGTGAGGAATGAAAACCAGCAGTCAACGGACTATGATCACCTGAAAGGGGTTTTCAGACCTTCGCATGCCGATTTCACCTATCAACAAAAGTATGGCATGCGTGATCACAGGGGTGGGGGACGTTCCTCGGCCCGTGAAACCTTGTCACGTGTGGTGGGTGGTGCTGTGGCCAAGTTGTGGCTCAGGCAGATGAATGTGGAGATCATCGCCTTCAGTTCTCAGGTGGGTGAGATAGCGCTGGAGGATGACTACACGCAATACGACCTCTCATTGATCGAGTCGACGCCTGTGCGATGTCCCGATCCTGAGAAAGCAAAAGAGATGATCAAGCTTGTCAATGAAGTACGCTATCAGGGCGACACCATCGGGGGGATCATCACCTGCGTGATCAAAGGGGTGCCCGTGGGATTGGGCGAGCCTGTATTTGGCAAGCTGCATGCTTCCCTGGGAGCGGCCATGCTTGGTATCAACGCAGTGAAAGGGTTTGAATATGGCACGGGCTTCAACGTCAGTAAGCGCGGCTCCGAGGTGAATGACGCCTTTTTCAACGATAATGGTATCATCAACACCCGCACCAACCGCTCGGGAGGTATCCAGGCAGGAATCTCCAACGGTCAGGATATCTACTTCCGCGTGGCATTCAAGCCGGTCGCAACCATCCTGATGGAACAGGAGACAGTAGATATTGAAGGGAACGACACAACGATCAAAGCCAGGGGAAGGCATGATCCCTGTGTGTTGCCGCGTGCTGTTCCCATCGTGGAAGCGATGGCTGCCATGACCATAATGGATTTCTGCTTACTGGCGAAAACCAAGCAATAACCATAGAAAACAGCTGTTGTGCATTTACCGGCCGTTCGAGCATATTAAACCATTTCTTCATTTAATCATCCAAGCAATAACCAAAATAATTAAAAAAATGAGATTATGAAAAAGGTGATTGCTTCCTTCATGTTAATAATGATATCGACAGTGATGTTTGCACAGGCAGACTATTCACTATTTACTAGAGATATAAGAAGTTACTCCGATAATTATTCCGATGATCAGGTGATGGGATTATATGAGAATCACTATGGTGTTCCTCGCAATACACTGATTCAGCTTTTCGGCGGCTTCGGCTATGACTGGGGAAATGTGGTTTTGGGCCTGGAAATAAGTAATTTCCTCGGGCTGCCGATAGGTGATATGTTGATTGACTATCGTGATAATAATGGTAACGGATGGGGTGCAATGGCCAAGCGTTACGGTATTAAACCCGGCTCTGCTGAATTTCACCGGATGAAAGAGGTGATGAGCAACAAGAATCGTTACTGGAAAGATGTTTATAACGATTACGGTCAAAACCGCAATCCTGCTGTTGCACGTCGTAATCGGGTTGTCTTCAATGATCAGCTGATCATTCTTGGCGGAGTCTCCGGTAAAGAGATGAAGAAGATCAATAAAGAGATTGAAAAGAGAAACAAGAAGATCTACAAACGCGAGAACAAGATGAAGAAAGAGTGGGAGAAGGAGAATAAGAAAATCCATAAGCAGACTAAGAAGATGCGATAAGTGCAGGGAAAACTGATGAAGTAGTATGGTAAATGGTCTTGAGTAATCCCTGAACAGATGAAGCTAATCTATATTGCAATACTTTTGTTTTTGGCTGTCGGAATGATCTCTGCGCAGCCAAAAGCGCTTTTTACCCCAGAGGATAAGGCGCTGTTCGATCGCTATCTCTCCTTTATCGAACCCCATAAGGAGCTACCTGTGGAGAGCGTGCTGGAGAAAACGGCCACCTTCTTCCTGGGAAAACCGTATGCAGCGTACACGCTCGAGGTGACAGAGGAAGAGACGCTGGTGGTGAACCTGCGTGCATTTGACTGTACCACCTTCGTGGAGACGGTAATCGCTTTGGTTCACACGACAAAGCTGGAAAAACCGTCATTTGATCTCTTTGTAGACGAACTGCAGAAGATCAGATACCGTTCGGGAGTGGTGCACGGCTATGCTTCACGCTTGCATTACACCTCCGACTGGATCTTTGAAAACGAACGACAAGATCGGTTGGAGAATATCTCAGCCTCCCTGGGCGGCAAGAAGGAGGTGAAAAAGATTCATTTTATCTCTTCACACAGGGATGCCTATAAACAAGTGCACAGTGATGACAACGTCCTGAACGAGATCATCTCCATGGAGAATGAGATCAATGAGAGAGATGGATTCTATTACCTGCCCAAAACTGCGATTGCTTCCACTGAAAGCCGTATTCCTCATATGGCGATGATCGCTTTTACGACGACTATCAAAGGATTGGATGTTACCCATATGGGGTTTTCCTTCCACAAACACGGCAGACTCACCTTTATCCATGCTTCCAGTGCAGAGAACAGGGTGGTTATTGACGGGAAAAGTCTGCGTGACTACTGTGCAGGTCAAACAAGTTGTACCGGAATAATGGTTGTGAAAATCTTGTAATCGCTATCTTCACAGGATCATCAAGCGCTGTTTTTATTCAAATTTATTTTTTCCAGTGTCCTTCTTCTTTTGTGGATCGTGGTTGAACCAACCATCTGCCTTTTTGAATGTGGTATTCACCATAATCACCAACAGTGTGGCGACAGACAGCTGCCAATAGAATCCCAATGCTGCTACACAACCAAGCGCAGCACTGCACCAGATGGTGGCAGCTGTCGTTAATCCCTGCACATTGGCTCCTCGGTGTAAAATCACACCGGCACCCAGAAATCCAATCCCCGTGACTATCTGCCCCAATACGCGTGTTGGATCGGCTGCAGTGCCTTCCAGTAACTGCAATGCGATGAGCAGGTAGATCGACGCACCGACAGCTACAAGCGTGTTGGTGCGCAATCCGGCACTCTTGTTGTTTATCTCCCGCTCCAGACCTACTGCTGCGCCGGCCGCTGTGGCAGCAAGCAGTCTTAAAATAAATTCCAATGGTTCCATAGTGAATTTAGCTTACAATTTTTTACGCACGATTTTCTCGGCATTATCTACAAAGATATCCATTTTCTGTTTCTCTTCGTTATGCAGTGTCCCATTGTTGACGATCCATGAAGGTATCAACTGATAGTTGATCTTCCCTTTCAACGGTTCTTTTCGCACCCATACCAATGAATAATCACATGATTCAATCACAACCGGTGAGCTGTCATCTCTCCTGGTGATCACTATCTCTGCGAGCATGCCTCCGTCGGTATTGACTCTCTGTTGATTAGAGATGAAGTTGCCCAGGGAGTAGTAGATGACGCTTCGGATATCACCCTTTACTTTTTCTATTGCGATAGGCTGTATCACATGGGGGTGATGACCGATCACGATCCTTACACCATACTGCAGGAGAAGCGCAGCCATCTTTTTTTGTGCAGGTGAGGGTGTCGTGTGATACTCTTCACCCCAGTGCATCTGTGCAATAATAATATCGGGCTTGTACAATTGTGTGTGAAGAAGATCACTTTTAATGCGATTACTGTCAATAAGATTCACGATGTTTGGTGATTTCACGGTCAGTCCGTTGGTGTCATACACATAATTGAGGAACGCTATGCGGATACCGTTTTTGATGATCATGAGGGGATAATAGAGCGCGCGTGCTTCATCCGTTTTAAAGGTACCTGTGTGGTGGATGCCGATTGAATCCAGATAATCGATCGTGCGCTCCAGCCCTCTACTCCCGCGGTCGAAAGCGTGATTGTTTGCCTGGAAGAAGATGTCAAACCCGGTATTCTTCAATGCCACAGCGAATTCATCGGGTGAACTGAAGGTAGGGTATCCGCTATAAGGCTTGCTGCCCAGTGTAGTCTCAAAATTGATCCCCGCAATATCGGCTGCCGCAATCCTCTCCCTCACAAGATAAAAGCAGGAGTCGTACCGGTAACTGCCCTCTTCTGTCAGGGCACCATGCACCTGTGGCATATGCTGCATGGCATCACCTGCAAAGAGCAGTGTGACACGTTTTTCCTGGGATGCTCCGGGAAAGATGATGAGTAGATGCAAGAAGAGTAGGACAAACGTACGCATGATCGTCTGGGATTAAAGGGGCTGAGAGTCGCGAAAAGGAAGGTTCACCTCTTCTCTTCACACCAGCCCGTCAACCACCATCTATGTTTCAACCAAAAAGGATCAATGCTACGCTTCTAGGAGTATTGATTTTTTAGCTTCTCCTTTATTTCACTTGCCGGCGGTATGTTCGCAGGCGCGGGTTGAAGAACAGACTGATAGAGGTCGGGGTTTTTGAGCACTTCAACGGCTTTATCGAATACCTTATCACCGGAAAGCTGGTGAATAAGTACACCTTTCTTGTAATAATAACGTTGCACGATCTCAGACTCAATCATACTCCTTATATCCTCCTTGAATAATTCAAGATCACGATCAAGGTCCGGCTGTAGCTTATTTTCCAACGCCTTATATTCATCTGATGCCACATCCATATACCCTTCAAACTCCATCATGCTCTTCAATTGTGCCAAAGAGCGTTCGCTGAACTGATCGTAGGTGAAATCCTTTGATTTCACGTATTCCTTGAACGAATCATACGCTGCATCAGACATGCGGAACTTATCAGGTGTGTTGATGGAGCGGTGCTTCTGCACCCATTCAGTGACAAAATCAAAAATGAGGTTATCCGCCATCAGGTAGTAAGCGATGGTGCCGCCCCTGCTTTGTGGGAGGGTGATGTCGGGTGTGATGCCGCCACCATCACGTACTTCACGTCCGTTTTTTGTTTTGAACAGGTTGGTGAGTGAATCGGGTACGCGGGCGACACTGCCATCAGGATTACGGTGTGAGTAGTCGAGGGCCTGAATACAGCGTCCACTGGGGATGTAATATTTGGATGTGGTAATTTTTATGTTTCCTCCATAAGGAAGATCACGGGGTGTTTGTACCAGTCCCTTGCCGAAGGAGCGGTTGCCGACGATCACGGCGCGATCGAGATCCTGGAGACCACCCGCTACAATCTCTGAGGCTGAGGCAGAACCGGTGTCAATGAGTACCACGATGGGTATGATCTCATCCAGGGGTTGATTTTGTGTATGATAAGAGCGGTCCCACTGTTTAACCTTTCCTTTGGTGGAGACGATCTCCACTCCTTTGGGAACAAAGAGGTTCACGATGTTGACTGCTTCATCGAGAATGCCACCACCATTGCCACGCAGGTCCATGATGAGCGATGTAGCTCCTCTGTTCTTGAGCCCGATAATGGTCTCCTTCACCCTGTCGGAGCTGTTGGTCGTGAAGCTGCCGAAATGAAAATAGCCTATGTGGTCTCCAATCATGTCGGCATAGGTGATCGGATCCATCTCAATCTTTTCACGTTCAAAGGTTAACTTGCGTACTTTCTTTTCACCGGGTCGTTGTATGGTCAGGTTGATCACTGTCCCCGGAATACCTTTAAGCTTGTCGCTCACCTGCTTCACGGTCGCTTTGCGCATATCCTCACCATCAATCTCAAGGATCGCATCACCTGCTTTCAGCCCTGCCTTGTCAGCGGGTAGTCCTTCGTAAGGTTCATTGATGATTACCTGCCCTTTCCTATAGGAGATGATTGCGCCAATGCCCGCATATTCACCGGTTGTGAGAAATTGAAGATCACCCATATTCTCTTCAGCATAATATTCGGTATAGGGGTCGAGTCGGGTAAGCATGTTGTTGATGGTTCCCTGCACAAGATTATTCACCTCGATGCTGTCTACATAGAACATATCCAGCTCACGAAGCAGGGAATTGAAGATATCTATATTTTTGTTGATGTCATAATAGCGCTTATTCTTGTCTTCGGCAGGTGTTTGTGCCACAATGTGTAGAGCACTGATCGCGACCAGTAGCAAGAGTATACTTTTTCTCATATTTGCTTGTAATGCCAATGTTTTATATCATCTATTGCAGCTGGAGCCGCTGCCATACTTATCTGGGACAAAGAAACAAATTTTTTGCGAAAATGTCTCTTTCTTTTCGTTATATGTTCATAATTATCATCTGTCAAGTGGAATATATTTTTAACTTTGCATTCAAAAAAAGATTGTAAGGTGATGCGTACGCTTTTTCGCTATATGTTCCTTCCTTTTGTGGTCGGGTTCATTATCTTTACCGGTACCTGTCTCATCGGTCCTGGAAGTGTGCCGGAGATGCCCCGGGGGATACAATGGGACAAAGTGGTTCATTTTGGCATGTTCTTCCTTCTTTCCGCTGTGTCGCTGTATGATTACTACAAACTGCACGAAGGCCATCCTCCCCTTATTCGATGGGTGTTGTGGGGATTCATGATTCCCGTGATCTATGGCGGCGGTATCGAACTATTGCAGAAATATGTATTTACCACGCGTAGTGCCGAGTGGGGTGACTGGATCGCTGATGTCGCTGGTTCCCTGGTAGCGCTCCTCTTTGCAATTATTTACCTGCATCAAAGAAAAAAATCAAGAAAAAATATATCTTTGTAACAAATATAATATAAAGGAACGATCGTGTTGCTTACCCGTCTGTTTGAAGAGGAAGAGTTTGACCGTTTGGTGGAGACTATTGATCTGTTACTCCTTAATAAATAAAATGAATGCCTTATGAAGTACGAAGATTTAAAGATTTTGGATGAATTAAAAGAAAAAGGAAGTATTACCGAAGAGGAATACCAGCGCGAGAAAGCGAAGATTCTGAGTGACCTGGACAACTCCTCAGCCTATGCAAGCAAGAAGCCGTTGTTCGGATTGACGGAAAACACCTATCTGATGCTGATGCATCTCTCACAGTTCGCGGGTTTCATTCTCCCTATTGCGGGTTTCGTCGCACCCATTCTTATGTGGATTACAAATAAAGAGAACAGTACCCAGGTAGACCTGCACGGCAAGAACATCATCAATTTCATGATCAGCTATGCCATTTATGCAGCTGTATTGTGCATCACCATCATAGGGATACCCGTGGCAATAGTCCTGGGTATACTTTACCTGGTATTTGTTGTGCTGGCTTCATTGAAGGCCAACAATGGCGAATACTGGAAATATCCGCTCTCGATACAATTTATTAAATAATGATTCAGGAACAATTAGTTAATTATTCTAACGTACAGTTGAATCGCGAGGAGAATATCATCCTGCGCAATATAAACCTCACGGTAAACCGTGGCGATTTTCTCTATATTATCGGGAAGGTGGGATCGGGGAAAAGTACACTGATGAAAAGCATGTATGCTGAACTGCCCATTGAGGGAGGGAGTGCACGCGTGTTCGATTACGAACTGGCCACCATTAAGAGCAGGTTTGTTCCCTACTTGCGCAGGAAGATAGGAATCGTTTTTCAGGATTTTCAACTGCTGATAGATCGAACAGTGGAGAAAAACCTGGAGTTTGTGCTTCGAGCCACCGGTTGGAAAAACAAAAGAGAGATCAAAGATCGTATCAACGAGGTGCTGGTGCAGGTGGGGATGCAGCACAAAACCTACAAGATGCCGCACGAACTGTCGGGTGGTGAGCAGCAGCGTGTCGTGATTGCACGCGCCCTGCTTAATTCGCCCGCGCTCATCCTGGCGGATGAACCTACGGGTAATCTCGATCCTGAAACAGGAAGTCAGATAGTGTCGCTGTTGCAGCAGATTTCGGAAAAAGGCACCGCAGTCATCATGTCCACCCACAACTACACCATCGTGCAGGCATTCCCGGGCAAGATCATGCGTTGTGAAAATATGGCGTTGGAGGAGATGCACAGTTAATGCAATTACGTCCATACCCATACGGCATCACGCTATTTTTTCACTGTAACCTCCACATCTCTCTTTTTTTTTGTACCTTTGCACCTTTAAAAATTCAACAATCAAAATAGTTCGCGATTGTGACTGATACAAAGTATATTTTTGTTACGGGTGGTGTTGTTTCCTCTCTAGGTAAGGGGATCATAGCGTCGTCACTCGGTAAGTTGTTACAGGCAAGGGGCTATAGGGTGACTATCCAAAAGTTCGATCCCTACATCAACGTAGACCCTGGAACCCTCAATCCCTATGAGCATGGAGAATGTTATGTGACCATCGACGGTCATGAAGCCGATCTCGATTTAGGACACTACGAGCGTTTCCTCAATATACAGACGACGAAAGATAACAACATCACAACAGGACGTATCTATCAGAATGTGATTCAGAAAGAACGCAGTGGTGATTTCTTGGGAAAGACCGTGCAGGTGATTCCCCACATTACCGACGAGATCAAACGGAATGTGAAATCTCTCGGAGTAAAGAAAAAGTTCGATTTCGTAATTACAGAAATTGGAGGTACGGTAGGTGATATTGAGTCCACTCCCTTCCTGGAGGCTGTGCGTCAGCTGCGTTGGGAATTGGGAAAGAACTGCTTTTGTCTGCATCTCACCTATGTGCCATATATTGCTGCTGCCGGTGAGATGAAGACCAAACCCACCCAGCACTCCGTGAAAGAGTTGCAGTCGTTGGGCATACAGCCCGACATGCTTGTGTTGCGTACAGAGCGGAAGCTGAACAAGGATATCCTTGATAAAGTTGCCCTCTTTTGCAATGTGGAACAGGGTGCCGTGATGCAATCGATCGATGTCTCCACCATTTATGAAGTGCCCGTGTTGATGGAAAAGCAGGGGATGGATGAGATCGTGTTGCGCAAGATGAACATGCCGTTGGGTGAAAGCCCCGATCTGGAAAGATGGAAAGCATTTCTTCAGCAGCGCAGGGATGCGAAGAAGGAGGTACGCATAAAGCTGGTAGGCAAGTATGCCGAACTGCCGGATGCCTATAAATCGATCAATGAATCCCTTTCTCAGGCAGCCATTTACAACGACCGAAAACTGGTGTTGGATGTCTGTCATTCTGAAAAAATCACAGTGGAGAATGTGGAAGAGACACTGGGCAATGCCGATGGTATCGTTATTGCCCCTGGGTTCGGACAGCGAGGTATTGAAGGTAAGTTCATCTCGTTGAAGTATGCAAGGGAAAACGATATCCCCACATTCGGTATTTGCCTGGGTATGCAATGTATGGTGATCGAGTACGCCCGTTCAGTGATGGGGCTCGTGGATGCCAACTCTACAGAGATGGATCCGATGACGTCTCACAAAGTGATTGACCTGATGGAAGAACAAAAGCATATCACCAATATGGGTGCATCCATGCGTTTAGGTGCTTATGACTGTCTCCTGAAAAAAGGATCACTGGCATTCAAGGCATATGGCAAAGCAAAAATTCAGGAACGTCACCGCCATCGTTATGAGTTCAACGATCAATACAAAGATCAGTTTGATGCTGCAGGGATGAAATGTACAGGGATCAATCCCGATTCAGACCTGGTGGAGGTGGTAGAGGTACCCCATCTCAGGTGGTTCCTGGGCACCCAGTATCATCCAGAATACAACAGTACCGTGATCTCTCCCAATCCGTTGTTTATGAGTTTTATGCGTGCGGCTGCAGGCTTGAGAGATGAAATAAGATAAAACAAATATTTAAAACATTGCATACTGCGAGCCATTGGCAGCAGTCAACAGAAAAATGGATAAAAATACAATCATAGGATTGCTTCTGATAACAGCGATTATCATTGGTTTTTCGATCTTCAACCGACCTTCACCCGAGCAGCTGGAGGCACAGAAAAGAACGCGTGATTCCATACAGCTTGCCGAACAACAGCGAGCGTTGCTTGAAGAGGTGCCTATTGCTGTTGACAGCGAGGCCACCGCATTTGTAAAGGGAAGCAGTGTAACTGATTTTTTCAGTGCCAGTCAATCCTCTCCAACGACGGTGGGCGATTCAACCATGGCCCCACAATCAGTCACTCCCGATACAATAGGCAGCACACTAAGTGCATCAGTTGCGTCTGAAGCAATGGTGATATTGGAGAACGAGAAAGTACGTCTTCATTTAAGTACCCTCGGCGGAAGTATCAAAGCTGTGCAGCTTAAAGAATACCTTCGTTACACCGGCGACAGTCTCTATCTTTATGAAGGTGATGAAGCCCGGTTCAATCTGGATCTGTTCAACCGCAACAGTGTCCGTTTATCCACTGAAGGGGAGATCTTTACTCCTATTGTCAGTGCTGACGGACGTTCGGTCACCATGCGTCTGCAAAGTGCGGCTGAGCAATACATCGATTTTATCTACACACTCCCTGCCGATGAATACATGATGGATTTTGACATCCGGCTTGTGGGGATGCGCAATGGACTCCATCCCGAGAGTCTCACGAATTTCAAGATGAACTGGGAACAGAAAATACGCCAGCAGGAGAAAGGGCGTACATTTGAGAATCGTTACACACGTATTCATTACAAGTTCGACCGTCAGGATGTACAGAAGCTGAGTGAAACAAAAAATGACCGGAAAGAGCTTTCTGACCCGTTGAAATGGTTTGCCTTCAAGGATCAGTATTTCTCGGCTGTGGTCATTGGCAAGCAGCCGTTCAGCAACACCATTCTCACCTCCAAGGTGTTGAACGAAAGTGAATATACAAAGGACTACAAGGCTGAAGTATGGGTTCCCGGTGTGGTGAGTGCGGAGAGTGATCTGATCACTGCCGGCTTCAACTATTATTTCGGGCCGGTACATTACAATACGCTGAAAGCCTACGATAAGGAGGTGAGCGACAGCACACAGAAGTTGGAGTTGCAGGAGATCGTTTACCTGGGTTACAAGTGGTTGAGCTGGGTGAATAAATTTTTTGCCATCCCCGTGTTCAATTACTTCCTCTCCCTCAACTGGGGTATGGGTTTGATCATTCTCATACTCACGCTGATGGTAAAGATCGTAATCTCACCGCTCACTTACAAGTCATATATCTCATCGGCCAAGATGAGAGTGCTTCGACCACAGATACAGGAGTTTGAGAAGAAGTATCCCGGTAAGGATAAGGATATGATGATGAAACGTCAGCAGGCAACGATGGAGCTCTACAATAAAGTAGGCGTGAGCCCCATGAGCGGCTGTCTGCCGATGGTGATACAGATGCCCGTGCTGCTGGCTCTCTTCTTCTTTTTCCCTTCCGCCATCGAGTTGCGTCAGCAAGGCTTCCTCTGGGCAGATGATCTATCCACATACGATTCACTGATATCATGGAGTGGCAACATCCCCATCATCACCAAGTATCTGGGAAACCATATCAGTCTGTTCTGTCTGCTGATGACCGGTGTGAACGTGATCTACACGAAATACAATATGACATCGATGGACACGGGACAACAGACGATGCCGGGCATGAAACATATGCCTATCTTCATGTCTATCTTCATGTTTTTCTTTCTCAATTCCTATCCTGCAGGACTCAATTACTACTATTTCCTTTCCACGTTATATACGATCGTCATCACCTTAATGATGAAACAGTTTATCAATGAAGATAAGATCCTGCTTCAACTGGAAAAGAACAAGAAGAAACCGAAAAAGAAATCGGGCTTCATGGCTCGTCTTGCCGACGCACAGAAACTGCAGGAAAAACAGGCGCGTGAGAAGGCAAAGGAGAATGCTAAACGGAACTACCGTCAATAATAATCATGATTTAAGAGATGAAAAGCCCGGAAGAGTCCAACTCTTCCGGGCCTTTTCATGTTGCTTACAGCCTGTTGTTTGATTGCCCCACAGCAGGCTGTCATGCCTTCATGACATCGGGTTGTGTGCCGGAGTGCCTGGCTGCCAATAACTCTCTGAAATGGGAGGAGGTGGCTGTGATGCTCTTGTATAATTGCTGAATGCCTTTCTGGTCAGTTGCTTCGGCAAGCGTCTTCACATAGTTCACATAGAGCTTCACCGTCTCTGTCAGTTCAATCCTTAGTGTGCGTGCATCATAGGTGGGTTTCATCGTCTGCTCCTCAGGATTGTCACCGCAAATCACCTTGAATTCCCTGTTGCTCTCCCTTATCTTCGTCACCGCTTTCTCAAGATCCAGCGTTTTGATGTGTGATGCATATTTGTCCGCACTGAGATCAAACAATAAATCGTCAATTCCTTCCGTTTCCACACTCAGGCTTAAGAAAGGCAGCGGGTCATATTTCTTCCTCCACAAACTATCCAGATATTCATATGCGATGGCTTCGGGGCTGTTATCTTCGCTCAGTTCATAAACCTGCATCAATCTTCTGAAGACCGACAGTGCACGGTCTCTCACTCTATCGGCTTCAATCAGCAATTTACTTTTTTCATCATCACGTATACTTTTCTGGGTGCTTTCCAGTTCGTCGGCATCACTCTCCAGTGTTTTGAGATACTTTAAAGCGATAGGATCTGTTATTGGATGTTCATCCACTTCCTTACCCGATGAGATAAGCATTCTCACATATTCTATCAGTTCGTCCTGCGTGAATCTGTTTGCGTCAACTTGTATGAAAGACATAAGATCATAGTTTTAAAATTGATGCTGCAAATATAGTTTTTCTTTGCATAGCATCCATTGAAAGAGAGTAAAAAAATCTATTCCATGCATGGGGAGAATAACTACACCGAGCATAAATGAAAGAGAGTTTATGAGCCATTGTGAACATATTTTTTCAATATTTGTTTAACCTACTGTCCAGGATATGATTTTCCATTTGTTTTGGCAGATAAGGAAAATCTTTCAGGCTGAAGGTCAACTTATTTTGGTATATAATTTGTGTATTAAATAGATAAAATATTTAGTTATGAGTGATGACAAGAAAGTACTTGAGTATGACGAAGACGATTCTCTGAAATTTATCCAGGAACATTTGCCGGAAGAGATGCAAAATAAGTTTTCAGATGATGAAATCAATTACATCGTGGATTTGATTTATGAGTTCTACGAGGAAAAAGGGTTTCTGGATGAAAATGATGACACAGAGATTGAGATTGATGAGGATGAACTGTTGGAATTCATCATCAAGAATGCCCGCAAAGATGCAATCAGAGAGTTTACCGATGAGCAGATCGAGGCGATCGTAGCCGGTGAGCTGGCTTATTGTGACACACTGAATATCTTCGATGAATAAGACAGACAACCAACCAACCAATATTTATACTATTTATTTAAAAATGAACTAACTATGAAACATTTTACAAAATTATTCGCCATCGCTCTTTTAAGTAGTGCAATGGTCCTCTCAAGTTGTGGCTTGAACAGAACCGTGAAGGGCGGTGGTATAGGAGCCGGTGCCGGAGCCGCAGTAGGTGCCGGTGTAGGTGCTATTGCCGGTGGAGGCAAAGGTGCAGTATGGGGTGCCGGCATAGGTGCTATATTAGGAGGTACTGCAGGAGCCATTATTGGAAACAAGATGGACAAACAGGCTGCCGAGCTGGAACAGATAGAAGGTGCACAGGTAGAGAAAGTAAATGCAGGGGAAGCCATCAAGGTGACTTTTGAATCAGGCATCTTGTTTGCTACCAATTCAAGCACACTGAATACTGCTTCACGCTCTTCTCTCGATAAGTTTGCCACCTCACTGCAGAATAACCCCGACACAGACGTGAAAATCTACGGGCATACCGACAGTACAGGAAGTGATGCCATCAACAATCCGTTGTCGCAACGCCGTGCCGAGTCGGTATACAACTATCTTATCTCCAAGGGTGTCTCCGGCGCGCGCATTGTATCACAAGGTTTCGGATCCGCTCAGCCTGTGGCTGACAACAGTACTGTTGCCGGAAGATCTGAAAACCGTCGTGTGGAGGTTTACATCCTGCCTAACGCCAAGATGATCCAGGAAGCCAAAGAACAGGCTCAATAATCGCTTCACTTAGTGTATGACAATTTAAAATCGCGTTGCCTGTGTGGTGACGCGATTTTACTTTTTATCAAAAAAAAATGGCTGAAGATTTATATATGCCGGATGGGGGATCTAAAGAAGAGAGATACGAATCGATCTACTCACAATTGAAAGTATTGACAGAAGAGGAGCCGGATTTGATTGCCAACATGGCGAATATTGCTTCCGCACTGAAAGAGGCATTCGGTTTTTTCTGGGTTGGTTTTTACAGGGTAGTGGGTGATCAGCTGGTGCTCGGCCCTTTTCAGGGGCCGGTTGCCTGTACGCGCATTACATTTGGTAGAGGTGTGTGCGGAAAAGCATGGAAAGAAAAACAGACTCTTATCGTCCCCGACGTGGACCTCTTCCCCGGACATATTGCCTGCAGCTCCCTCTCCCGGTCGGAGATTGTGATCCCGGTATTGAATGATGGAGATGTGCGGGCAGTGCTGGATGTGGACAGTGACATGGTGAACAGTTTTAACGAAGTGGATGCCCTTTATCTGGGGAAAATCGCTTCTTTGTTAAAATTCTAGTTCTATTTTTTTTGAAATAACAAAACTTAGGGTTATCTTTGTAGCCTCAAATTGAGACTGCCACAAGTTTGTCTCAATTGCGAAAGTAGCTTCACTGTATGGAAACGACCTTGGCAAGGTAACAGTGAGACGACGAACTGAAAGATCTTTAAATATAGGATATTGCGAAAGTAGCTCAGTTGGTAGAGCACGACCTTGCCAAGGTCGGGGTCGCGGGTTCGAGTCCCGTCTTTCGCTCAGAAAAGGTACCTGGATATAAAGGCAGGTGTAGAATAGTAAAACGCTCCGGAACATTTGTCCCAGAGCGTTTTTTTAGTATTGAATCAATTGATATTACACGAAACCTGGCTCAATCATTATTTCACCGAGACAGTGATTCGTTCGGCTATCTTCAGTGCCGTTGTGATTGACTTGAGATCAGGGTACAACGCTCCGTTTTCACCCGCATAGTGACTGTGTCCGACAGGTGTAAGTGCGATCTCCTCCTCACTCTTCTCCGTGTCGATAATAGCCATATATACCAATGCCGGCTGACTGGAGGTCATATATTCCTTATCACCCGGAAATTTATTATTGGTCCAGTATTCATTCCAGTCCCACGATTGATTCAGCTCCAGATAAACGCGGTACCTGCCATTGAGTTTTTCGCCGGTAAAGAGAGTCATCATGAAAGAACTGTTGGGGGTAGCACCTGTATAAGCATCTGCAACAGGATACCTGGTTGTGGGCATGAGTGTTCCCTTTTCATTTTTCTCATTCCGTTGATGCGTCCAGTAGGGTAGTGATGCCGGTCGTTCAATCTCACCTGACATCCAACGGCCGGTTTTTCTGCTGCCCTTTTTAAACACTCCTTTGCCGATACTCTCCGAGACATAGAGCGTCTCGATATACTTGCCAGTGGTGTCTGCAAGCCATATGGCAAAAAGGGGGTGGTTGTGATGCCTGCCTTTTTCAAGCCGCAGGTTGATTTCTGATGTGTTATTTTTTTTACCGTACGTATAATAATCCACTTTCGCTGGTCTCTTTTGTGCAGAGAATATGATCCCCAATAAAACCAATAACAGCAATGAGCGTTTTGTTTTCATCTTTGACTTTGTTTTTAGAATTCCACTTTGCTATTTGCGGAAAGAGTCTGCTCCTGTTCATTATAAAAAGAACAGATTCCCTCCAACAATTTATATCTTGATAATGATCCCGATAGTGGGCAGTACCGTACCGCTGTAGGTCTCTATCTCCCTCAGTTGCTGCCTTCCCTCGGGGATTGTGGGATCGAACGATGAATCCATCACCACCCCCTCCGGTGTCCTGTTGGTATAGATGGAAGGGTTCTCCGACTGGAAGTTATAGGCGTTCTGCACATCGGCATAGAGGTTCAGCATCCATTTCTTGTAGTAGAACTCTTTATCGATACGCAGGTCCAGCTGGTGTGCATTTTTCAGTCGCAGTGTGTTGTAGTTCTCATAATCGATATAGGCCTGGTTGGTGACGCTCCAGGCTGCCTTGCTGGTGGAGAGATCCATGTCGACGGGAGAGTAGGGGGCACCGCCCACGAAGCGCCAGCGCATGGAGATGTTCCAGTTGCGCGGCAGCCGGTAGCTGCTGATCAGGTTTACCATATGACGGGTGTCCCAGTTGGAGGGACGGTAAGTGCCCTTGCTGTCGGTGAACTCGCTCTTGAAGAGCGTGTAGGTCACCGTGCTGTTGAGCTTCTTCCAGTCGAACAGCTTTCCGGAGAACTCGATCCCGTAGGCACGTCCCTTGCCGGTGGAGATGATCTCCTCATCGCCGATCTGTCCGTACTCGGTACCCTTGCCAGCGATGCTGATCCCTTCCTTCACCGAGAGGGGGTAGTTGCCATACTGCTTGTAAAACCCTTCCAGGTTGATGCGTGTGATGGAGGAGGGACGAAACTCGAAGCCGGCGATTGCCTGGTTGGAAATGATATGTTTGAGCTGTTCGTTCTGGTTTACAAAGGTGCCATCTGCATCCTTGTAGCCCAGGGTGGTGTAGGCAGGCCGCATGGCATAGCGTCCCACGTTGCCATTGAGGTCCCACTTGTCACTGATGCGGTAGGAGGCCGAGAAGCGGGGGGAGAGTTGGTTCAACGGGTTGGACATGTTATCGTTATAGTTGTTGCCGATGGTGTTGACACCCAGCGAGAGCGAGAGCCGTTCGTCGAAGTAGGTGTCCGATGCCTGAATGAACGCCTGGTAGGCCCATAAGTTGAGGTCGGTGCTGTAGATCAGGTCGGTGAGTGATCCCTCCACGAACGCCTTACGGTTGGTACTGTTGGTGTAGTGTGCATAGGTCACCCCCGCACCCACCAGAAGCTTCACCGGCAGGTCGGGGTAGCTGCGCTCGAAACGCAGTTTGTTCTCCGCCTCATCCGAGCGGTAGTCGGAGATCCTGGGACGCGACTCGTCGTTGTTCTCATACTTGTAGTTGTTGTTGCGCAGCATGTTCCTGCTCAGCACCCAGGTGTCGAAGTAACGGTCGCTGAAATGCTTGTAGACTGTTCCCACAGCGTAATTCCACTGCTCGTAGATGGGCAGGTAGTTGAGCAGGTACTTCTGTGCCTCGGTGCCTGTCTCCTGCAGCCCCGTGTTGAGAGTCATGTTGTCTATGGCGCCGATGCCGATGAAGGAGAGCTCGTTCTTCTGGTCGATCTTGTACTTGTACTTCACCTGAAAGTCGTTGTAGGTAGGCAGGAAAGGAAGCCCTATCAGTTTGAAGAGCAGCTGCAGGTACGACTGGCGGGCCGAGACGATAAAGGTGGATTTCTCACCGATGGGCCCGTCCAGCGTAAAGGCGGCATCGGAGGCACCCACGGCGAGCTTGGTATGGATGCGGTCGCGGCTCCCATCTTTCTGACGGATATCCATCACCGAGCTCAACGCGTTAGGGCGGCTGGCAGGAAAAGCACCTGTGTAGAAGTTGATCTCCCGCACGAAATCGGGATTGATCACTCCCACGGCACCCCCTGAGGAGCCCTGTGTGGCGAAGTGGTTGATGATGGGGATCTCCACGCCATCGAGGTAGAAGACGTTCTCGGAGGGGCCGCCGCCACGCACGATCAAGTCGTTACGGTTGGGATCGGTAGCACCCACACCCGGCAGGGTCTGCAGCACCTTGGAGACATCGCGGTTTACGCCGGCAGCCTTCTCGATATCCTTGACACTCACCGTGGCGAACGAGACGGGACTCTCGATCTTCTTCAGGTTTATGTTGGGACGGACCACCACCTCGCTGATCAGTGTGGATGACTCTGGCACGGCGATATCGATAAAAGCCTTTTGATTCCCCAGCACTTGTATTTCGGCTGAGACCGTGGTCTCAAAGCCCACGTAGCTGACGATCAGCCGCACAAATCCGGGGTCGATGCCGGTGAAGATAAACTTTCCATCCAGGTCGGTAGTAGAACCGATCACTGTTCCCTGAATCTGTATGGTGGCAAATTCCAGTGGTTCATTGTTCTTCTCGTTGTATACACGTCCTTCGATGGATCCTTTTTGTGCATAGGTAAGCATACTGATCACAAAAAAGAGCGAAAATAAAATAGGTTTTCTCATACAAATGCTGTTAAGTATATAATAGCTCAGGATGTGCCTTTGTCAGAGCAGACATCATGCTATCATTAAGTAGTAGGATTATTAATTGGTAAATGGTCAATTAAACATTTTAACAATCAATCAACTTTTATGT
>CAYUQE010000005.1:30967-43525 GCA_964446805.1 uncultured Proteiniphilum sp. | reverse complement strand
AAAACCACCTTTTTTATTCATTTTTGTTATTTTCTTCAATTATTCCTTTATCTTTGCAATCAATTCAACGCTCACAATGCAGAATTTGTATCAGATATTCAACCACACCACCACTACAATGATGATGACCCCTTGGGGGGTTATCTAATTTTTCACACCCGTAAGCAGTCACTGCTTTTCACGCGAACCGACCGGTTATCGCATTCAAGATCAATATTTTTCGTCAAAACAAAACTGGATAGGGCAAGAGCGTGCCATTACCCTACCAAAGCGAAAGAAATCCTTTGTGGATCAACATTTTTTACTAACAAAAAAACGCCTGATTAGAGGCGAATAAATCAATCATCATTGTATGAAGGTCATGAAATTCGGAGGGTCATCCGTTGGGAGTCCCGAAAGTCTGAAAAAGGTCAGGAGCATTATTGAGAGCGAAAAGGAACCTGTCATCGCGGTGATCTCGGCGTTGGGAGGCGTGACCGACCGGCTGCTACTGGCAGCCGACTTTGCACTGCACAACAACCCGGGATACAAGACGTTGCTGGAGGAGATGATCGGTCGTCATGAAGATTTGATCGACAAGATGGTTCCTTCTCCTTCCGACAAGCTGGAGGTGCAGCAAAAAACACAGCAGCTTTTCGATGACCTGCGTAATATCCTGCGCGGTGTGTTCCTGATAGGTGATCTGTCGCAGAAAACATCCGACAAGATCGTCAGCTATGGTGAAAGGCTCTCCTCACTGATCATCAGCAAGGTGATCGATGGCGCCCAACTCTACGACGCCACAGCGTTCATCAAGACCAACAAGCAGTTCAGCAACCACATCCCCGATCTGGTGCTCTCCAACGAGCTGATACGGAAAACATTCTCCCACATGCCGCCACCACAGGTGGCGATCGTGCCCGGCTTCATCTCTTCGAGCTGCGATGACGGCGACATCACCAACCTGGGGCGTGGCGGATCGGACTATACGGCAGCGATCATTGCTGCGGCCATGGATGCAACGGTGCTGGAGATATGGACCGATGTGGACGGGTTCATGACAGCCGATCCGAAGATCATCAACTCGGCCTATGTCATCGAGGAGCTCTCCTTCACGGAGGCGATCGAGCTCTCCAACTTCGGTGCGAAAGTGATCTACCCTCCCACCATCTTCCCCGTCTACCACAAGAACATCCCCATTTATGTAAAGAATACGTTCCATCCCGAGTCGGAGGGAACGCTGATACGCAACATCCAGCCCACCCGCAACGGAAAGATCATCAAAGGCATCTCGTCGATCAACGATACGGCGCTCATCACGATTCAGGGACTGGGAATGGTAGGCGTGATCGGCGTGAACAAACGGATATTCACGGCACTGGCCGATAATGGCATCAGTGTCTTCATTGTTTCCCAGGCCTCCTCCGAAAACAGCACCTCCATTGGCGTTCGTACACAGGATGCGGCACTTGCACAGAAGGTACTCAATCACGAGTTCGCACATGAGATAGCGATGGGCAGCATCAACGAGATCATCGTGGAGTATGAGCTGGCCACCATAGCGATCGTGGGACAGAACATGAAGCATGTGCCCGGCATCGCGGGCAAGTTCTTCGGTGCCCTCGGCAGAAACGGTATCAGCGTCATCGCACTGGCGCAGGGAGCAGGTGAAACCAATATCTCCTGCGTGATCGCCAAAGCAGATCTGAAGAAAGCACTCAACGTGATCCACGACTCCTTCTTCCTCTCACCCTACCAGGAGCTGAACCTCTTTGTGGTAGGCACCGGTACCGTGGGTAGCAGACTGCTCGAGCAGATACGCCTGCAGCAGAATACACTCAAGGAACAAAACAAGCTGAGAGTGAACATCGTGGGTGTTGCCAACGGGCGCAAAGCACTCTTCTCACGTGATGGCATCTCACTGGAGGGTTACTTTGACAACCTGATGGAGAACGGAGTGAAAAGCTCGCCGGAAAGAATAAGGGAGGAGATACTGAAGATGAATATCTTCAACTCCGTCTTTGTCGATTGCACGGCAAGCCCCGGCATCGCCGAGCTCTATGGCGAGTTGATGGCCAAAAACATATCGGTGGTCACGGCCAACAAGATTGCCGCCTCGTCGGACTACGACAACTATTCCCAGCTCAAAGAGACGGCCCGCAAAAGCGGCGTGAAGTTCCTCTTTGAAACAAATGTGGGAGCGGGCCTTCCCATCATCAACACGATGAACTCACTGGTCAACTCGGGTGACAGGATCATTAAGCTCGAGGCGGTGCTCTCCGGCACGCTCAACTTTATCTTCAACACGATCAGTGCTGAGGTTCCCTTCAGCAAAGCGATAAAGATGGCAGTGGAGGCACAGTTCGCCGAGCCCGATCCGCGCATCGACCTGAGCGGGCTGGATGTGACACGCAAGCTGGTGATCCTCTCCCGTGAGGCAGGTGCACGCGTGGATCAGTCGGATGTGACAAAAAATCTTTTCGTGCCACACTACTATTTCGAGGGTACGCTCGATCAATTCTGGGAGACCATCCCCGCGCTCGATGACGCTTTCGAGACACGCCGCAAGGAACTGGCCAGGGAGGAGAAGAAGCTCCGTTTTGTGGCGTCGTACGATAATGGCAGTTGTGAGGTGGGACTGCGTGAGGTGGAGAAAGGACATCCTTTCTACGATCTGGAAGGAAGCAACAACATCATCATGATCACCACCGAGCGTTACAACGAGTACCCGATGGTGATCAAGGGCTACGGTGCCGGCGCCAACGTGACGGCTGCCGGTGTCTTCTCCGACATCATCTCCATTGCAAATATCAGATGACAATGACGACAAAGAACATCATCATACTGGGCGACGGCATGGCCGATGAACCCATTGCCGCACTGGGAGACAGAACTCCACTGCAGGCGGCCCATACTCCATATATGGACCTGCTGGCACGGAAAGGAAGAAATGGAGTGCTCAACACGGTACCCGATGGCTTCGCTCCGGGGAGTGAGATCGCCAATCTCTCGGTGCTGGGCTACGACATTCCTGCTGTCTATGAAGGGCGTGGTGTGCTCGAGGCTGCCAGCATGGGCGTGGAGATCCTGCCCGGAGAGATGGCGATGCGGTGCAACCTGGTGTGCATCGACGGTGATCTGCTGATCAACCACTCGGCAGGTCATATCAGCAGTGAAGAGGCGGAAGAGCTGATCCGTTTCCTGAATGAAAAGATCGGAAACGATCTGTTTCGTTTTTACCCCGGCGTCTCCTACCGTCATCTGCTGAAGATGCAGGGTGGCGACAAACACATCTCCTGTACACCCCCCCATGATATTCCGGAGACACCGTTTCGTCCCCATCTTATCCAACCGGAGCATGAGGCTGCAGCCTTCACCGCCGAAGTGCTGAACAGACTGATCCTTGCATCACAGGAGCTGTTGCCTGACCATCCCGTCAACAAAAGACGGGTGGCGGCAGGGAAGCATCCCGCCAACAGCATCTGGCCCTGGTCGCCCGGCTACCGCCCGCAGATGAGACCACTCAACGAGATATACCCGCTCAGGAGCGGTGCCGTGATCTCGGCCGTCGACCTGATCAGGGGCATCGGCGTGTATGCAGGGCTGGAGGTGATCATGGTGGAGGGTGCCACGGGCCTCTACGACACCAACTACGAAGGAAAGGCCGCGGCAGCACTGAAAGCACTAAAAGAGCATGATTTTGTCTATCTTCATATCGAAGCAAGCGACGAGGCGGGTCACGAAGGTGATGTGCCACTGAAGGTGAAGACGATCGAGAACCTTGATGCCCGCATCGTCAAGACCATTTACGAGGAGACGCTGCTGTGGGACGAGCCGGTCACCATCACCATCCTGCCCGATCACCCTACCCCCTGCGCCATCCGTACCCACACCAGAGAGGCCATCCCGTTCCTGATCTGGCACAGAGAGATGTCACCCGACAGCGTGCAGGTGTATGATGAGTTCGCTGCCAAAGAGGGCAGCTACGGCCTCCTTCATGGCGATCAGTTAATGAAAACACTATTCAAAAAATAAGCATGCACTACTACAGCACCCAAAAGCAAGCACCCCCCGTTTCCCTTCAGGAGGCCGTCGTGAAAGGACTGGCACCCGACAGGGGTCTTTATATGCCCGAAACCATCGATCCATTGTCTTCCTCTTTCTACGACGGGATCACCGGCATGAGCCTTACCACCATCGCCCGAAATGTCGCCAGGGCATTTTTCGGCGAAGATATCCCGCAAAAAGAGCTGGATGCCATCGTCGACGACACCCTCAACTTCGAGATCCCCCTCCGCCAGGTGGAGGAAAACATCTGGGTGCTGGAGCTCTTCCACGGCCCCACCTTCGCCTTTAAGGATGTAGGCGCCCGTTTTATGGCGCGGATGCTCTCCTACTTTGTAAAAAAGCAGCAACAGGAGGATGTGAAGGTGCTGGTAGCCACCTCGGGTGATACCGGCAGTGCCGTGGCCAACGGCTTCCTGGGGGTGGAGGGAATACAGGTGTTTGTACTCTACCCTTCGGGAAAGGTGAGTGAGATACAAGAGGCACAGTTCACCACGCTGGGGCAAAACATCGTCGCACTGGAGATCGACGGCACCTTCGACGACTGCCAGGCACTGGTGAAGGCGGCGTTCATGGATGAGGAGCTGAACATGCAGCTGAACCTCACCTCGGCCAACTCCATCAACGTGGCACGGTTCCTGCCCCAGTCGTTCTACTATTTCCACGCCTATGCGCAGCTGTTGAAGCAGGCATCTCCGGGGAAGGTGGTTTTCTCCGTCCCCAGCGGTAACCTGGGCAACCTCACCGCCGGTCTCTTCGCCAAACGGATGGGCCTGCCGGTACACCGTTTCATCGCCGCCAACAACCGCAACGATGTCTTCAGGGAGTATCTCCACACAGGAAAATTCGCACCGCGCGCATCGGTTCAGACTGTGGCCAACGCCATGGACGTGGGCGCACCGAGTAACTTCGACCGTATCCTCGATCTCTATGACCATGCACATCAGGCTGTGTCAAAAGATATATCTGCCTACAAGTATGAGGATGAAGCGATCAGGTCAACCATCAGGAGCGTGCATCAGAAAGGAAACTATCTGCTCGACCCACACGGTGCCTGTGCCTACCTCGCCTTGAAGGAGGGATTGCAGTCCGGTGAGACAGGCATCTTCCTCGCTACCGCCCACCCTGCGAAATTCAGGGAGACGGTGGAGGAATGCACCGGTGAACAGATACAAATACCTGAGGCACTGGAAGCGTTCTTGCAGCAAAAAAAAGAGGTCTATACCCTCTCAAATGACTTCAATCTCTTTAAAAAAGCCTTAATCAACCTGTCTTAAGTTTCTTTTTATTAATTTTGCGGCATATTAATTCTTTAATGAGTAGTTTTGCCTGCAAAAACCATAGGCTACCTGCTTTTTCCGCATGAGGCAAATTATACGATATATCTTTATCTTCGTCCTGTTGACGTTTTTTTTTCAATGTTCATCTGTGCGAAAGACGGGTGTTGCAGGGGATCGGACAGGTACCACTGCCACATCGGAACGAAGCCTCACTGACAGTGTCACACCGGTGATCAGCAATGTGGAGACACCGCAGCCGGACAGTCTGCTGCTGACACGCCCGCTGTTGCCCGACTCCACCAGGCTGGTCACCCTGCCCGACTCCACCCTGACTGCTACAGACTCTCTCAACCTGATGCCGGCAGATACAACAAAAACGATGGTTGCACAGGATACAGTCGCCCAGAAGCAGACACTGCAGGCCGCCGTGTTCTATACCGCCCAGGACTCTATCATCTTCACCGGCGACAACATGGGTTATCTCTATGGTGATGCCGACATCAAATATGGTGAGATGGGCATCAAAGGGGAGAAGATCATCATGGATATGGACAGCAGCGTGATCGAGTCGACGTTCGGCACCGACTCCCTGGGTGAAGAGTTTGGCTATCCGGTGTTCTCGGAAGGGGGTACCGAGTATGAGATGAAGAAGGTACGTTATAACTTTGAAACAAGGAAAGCCTTCATCAACCATGTCATCACACAACAGGGCGAGGGACACATTGTCGCCAACGAAGCAAAGATGAATGCCGACAACTCCTTCTATATGCGGAATGCAAAATATACCACCTGCGATAATCATGACCACCCCCACTTCTACCTGAACCTCTCGAAGGCAAAGGTGCGACCCGACAAGGATGTGGTCACCGGCCCTGCCTGGCTGGTGGTAGCCGATGTGCCGCTCTTTCCGGTGGTGCTGCCTTTTGCCTTCTTTCCCTTCACCAAGACCTACTCCTCGGGGATCATCATGCCGAGCTACGGCGATGAGATGACGCGTGGCTTCTACCTGCAGAACGGCGGCTACTACCTGGCCATCAGCGACTACATCGACATGTCCCTCACGGGAGAGATCTACACCAAGGGGTCATGGGGTGCAGGCGTGCGTACCAACTATCGGAAACGGTACAAATATTCAGGCAATGTCAATGTCTACTACCTGAGTACCGCCACAGGAGAGAAGGAGCTGAAGGAGGTGGTGCCCGACGCCTATTCCGTGGCTAAAGACCTACGCATCAACTGGACCCACTCACAGGATCCAAAGGCAAATATGTACCGCACCCTGTCGGCCAGCGTCAACTTCTCCACCAGCAGGAACAACCACCGTGACCTCAGCCGTCTTTACTCACGTGAAGCATCCAACAATACCAAGAGCTCGAGTGTCAACCTCACTCAGCGCTTTCCCGATTCACCCTGGAGCATGTCGGCCACGATGAGCATCAACCAGGTGTCGCGCGACTCCACCATCGCCGCCACGCTGCCCAATATATCCCTCTCCATGAACCGTATCAATCCATTTAAAAGAAAAGAGATGGTAGGTGCGGAGCGCTGGTACGAGAAAATATCGATGAGCTACTCCGGTGAATTCCGTAACTCCATCACCACGAAGGAGAACCGGTTCCTGAAATCGAACCTTGTTCGTGACTGGACCAACGGTATGCGTCACAGCATCCCCGTGAGTGCCACCTTCTCGCTCTTCGATTTCATACAGATCTCGCCCTCACTCAATTATAACGAACGTTGGTACACCGGCGCCCATAAGGAGGCGTGGGATCCCATTGCCAAAAGAAATGTACCCGTGGATACCGTCCTCGGCTTCAAGCGTGTCTATGATTACAGTGCATCACTCAGTGCACAGACAAAACTATATGGCATGTACATCCCTTGGAAAATATTCGGGGACAAGGTGCAGGCTATCCGTCACGTTTTCTCACCCAGCGTAAGTCTCAATTACCGACCCGACTTCAGCGACCCTAAATTCAACTTCTATGAGACCTACACCTACAAGAACGAATATGGTGAGGATGTGGAATACACCTACTCTCCCTACTCCAAGATGATGTTCGGCACTGCTCCCAAGGGACAGAGCGGTAGCATCGGCTTCGATTTCAAGAACAACCTGGAGATGAAGATAAGAGATGACAAGGACTCTACCGGCACACGGAAGATAAGCCTCATTGATGATCTAGGCATCAACTTCAACTATAACATGATGGCCGACTCGATGAAGTGGAGCATGATCAACTCCAACATACGCCTTAAGCTGAGCAAATCATACACCCTCAGCCTCAATGCCACCTGGGATCCTTACATCTATCAACTCGATCAGAACGGTAACCCGCGGCAGGTTGACAAACTGCGCGTACTCAACGGCAGAGGATTAGGAAAGCTGATGAATACGGGTACATCTTTCTCCTACTCACTGAACCAGGACACCTTCAAGAAACTCTTCAACCGTGAGAAAAGCGAAGAGGAGGGTAAGGAGGGTGAAGATCGCGATCCGGATGCAGAGCTGCCCGATGACGGGACAATGGGTCAAAACCCTTATGAAACGACTGGAAGACAAAATACAGTCGCCGAAACAGATAACTCCATGGGAGAGTTTGACGATGACGGCTATCTGAAGAATGCATTGATCTGGAACGTCTCCTTCAACTACTCACTGCGTTATGGCTATGGCGATTTTAATAAGGAGCGGATGGAGTATAACGGCAAGCTTACGCACAATTTCGGATTGAGTGGCTCCCTACAGCCCACGAAAAACTGGAACCTTACCTTCAACACCGATTATAATTTCGATATGAAGAAGTTCACCAACATCAACTGCACACTCACCCGCAACCTCCACTGCTGGAACATGTCGGCAAGCTTTATACCGATAGGGCCCTATAAATCATACAACTTCACCATTCGTGCCAACTCCTCGATGTTGCAGGACCTGAAATACGAACAGCGCAACTCACCCTACGACAGAGGTACCGACTGGTATTAATTCGTTGAACCTTCCGGTTATTTTTCGCCCCACAATTTCTTCATCCACTCTGCCATTTTCGCTTCTGTAGCATTAGGCTGTGGATCCCAAAACCGGCTGCTCTTGAGCTCACCGGGGATGTACTCCTGGTGCACGAAATGGTTTTCAAAGTCGTGTGCGTACTTATACTCCTTCCCATAATCGAGCTCTTTCATCAACGCCGTGGGTGCGTTGCGCAGGTGCAGGGGTACGGGCAGGTTACCTGTCTGCTCCACCTTCGCGATGGCCCTGTCGATTGCCAGATAGGCGGAGTTGCTTTTGGGTGAGGTGGCCAGGTAGAGGGTGGCCTCAGCCAGCACGATGCGTCCTTCAGGCCAACCTATCTTCTGGAGCGTATCAAAGCAGGCATTGGCCAGCAGTAACGCGTTGGGGTTGGCGAGACCGATATCTTCGGCAGCGGAGATCACCAGCCTGCGGGCAATGAACTTGGGATCCTCCCCTCCCGCCACCATCCGTGCCAGCCAGTAGATCGCCGCATCGGGATCACTCCCACGGATCGATTTGATAAAGGCAGAGATGATGTCATAATGCATCTCACCACCCTTGTCGTAGGCTGCTGGGTTCTCCTGCAGTCGCTCGGTGACCATCCTGTCGGTGATCACCACCTCCGCGTCACTGTCGGACGACACTGCCAGCTCCAGGATGTTGAGCAGCTTGCGTGCATCACCACCTGAAAAGCGAAACAATGCATTGGTCTCCTCGATGGTGATCTTCTTCTCCTTCAGTATAAGATCTTCATTCAGGGCCCTCTGCAGGAGCACTTCCAGATCTTTCTTCTCCAGCGACTTTAACACGTAGACCTGACAGCGGGAGAGCAGCGGACGGATCACCTCAAATGACGGGTTTTCGGTAGTAGCTCCTATAAGCGTCACCGTCCCCGTCTCCACGGCGTTCAGCAGCGAGTCCTGCTGCGACTTGCTGAAGCGGTGGATCTCGTCGATGAAGAGGATGGGGGCGGTATTATCGAAAAAACGGGTGTTCTTCGCCTTCTCAATCACCTCACGCACATCTTTCACCCCCGAGTTGATCGCGCTCAGCTTGTAAAAAGGAGCTTTCAGCGTGTTGGCGATGATGTTGGCCAGGGTGGTCTTTCCCACACCGGGAGGGCCCCAGAAAAGAATGGAAGGGATCCTTCCCGCGTCGATCATACGGCGTAGAACGGCCCCCTTACCCACCAGATGGCTTTGGCCGATAAACGCATCGAGATGTTGGGGACGTAACCGTTCAGCGAGAGGTGCA
Organism: uncultured Proteiniphilum sp.; assembly: GCA_964446805.1. Classification (GTDB taxonomy): domain Bacteria; phylum Bacteroidota; class Bacteroidia; order Bacteroidales; family Dysgonomonadaceae; genus Proteiniphilum. The sequence continues at coordinate 33,934 of CAYUQE010000005.1, read as the reverse complement.
CTCATAGAATACTGGTTTTATGAACATATGCAAAGATAAAGAAATTATAAATAGGTTCGTTATTTTATGCCGGCGACGATAGGGTGAGCTACGTTAAAGAACAGGAACAGCGACACCTACCCCAGAATAAGAAGGGTATACTGTTCATAACGAAACAAATAACGATGAATCTTTCCTAAGCTTTAATTTAGTTGTATCTTTGCATCTGTAAAATCAAAAAGTAGAGTATGCAATTGGCCCCGTTACTATCCCTCCTGGGGAATCTGGAACAACTCGATACCATCCGGCTGAACTTCAATCAAGAGAGTGTCAACCTCATGAATAGTGCGATCGCCTTCATCATGTTTGGGGTGGCATTAAGTATCAAACCGAAGCATTTCAGAGCGGTTGCTCTCAGTCCCCGGCCGGTAGTGCTGGGTGTGATCTCGCAATACCTTCTTCTTCCTGCATTGACCTATCTGCTGGTGCTGGTAATCAGGCCCAGCAACTCGGTGGCGTTGGGGATGATACTGGTCTCAGCCTGTCCCGGAGGGAATGTATCCAACCTGATTTCTTCCATCTCCAAATCGAATATACCCTTGTCGGTAAGCCTCACAGGTATCACCACCATCATGAGTCTTCTTATGACTCCCTTCAACTTCGCCTTCTGGGGAGGCCTCTATGCGAAACACTCCCCCCTGCTGGTACCCATCACCATCGATCCCTTTGAGATGTTCCGCACTGTCTTCCTGATACTGGGTATCCCCGTGATCCTGGGCATGTTCGTGGGGATCAAGTTCCCCCGCTTCGCAAAAAAAGTGGATACCACGGTGCAGGCCGCTTCCATCCTATTCTTCGTGGGATTCATCGTTGCCGCCCTGGCAGGTAACTTCAGCCTCTTCCTCAGATATATCCATCTCATCTTCTTCATCGTGCTGCTGCACAACGGCATGGCCTTTCTGAGCGGTTATTTCCTGCCGAAAGCTTTCAACGTGGAGGAGATCAACTGCCGAACCATTTCCATTGAGACAGGCATTCAAAACTCCGGTCTGGGCCTTGCACTCATCTTCAATCCGCGGATCTTCCCTCCGGAGCTGAACCTCGGTGGTATGGCTTTCGTTGCGGCATGGTGGGGCATATGGCATATTATGGCCGGCTTAATGCTGGCTTTCTACTGGAGAAAACGCGTCATCACGGTGGTAACACTATCAACCAGAAAGCTATGATCTATCATTACGACTTTCGCTATGCCATCGCCAAATTTCTTGTGAGTATCGCTTTAAAAGTGAACTTCAGAAAGATGGTGTACGTGGGCAGGAAAGAAAATGTGTCGAAAGAGAGAGCGGTCATCTTCGCTCCCAATCACCGCAACGCACTGCTCGATGCGCTCCTGGTGGTCTATGCCACCTATCCCCTGAAACAGGTGGTCTTCCTCGCCCGTGCCGATATCTTCAGGCAGAAGGTGATTGCATGGATGCTGCGGGGTATGCGCATCATGCCGGTATTCAGAATGCACGACGGTAAAGATAATCTGAACAGGAACAGTGAGATCTTTAACAATGCGGCCAGGATCCTGAAGCACCACAATCCTATCGCCATCTTTCCCGAGGCGAGACATAACCCCAGGCAGTCGCTCCTCCCTTTACAGAAAGCGGTCCCCCGCATCGTGCTGCCCACGGAGGCCTCTTGTGACTTCCAGCTCAGGAGCCAGGTTGTGCCTGTGTCGATCTACTATCGCGATATTTCGGGCTTCCTCTCCGATGTCTATATCACCTTTGGCACACCCATAGAGGTATCGGCATACAGGGACCGGTATCATGAGAACCCGATGCAGGCGGTCAACCAGCTGCGTCAGGAGATGGAGACAAGCCTGCGGTCGATGGTGGTCGATATTCAGAACGATGCTTTTTATGATGAATACCTGCATGCGATCGACTGGAATGCAGACAGGATTGCCGGTGAAACGTTTGCCGGCAGAAAAGATGGATTCCTGCAGGCATCACTGCAGATCGTACAAAGAATGGATGAGCTGTTTGTGCACAACCGCCCCCTCTTTGATGCACAGATTGCCGGATTTCGTGAGGCGCTGGCCATACTCAAGGAAGAAGGTTTCACGACGAAAGACCGCATTGATCAACCCTCATCCCGCGCTACCCTCACCACCCGGTTTGCAGCCCTTCTCCTTACTGCACCCCTGGCACTGTTCGGTTTCCTGAACGGGATCTTCCCCATGCTGATCAAAATGAAGCTCCTCGGTCTGTTCAAGGATAAGCAGTTCGTCGCCTCGGTACGCTATGCCTCCGGGCTGATCTTTGTTCCTCTCTTCGACCTGATCCAATCACTTGCACTGGGGTTCATCACGCAAACGTGGTGGCTCGCCCTTGCCTATTTTATCGCGATGCCACTCACCTTTTATTTTGCCCTCCTCTGGCGCCAATGGCTGAGAAGGACACGGAGGGACCTCAAGGTGCACCGGTTCGCTCACAGGCTCCCCGACAGATGGAAGCAGGTGGTGACACTCATCCGCCTTTAATACCCTACTTGCGCTCTTTGAGATGGAACACTATTTTCTTTGCTTTTATCAGCTCGGCATGTGAGATGCGGTAGCTTCTCCACCGTCTGCCGTCAATCACTATCTTGTCGATGAATTGCGCTTCGGCTGTGGGGCGGACGACCTCGATCTCAAGGCGGGAGGTGGTGGAGGCGTGCTTGCCAGGTTGCAGTGTGATCCTGTCGAACAGGGGTGTGGTGAAGGTGTAGGAGGCATCGGTCGCATTGTCGGGATAGAAGCCCATCATTGAGAAGACCGCCCAGGCAGACATGGTGCCGGTATCATCATTGCCGGGAAGACCGTCGGGAGCGTTTTTGAAGTGATCCGCCAACAGCTGCCGTATCAGTTTCTGCGTGCGCCACTCCTCCCCTTTCAGATAACTGAAGAGATAGGGATAACCAATATTGGGTTCGTTGGTGGGGTCGTAATGACCATCG
>CAYUQE010000005.1:5071-30867 GCA_964446805.1 uncultured Proteiniphilum sp. | reverse complement strand
GAAGAGATAGGGATAACCAATATTGGGTTCGTTGGTGGGGTCGTAATGACCATCGCACTATAGGCAGCCTCCACATCAAAATCACGCAATCCCTTCATCCAGCTGTCCACGATCACCGGAATGGCGGGATCACCCTCCATGGTGAGCGTCTCACGACTGTATAGCTCCCACCGGGGCAGCCATCCTCCCTCTTTGTACATCTCCACCATGGAACGGACCATGTCGAGTTGTTTTTCGGGATAGAGCAGCGTCAGCAGCTGATGCACATTACGGTAGGTATCCCACAAGGAGAAAACCGTGTAGCGGGTGTCACCGGTCTTGCCGGTACCCTCACCCTCCATTACCGGGTACTCACCGTTCACATCGTTCAGCACGTTGGGATGAATCAGAGCGTGATACAATCCGGTATAGAAGACCGTTTGCTGATCGTCGTTGCCCCCCTCGGTCATCACTGTCGATAGTGCCTCGTTCCATGCGTTACGGGCACTCTCCTTCACATTATCGAAATCGAAAGCCGGCTGCTCCTTCTCAAGATTAAGCCGCGCATTCTCGGTGCTGACAAACGAGACCCCTATCTGTACCTCTACCTGCTCACTCTCCTCCAGATCGAAAGTGAACCATGCTCCAATGTCATCACCGGCAATATCGCGTCTGTAGCGGGTGTAGAGCTTGCGGGTGTTGCTGGTGGCATCCCACTGTGCCTCCACGCCCATCTCCCGCTGTTGCTTCCAGTAGCCGCTGCGAAGCGGTACCCTGTTGACCCTCATCACGAAGTAGAGGGGGAAGACCGCCTGGGGGTTGTAACAGAAAGTACCGAGCAGTTTCATCCCCTCCACCTCGCTGTCGCTCACCCTGCGCATCCAGGCACCGGACTCGTTGGTCAGCCCCTCACCCATGTTGAGGAGGATGTTAGCCTGCCCTGCGGGAAAGGTGAAGCGGGCGATGCTGCTCCGTGTGGTGGCTGTCACCTCGGTGCGGATACCGTATCTGTTGAGCTTGTTGGAATAATAACCCGGTGAGGCACGCTCCTCACTCATCTCACTGCCATACTCCTCATAATTGACGTTGAGTTCACCCGTTGTGGGCATCAGCAGCAGTGACCCTGCCTCGGGACAGCCCACACCACTCAGGTTCACATGGGAGAAGCCGGTGAAGAAGCTGTTGTGGCCCGAGTAAGGGGTGGACCACCACTGACTGTCCTTGTCATACCGGTTCGTTGCGGCGCCCATCACGTTGAAGGGTGCCACCGACATCATCCCGTGGGGCATCACAGCCCCGGGGTTGGTAGTGCCGTAGTTGGTGCTGCCGATAAAGGGATTCACCCTCTCCACCGGGGCCTGTGAGTAGGCAGCGATGGAAAGAAATGTAAACAGCAAAAGAATGCTACGGGTTAACTTGGTCATAATGCCTGTGTTGGAGACCTCTACTCGCTCAGTTTCTTTACGATGCTGTCGACGGCTGCCTGCAACCCGTCGACATTCTTCCCGCCGGCAGTGGCGAAGTGAGGCTGTCCGCCGCCGCCACCCTCAATCAGCTTCGCCGCCTCACGTACCATATTTCCGGCATGTAACCCACGGACCACCAGGTCGTCACTCAACATCACCGTAAGGCTGGGCTTGCCGCCAGATACTACTCCGGCCACAAACAGCATCTCCCCGGGAAACGCACCCTTCAACTGGAAAGCGATGTCCTTCACCACATCGGGCATGCCCTCAGGCAGCATCACCTTGAACAGGGTGACACCGTTCACAACCTCTTTCTTGTCAATGAGCTCCTGTTTCAGCGCTCCCGTTTTCTCGGTCACAAAAGCATGTATCTGCTGCTTCATCTCATCGTTCTCCGTCAGCAGACGCTGTACACCCTGCATGATGTCGGGCACGTTGTTGAGCAGACTCTTTATCTCGACGATGGCATCCTCCTTTGCATAGAGGTACTCCTCACACACCTTGGCGGTGACCGCCTCGATACGACGAACACCGGCAGCGATGGCGCTCTCGCTTATAATGCGGAAGGTGCCTATGCGACCGGTAGAGTAGATATGGGTCCCACCACAAAGCTCGATGGAGGTGCCAAAACGGACGGTGCGTACATCATCCCCATATTTCTCACCGAAGAGAGCTATGGCACCCTGTGCTTTTGCCTCTGCTATGGGTAGATGACGATGCTCCTCGATGGCAAAATCATCCCTGATAGCTGCAGTCACTTTTCTCTCCACTGCACGGATCTCGTCGGGTGTCATCTTTTGAAAATGGGAGAAGTCGAAACGTAGCAGCTCGGGTGACACGTAGGATCCCTTCTGCTCCACATGCGTCCCGAGCACATCGCGTAGTGCCTCATGCATCAGGTGTGTGGCGGTGTGGTTGCACTCGGTGGCTGTACGCTTCTCAACATCTATCCGTGCGATGAAGCTCCCTTTCAGATCTGCCGGCAGCCTGTCGACAAGATGAATGGCGAGGTTGTTCTCACGCTTGGTGTCGAAGATCACGATCTTCTCGCTGCCGTCGTCAGCCATCAGCCAGCCACTGTCGCCCACCTGTCCTCCCATCTCCGCGTAGAAGGGTGATCGCGACAGTACGATCTGGAAAAATTTCCTGTTCTTCTGTGTTACTTCTCTGTAACGAAGTAATTGGGTGGCGCTTTCCGTCTCGTCGTACCCCACAAACAGGGGGTCGCCCTCGCGCACGCGGTTCCAGTCGCCCGTCTCGGTGGCTGCAGCATTGCGGGCACGCTCTTTCTGCTGCTGCATCGCAGCATTGAAGGCCTCCACATCGGCAGCCATGCCATGCTCACGTAATATCAACTCCGTCAGATCGAGCGGAAAACCGTAGGTGTCGTAGAGCTGAAAAGCCACCTCACCGCTCAGCACGCCCCCCTCATTGGCGGGGAGGTTCTTCTCGAGCATCTTTATACCTGTCTCCAGCGTCCGCAGGAACGCCTCCTCCTCCTCCTTCATCACTTTCCCTATGAGCACCTGTTGTGCCGTCAGCTCAGGATATGCCTCGCCCATCACTTCAATAAGCGTGGGAATAAGACGGTACATGAATGACTCGTGCATCCCCAGGAAGGTATACCCGTAACGTACGGCACGGCGCAAGATGCGGCGGATCACATACCCCGCCTTGGCGTTCGACGGCAGCTGCCCGTCGGTGATAGAGAACGCGATCGTACGCAGATGATCGGCGATGACACGCATGGCCACATCCTTTCCGGTATCTTCACCGTAGGTGGCATTGGTTATCTTACCTATAGTGCTAATGAGAGGCTGGAAAACGTCGGTATCGTAGTTCGACAATTTGCCTTGTACCGCCATGCAGAGGCGCTCGAAGCCCATGCCGGTGTCAATCACCTTTGCAGGCAGTGGCTCGAGTGATCCGTCGGCCTTGCGGTTGTACTGCATAAAGACCAGGTTCCATATCTCGATGACCTGCGGGTGACTTTGGTTCACCAGCGTGAGGCCGTCGACGGCAGCACGCTCACTGTCGGGTCTTATATCTACGTGAATCTCCGAGCAGGGACCACAGGGACCGGTATCACCCATCTCCCAGAAGTTATCCTTCTTATTTCCGTTGATGATCCGCCCCTTGGGAAGATAAGCCTCCCAGTAGGAAGCAGCCTCATCATCCCTCTCCAGTTTTTCATCGGCAGCACCCTCGAAGACGGTGACATAAAGCCGTTCCTTCTCCAGCTTGAGCACCTCGGTCAGATACTCCCACGCCCATGCTATCGCCTCCTTCTTGAAGTAGTCGCCAAAGGACCAGTTGCCCAGCATCTCGAACATGGTGTGGTGGTAGGTATCGTGTCCCACCTCTTCCAGGTCGTTGTGTTTGCCGCTCACACGCAGACACTTCTGTGAATCGGCTACGCGGGGATACTTCACCGGGGCGTTACCCAGGATGATATCCTTAAACTGATTCATGCCGGCATTGGTGAACATCAGCGTGGGGTCGTCCTTGATGACCATGGGTGCCGACGACACGATCTGGTGCTGTTTCGATTGGAAGAACTCTTTAAACGACTGGCGAATTTCCTTGGAAGTGATCATTTTTAATTATCTGTTATGCACTTTATTGTTCAGGGATAAATCAGTAAAAGACACCTTTTGCCCCATTATCAAAACAAAATACAAAATTACACGAAAAATTTCGTATCCCCAAGTGCATGAATAAAAACTCCCAAAGCATTTAGTTTGATTTTGAGATTCCGTCTGAAAACCATTTGTGGCGATGAAAAATGAATATTTATTCCGATGCGCGATTTTCCTCTACCGCACAATTGAAATTATACGTTCAGCTTATCTTTAAGACCTGAAGTACGATAACATCCCATCGGCCATTGTATGAATATAACAAAGATGAACAGGTAGGGTTAAGACATCAAGCCCTGATAATTTAAATCATTCTTTATTGAAGACGGTTTCCGACCGTTCAGCAAATGATTTCACTTTGGCCGCGCTCTCAATGGCTTTCACGGCGATGTCCCGTACGCCTGCTTCCGCGTGAGAGGCTTTTTCACTGTATTCCTTCACCTGCGCTTGCAACTCACGTATTTTCACTTCCATCGATCCGATTTGTTGGTCTCTCAGGCGTATCTCCCCTTCATTCTGATTGTTCGACAGTTTAATTTCGAAGTCGTATTTGTTTTTCAAAGCGTTTGTCACCTCCTGCTCTTTAGCTTTCAATGCTTTATCCAATTCAACAGGAAAACCGGCTGCCTGTTTTCTTAAATCATTCAGTTCGGTCTCTGCCATCTTCACAGCCTGCTCACGTTGCGATATCTCCTGCTCAAAAGCATTCTTCTTATCGGCCAGTTCTTTCTCAAGCAGAGCCCTCTTAGTTTCATATTCATCCTTTTCTTTCTGACGGGTGATCTTAAGGGTATATTGATATTCGTCTTCCTCTCTCTTCCTGCGTTTGGTTACGTCATCCAAATATTCTTTTTCCTCCGCTTTTTGTTTTACTTTCTCCTCTTCCCATAATGTTTTTTTCTCGTACATTTCCCGGTTGAAAGTATCTTCTTTCTCTCTGATAAATGTTTCAAAAGCCTCTTTCTTCTCTTTCTGCGCCAGCAACATAGCGGCTAAAGAATCGGTATTGGCGGACAGCGAATAAAGGTCTTCGAGATATTGTTTCTCCACGACAATAGCAGCCCGTATTTCTTCCAGCTTTTTAAACTCACTGCCTAAGTGAGTCTGAAGTTGATCCAAAGAGGTGATCAACGACGATTTCAGATGCGCAATACCTTGTGCGATGCCTTCACTACTGACATCGGTTACCTTTTCAACAATCTCCTTCTTTTTCTTTTCTTCCTGTACTTGCTTGGGGATATTACTTTTTTCTTCCTGTACTTGTTTCAACAGAGATTCGTAAGCCTTAAAGATTTCAACTTTTGTATTCTTTTCCGTTACCATAATCATTTGTTTTGTCTGTAATTCTTACTATTTTCTAAATATTCCAAAATAAGCTGCTTAACATAATTCTCGCGTTGTTTTTGCGTGAAATAGAACCACATGTACTTCAAAACCTCATCCAATAGTTTTCCTGCTTTCATAAACCAATAGGATTAAAGATATTCCGGCGCTGTCCACTTGGAGATTCTGGCAATAATCTAATTCATTTTTTAGACTTGTCCGTGCTGTACCTAGCAAAATTACTGATTTTTTCTTAAATTCTCTCCTTTTTCTTTTTTTATGCATGCCACTATGAGTAATAAATCTACTTTTTTTGTAGATAACAAAAAAACATCTATCTTTATTGAGATTAAACGCATTGCGTTCAGAACCAGCCAAGTCTTCTCCGAAACGGTCATAACAATGTTGTTTGAAGCTGCTTTTGAAATAGATGCTAATTTACTTATGCGGATACAATTGAATTACAATATGCGTATGGCAAAGCAAGATAAATCCTTTGCCGAACGTCTTGTCGAAATCCGAAAAATCAGCTTCATTGTTATAAAACGAGCATGATAATCATCATATATGTCAATCATCACCATTAAAAGCTGTCCTGTCTGCGGTAGTTCAGATATTGACAAAGTTTTTGACTCCGTGGATCACTTCTCCAGCAGGGAGCTGTTTCCCGTCTGCGATTGCAAGGAGTGTGGATTTCGTTTTACCAACCATTTTCCTTCGGAAGATGAGATCGGAAAATACTATGACTCTCCCGGCTATATCTCTCATTCCGACTCAGACAAAGGATTAACCAACAGGATGTATCATCTCTTCCGAAGGTTGATGCTCAGGCGGAAAGTCAATCTGGTAAAGAGACACCTGAAGAAAGGCAATGCGAACCTGCTGGATATAGGCTGTGGCACCGGTTATTTCCTGAACGCTGCAAAGGAAAGGGGATTCACCGTCTCCGGCATTGAGAAAGATGAGAAGGCACGGGAGAAGGCCATCACCCGTTTTGGTCTGGATGTAAGGGATGAAACAGCATTCTTCAGACTGGAACGCTCATCGTACGATGTGGTGACGCTCTGGCACGTGCTAGAGCATTTGGAGAAGCTCCATGAGAGCTTCGAAAAGATGGCAGATATCCTCTCCCCCGACGGCACTATGGTGATCGCATTACCCAACCATCAATCGTTCGATGCAAAATGGTACAAGGAGAAATGGGCAGCGTACGATACACCGCGCCATCTATGGCATTTCACGCCCGACACCCTGGAAAGATTGCTTGCAAACCACAATCTGAGCGTGGTAAAGAAATACCGAATGCCTCTGGATGCCTTCTATGTAGCGTTGCTGAGTGAACAATATCTGGGAAGCACGGCTTTAATCAAATATCTGAGGGCTTTTTTGATTGGCACTACAGGATTTATACGCTCCCTTATCAACCTGAAACAATCGAGCTCTCTGATCTATATCGTTAAAAAAGAAGCATAAAACCTGATAAACCATACTCTCTGACAAGCAAGCGTGTAACATACCAATAGCAAACTAAAATAGAGTTAAAGCGTTCTATAAATGAATGGGAAAGATTATATTTGTAGCATAATGCAAAACAAAGGAGTTATTATGACCACTTTAGAATTGGAAGAAAAGAAAAAAAAATTACTTAAAGACATTGAAAATGTTGATAATGTAGAGCTTCTGGAAGAACTGCAAAGAGTTGTATCTAAACTTACACGGAAAACCCCACCATGTCAGTTTACAAAAGAAGAGCTAGTTAAACAAATTCACCAAAGTGAAATGGAACTGAATGGAGGTTTAGGCATTCCGCATGAGGAAGTACGAAAAAGATTTTTAAAATAATGAAAATAATTTGGTCGCCCAGTGCCATAAAGAATTTAGACATTATATTTGAATGGTTAAAGGAAAAGAATGAAAAGGCAGCTATCAATATCTATAATGAACTATTTGATAGTGTCGAAAAATTGAAGGATTTCCCTCAAATAGCTGCGATAGAACCTTTATTATCTGATTTTACTTTAGAATACCGCTCGTTGATTGTCCTGAATTATAAAGTTGTTTATACCTTAAATGATGGGACAATATATATATCTGCAGTATGGGATTGCCGTCAAGACCCTCAAATATTAAAAAGAAAAATAAAAGAATGATCCCATACAGTATTTTTAGCATGTACCTCTTTTATTCAAACCAATAACCATGGGTAAACGTAAGAAACCAATCCAGTTCGATGAGAAACGACTCTTCTACTCCATCCAGGAGGTGGCGGACCATTTCGCGGTGAACGTCTCCCTACTGCGATTCTGGGAGAAGGAGTTCGATAATATAAGCCCGAGGAAGACGGCCGGCGGCACCCGCCAGTACACCCGTGAGGATGTGCAGCAGCTGGAGATTGTCTATCATCTCGTGAAAGAGAAGGGGATGACACTCGATGGGGCGCGTCAGACGCTGAAATCAAAAAAAGACGACGAGACCAGGAGGGTGGAGGCCGTTTCCAAACTCACGGAGATCAAAAAAGAGCTGCTGCAGCTCGAGGATGAGTTCAACCAGCTTCATGAACAGCAGAAATACGCAAAAAGAAACACCCAAGAAGGATGAGAAGCTATATTTTCATAGTGACGATGCTCTTCAGCACTTTTCTGTTCGCTCAAACGGAGACAACCGTAAAGGTGGGTGCCGAGATGACCGACCGCTATTTTCCTCTCCTGAAAGGGAAAAAGGTGGCGGTGATGACCAACCAGACCGGCATGGCAGGTGACGAGCACCTCGTGGATTTGTTGCAGAGAAACCGCTTTACCATCGTGGGCATCTTCTCGCCGGAGCATGGCTTCAGGGGTACGGCCGATGCAGGAGAGCATGTGCCCAGCACTGTCGACGAAAAGACAGGCATACCCATCTGGTCACTCTACGGCAGCGGTAACGGCAAACCCTCTGCAGAGAAGATGAAGGAGTTTGATATCCTGCTCTTCGATCTGCAGGATGTGGGACTGCGGTTCTACACCTATTATGCCAGCATGGCCCGGTTGATGGATGCCTGCGCTGAGCAGGGGAAGCAGATGATCATCCTGGACCGTCCCAACCCGAACGGGATGTATGTGGACGGGCCTATCCTCGACATGAAGCATAAGTCGGGTGTGGGCTGGCTGCCCATTCCTGTGGTGCACGGCATGACACTGGGTGAGCTGGCGCTGATGATCAACGGCGAGCAGTGGCTGCCACAGGGACGCCTTTGCGACATCACCGTGATCCCCTGTGAGAACTATACCCATCAGACACGGTATCAACTGCCGATATCACCCTCACCCAATCTGACCAATAGCCACGCGGTCTATCTCTACCCCTCCACCTGCCTCTTCGAGGGGACCGTGGTGAGCCTGGGCAGAGGCACTCCCTACCCCTTCGAGGTGTACGGTCATCCCGCGTTCAAAGGGTCCTCCTTCACCTTCACACCACGTAGCGTTTCCGGTGCCAAGAACCCGCCGCTGCTCAACAAAAAGTGCTACGGGGTTGATCTCAGGAACCTCTCCAGCGAACATATCCTGGAGAACGGCTTCGACCTCTCCTATCTGATCGACGCCTACCAGAACCTCGGCATGGGCGACAAATTCTTCACCTCCTTTTTCGAGAAGCTGGTGGGGGTGGACTACATCCGGCAGGATATCATTGCCGGCAAATCGGCCGGAGAGATCAAAGCAAAATGGTTTTGCGATGTGGTTAAGTTCAAACAACAACGCAGACCCTATCTACTGTATAAAGAATAGGGGCATGTGGGATCGAGGAAACAGTATCCTTTGCTATTGCAAGCATTAAAAAAGCAATAGACAAAAAAACCATTTCCAGCTCCAAGCTCTCAAAACCCGTATCCCCTACCCCAAATCCAAGATTCTACATCCAAGATCCCACATCTAACCTCCCATATCCCAAATAGTTTTTGTATTTTTGCATTTCATTTACGTGATGGTCCTGAAAAGGACCGGTTTACAGCTATTTAAATCACGTACTCGTATCGAACAAGAGGTCTTACCTGCTTAATGGCACCAACCGGTAGGCTTACACATATAAGAAAGAATTGAATTATCATATGGAAATTGCAAGCAAATATAACCCCGCAGAGGTAGAAGAGAAGTGGTACAAATACTGGATGGACAACAAGCTGTTCCACTCCGAACCGGATGATCGTGAACCCTATACCATCGTCATCCCGCCACCTAATGTTACCGGTGTACTGCACATGGGCCATATGCTGAACAATACCATCCAGGATGTACTGGTACGGCGTGCACGCATGCAGGGCAAGAATGCCTGCTGGGTACCCGGCACCGACCATGCTTCCATCGCCACGGAGGCGAAGGTGGTGAACCGTCTTGCCACACAGGGAATCAAGAAAACCGATCTCTCCAGGGAGGAGTTTCTCTCACATGCCTGGGAGTGGACGCATGAACATGGGGGAATCATCCTGGAGCAGCTGAAGAAGCTGGGCGCCTCATGCGACTGGGAAAGAACGGCCTTCACCATGGACGAGGTCCGCTCCGAAAGTGTATTGCGTATCTTCTGCGATCTCTACGACAAAGGCCTGATCTACCGCGGTGTGCGGATGGTGAACTGGGATCCCAAGGCGCTCACGGCACTCTCCGACGAGGAGGTGATCCATAAGGAGGTGACCGGCAAGCTCTATTACCTCCGGTATATGATCGAGGATGATCCTGCGGGAGCCTACGCCGTGGTGGCCACCACCCGCCCCGAGACCATCATGGGCGACACCGCCATGTGTATCAATCCGCATGATCCGAAGAATGCCCATCTGAAAGGGAAGAAAGTGATCGTACCACTGATTGGCAGGGTGATCCCCGTGATCGAGGATGATTACGTGGACATCGATTTCGGTACCGGCTGCCTGAAGGTGACGCCCGCACATGATGTAAACGACTATATGCTGGGAGAGAAGTACAACCTCCCTTCGATCGACATCTTCAACCCCGACGGAACGCTCAACGAGCATGGAGCGCAGTATGCAGGGATGGAACGTTTTGACGTGCGCAGGCAGATCGAGAAAGACCTGGAGGCTGCAGGACTGATGGAGAAGATGGAGCCCTACACCAACAAGGTGGGCTTCTCGGAGCGTACCGACGAAGCGATTGAGCCGAAGCTCTCGATGCAGTGGTTCCTGAAGATGGATGAGCTGGCTCAGCCGGCAGCTGAAGCAGTGGAGAACGACACCATCCGGTTCTACCCCGAGAAATACAAGAATACCTACCGCCACTGGATGGAGCATATCAAGGACTGGTGTATCAGCCGACAGCTCTGGTGGGGACATCAGATACCTGCTTACTACCTTCCTCAGGGGGGCTATGTGGTGGGCATGACCAGAGAAGAGGCATTTGAGAAAGCAAAAGAACTGGTGGACTACCCTCTCACCATCGATGCGCTGAAGCAGGATGAGGATGTGCTTGACACATGGTTCTCCTCGTGGCTCTGGCCTATCTCGGTGTTCAATGGCATCAACAAGCCCGATAACAAAGAGATCAACTACTATTATCCAACGAGCGACCTGGTAACGGCTCCCGATATCATCTTCTTCTGGGTGGCACGCATGATCATGTCGGGGTATGCTTACCGCGGTGAACCCTGCTTCAGGAATGTATACTTCACCGGCATCGTACGCGATAAGCAGGGAAGGAAGATGTCAAAGCAGCTGGGCAACTCACCCGATCCCATCGGGTTGATGAACAAGTACGGCGCCGACGGCGTGCGCATGGGCATGCTCCTCTCCTCGGCGGCCGGCAACGACCTGCTTTTCGATGAAATACTCTGTGAACAGGGACGTAACTTTAACAACAAGATATGGAACGCCTTCCGCCTGATCAGGGGATGGGAGACCGACAGTAACATCCCTCAGCCGGTGTCGGCGAAGATTGCCATCGACTGGTTCAACAGCAAGCTCTCCGAGACCATCCTGGAGATGGACAGCCTCTTTTCAAGATACCGCCTTTCCGAGGCGCTGATGCTTCTCTACAAGCTCTTCTGGGATGAGTTCTCCTCGTGGTACCTGGAGATCATCAAGCCAGCTTATCAGCAGCCCATCGACCATGAGACCTACAGGGTGACTCTGCACTATTTCGATGCTTTGCTACGGTTGCTGCACCCCTTTATGCCCTTCATCACCGAAGAGTTGTGGCAGGCACTACAGGAGAGGGGGACGGGTGAAAGCATCATGACTGTGCTTCAACCCATGAGCGGTGAGCGCGACAAGGATCTGCTGGCCGGCATCGAAGAGGCGAAGCAGGTGATTGCGGGTGTGCGCACCATCAGGCTGGAGAAGAACATCCCCAACAGGGATACACTGGAACTACAGGTGATCGGTAAGCACGACGAAAGATACAACAGCGTGATCACGAAGATGTGCAACCTCTCCTCCTTCACTTCCATCGCTGAAAAGGAACCCGGAGCAGCTGGCTTCATGGTGGGTACCACCGAGTACAGTGTGCCCCTGGCTGAGAAGGTGGATGTGGCAGCGGAACTGCAGAAGCTGAAAACGGAACTGGACTACACCGAAGGCTTCCTGCTGTCGGTAAGCAGGAAGCTGGGTAACGAACGGTTCGTGCAGAATGCCAATCCGGAGATCGTGGAAAACGAGCGGAGAAAACAGGCCGATGCCGAGAGCAAGATCGCATCATTGAAAGAGAATATAGCGGCACTGGAGAAATAAAGTGATCAATGGCTGAGAACGCTATGACTCCTCTTCTGGTGGCGTCGGCTTGGCCTCCTAAAACGCCAGATAGGGCTCCAGACGCCAGATATCATCTGCGGTGAACTCATCGAGCATGGCCAGTTCATTGATTGACACGATATTTCCCTTTCTTTGTCGCAGGTTGACGATCACCTTCACCTGCATGTAGTTCAGGTAGGGATGTCTGAGCAGCTCACTGAATTCCGCCCTGTTCACCATCAGCTTCCGGCAGCTACCACCCGGCGCGATATAAGGGCTGATGCGGGCGTAAAGATCATTGTCCATGCCATACACCTCCAGCAACTGCTCCATGCGCACATACCCCCCAAGCAGCTCTCTATACTTCACAATACGGGAGGCATAGCTGCTGCCAATTCCGGGAATCATTTTCCATCGGGTTGTATCGGTCTCATTCAGGGAGATGGTCTGCCCTGCGGTGAGCTTTTCACTTAAAGGGAAGGAGTTATAGCGGGCTCCCGCCGCTCTCTCGTAACGCTCTTCCTCGTCACCTGCATAGGTACTGGCCGCAGATGCCTCTCTTCTTACAGGCTCTTCACGCTGATCACGGTCTGCACGCAACCTTCCTTTTTCACGCGGCACCCTGTCTGAAGTGAGAGAACGTTCCCGCTCTCTCAGGGTGGTTCTGAACTCCTCAAACGCTTGTATCAACGAGTCGTTTTGTGCGACAATGGTTCCGGAAGAGCTTCTGTAACTTAAAATGACGTTCAACAGGAGGGTAAGCACAATCAATACAAGCAACAGGATCACTGCAATTTTTGATCCCCTCTGAAAATAAAGAAAATCTTTCCAACGCATAACACCGATTCATTCAAATCTTCAAGATGGATAAGTCTGCCACAGCATTCATTTAGAGACAGAAACAGAGCGCTGCCTTTTTCACCCAATTTACACTTTCAACACCCTAAAGTTAGAAATTAAATTGCATTCCCTTTTGATAAATAGTCATAAATTGTATCTTTGGTAGATGATTATTCAACAACATTTCATTACATCGACGATTCCCGCATAGCATGGTATTAAACTACATCTGGATTGCTTTCTTCATCATCGCCTTCGTAGTAGCGCTGGTAAAACTTATCTTCTTTGGAGATATGAATGTCTTCACCGAGATCATGAACTCTACCTACGACACTGCCAGAACAGGTTTTGAAATCTCTCTCGGACTGACGGGGGTGCTCTCTCTCTGGCTCGGCGTGATGAAAATAGGCGAACGGGGCGGCATGGTGGAGCTATTCTCCAGAGCTGTCGCACCGCTCTTCTCCAAACTTTTTCCCGAGATACCAAAGAATCATCCCGCCTCCGGATCGATGCTGATGAACATTTCGGCCAATATGCTGGGCCTCGATAATGCCGCCACACCTTTCGGGCTGAAAGCGATGCAGGAGCTGCAGGAGATCAACAAGAACAAAGAGCAGGCATCGAACCCCATGATCATGTTCCTTGTGCTGAACGCATCGGGGCTGACCCTCATACCGGTGACCGTGATGGTCTACCGCGCCCAGCTGGGCGCTGCCAACCCTGCCGATGTGTTCATCCCCATCATGATCGCCACCTTCGTCGCCACCCTGGTGGGTATTGTCGCCGTATGCCTGAAACAGGGCATCAATATCTTCAGCAGGGCAATCATGGGTTTTCTGCTTGCTATGATCACCATCATTGCAGCAACCGTGCTTGCTTTCCAGTCGATGCCCCAGGATCAGATCAATAGCGTCTCGAGCCTGGCTGCCAACGTGATTCTCTTCTCCATCATCTGCCTCTTTATCGCGAAGGCATTGCGCAAAAAGATCAATATCTTCGAGGCCTTTATCGATGGAGCTAAGGATGGCTTTAAAACTGCCATCACCATCATCCCCTATCTCATCGCGATACTGGTGGGGATAGGTGTCTTCCGTGCCTCGGGTGCGATGGATTTTCTGATGGAGGGGTTAAGGAGCCTGGTGGCGATGACAGGTATGGATACACGATGGGTGGACGGCATGCCCACTGCACTGATGAAACCACTAAGCGGCAGCGGTGCACGCGGGATGATGATCGACACGATGACGACTTTCGGTGCCGACTCGTTCGCCGGCAGACTTTCCGCCGTACTGCAGGGTGCTACCGACACCACCTTCTATATTGTGGCGGTCTATTACGGTGCGGTGAACATTAAAAATTCCCGCTATACCGTTCCCTATGCCCTTTTGGCCGATTTAGCCGGCGTAGTGGCCGCGGTTTTAGTGGGCTATCTCTTTTTTGGATAACGAACAGGCGATTCTCCGCGTTAAAATAGTTTAAATTTATGGCAATAACATTTCAGGCGGAGGGGATTACTCTTCCGAAAATAAAAAAAAGGGAAACGGCAAACTGGATCAAAACCGTGGCAAACAATTATCACAGGAAAGTGGGTGAGATCGCCTACCTTTTCTGTGATGATGAGAAAATTTTAGCGATCAACCGGACGTTTCTGCAACATGACTACTATACCGATATCATCACTTTCGATTATTCGGAAGAGGATACCATCTCGGGGGATATTTTCATCAGCATCGATACTGTTCACTCCAATTCACAAAAGTATCAGACCGATTATGAGGAAGAGCTTCACCGTGTAATTATTCACGGTATACTCCATCTCTGTAAGGTAAACGATCAATTAGAAGAGGAGGAGAAAGAGATGAGAGCAGCGGAGAACAGTGCCCTCATTCTCCTGAAAAAGAGAGAGTGACTATCTGCAATTGAACCCGAACGACTTGCACAACTATTCCCATTTATAAACTTTATCGACTACTATGATGCCAAAGCCAATCCCTTTCTCGTTCATGTTTTACAACACCGAAAACTTTTATGACATCGTTGATGATCCGTTAACCATGGACGATGACTTCACTCCCGATGGTTACAACAAATGGACCGAAGAGCGTTTCAATGATAAGGTGATGAAGTTAACAAAAGTAGTCAAAGAGATCGTACAACCCCATTTTCCGGATATCATCGGTCTGGCAGAGATTGAAAATAAATCGGTGATGGAAAGTATCCTTGCCGGCATGCACCTGAATGGAATGCGTCAGTATAGTTTTGTTCATTATGACTCTCCCGATGAACGGGGCTCTGATGTGGCGATGATTTACAATACACAGACGTTCAAAGTGTTACAATCGAACCCGGTGCTTGTTCAATTGCCGGGAATAGAGGATCGTACCCGCGACATACTTCATGTGAAGGGTGAGACTGTCACGGGGGAGATATTGCATCTGTTCATCACCCATTTTCCATCCCGCAAGGAGGGTACAGACCTGTCAGAGCGCAGGCGCTTCTTCGTTGCAAGTGAGCTCAGGAACGCGGTATACAAGGTGACGAGCGAGAATCCTGATGCGCTCATCATAATCATGGGTGATTTTAATGATACACCCGATGATAACAGCGTGGACGAGGTGCTGGGTGCGCAGAAAAGCTTTGAAGAGATCAACAAACTGAGACTTTACAATCTGCTCTACCCGAGGTTCAGGAAAGGTATCGGCAGCACCTACTACAAGGGTTGGTTGCTGTTCGATCAGATCATTGTTTCGGGGAACATGTTACTGTCAGAAACAATCGACTGCAAACCTGACTATGCAGATGTGTTCAATGCACGCTATCTGCTCCACTTCGACCGGAAAAACAGGGTGAACATCAATCGCACCTACAGTGGCAGTTATAGGGGAGGTTACAGCGATCATCTGCCTGTTTATCTGCGTATTTATCTGAAATAACCTCCTCCTGCAGGCTCTTATCGGTAATTAACAGTTCAGACGCAGGTAACTTTTTCTTTTTTAGTATCTTTGCATCCTCAAAAAAGAAGAATGAAATTTACGTACGACATAATTGTGGTGGGTGCGGGGCATGCCGGATGTGAGGCAGCCGTCGCTGCAGCGAAACTGGGCTCCACGACGCTGCTCATCACCATGGACATGCACAAGATTGCCCAGATGAGCTGCAATCCTGCCGTGGGCGGCATTGCCAAGGGGCAGATCGTACGCGAGATTGATGCGTTGGGAGGTCAGATGGGTATGGTGAGCGACCAGACCGCGATCCAGTTCCGCATGCTCAACCGCTCGAAGGGGCCGGCCATGTGGAGTCCCCGCGTACAGAGCGACCGCATGAAGTTCAGCGAAACATGGCGTGAGATCATTGAGAACACCCCCAATCTTGATATGCGGCAGGACACGGTCACGGAGCTGCTTCTCGACAATAAGAGCGTCACCGGCGTAAAAACACGCATGGGCGTGACGTTCACTTCCAAAACCGTGGTGCTTACAAACGGTACCTTCCTGAACGGCCTGATACATATAGGCACGGTGCAGATAGGTGGCGGCCGCATTGCTGAGCCGGCTTCGTTCGGCATGACCGAGCAGTTGCGTGAGCTGGGGTTCAGGACCGACCGTATGAAGACCGGCACACCGGTACGCATCGATGCACGGAGCGTTGATTTTTCACTGCTTGAAGAGCAAAAGGGTGATGCCGATTTCCATCAATTCTCCTACCTCCCCCATGTGCAGCGAACGCTGAAAGAGCGCAGCTGCTGGATCGCTTTCACCTCGGAAAAAGTACACGAAGCACTACGTGAAGGACTCAACGATTCACCGCTCTACAACGGACAGATACAGAGCATAGGACCACGTTACTGCCCAAGCATTGAGACGAAAATTGTCACCTTCTCCGAGAAGACAAGCCATCAGCTTTTTCTTGAACCGGAGGGTGAAACAACGCATGAATACTACCTCAACGGCTTCTCCTCTTCCCTACCTCTGCAGACGCAGTTAAAAGCACTGCAAAGCATCCCGGCATTCAGGGATGTACATATCTTCCGTCCCGGATACGCGATAGAGTATGATTTTTTTGATCCTACACAACTGAATGCCACACTAGAAACAAAAACGGTGAAAAACCTCTTTTTTGCCGGGCAGATCAACGGCACTACTGGCTATGAGGAGGCGGCAGGACAGGGTATCATTGCAGGTATCAACGCACATATCAATTGTCACGGTGGTGACCCCTTCGTGCTACTCAGGGATGAAGCCTATATCGGGGTTCTTATCGACGACCTGATCACCAAGGGGGTAGATGAACCCTACAGGATGTTCACCTCCCGCGCGGAGTACCGCATCCTGCTCCGTCAGGACAATGCGGATGAGCGACTCACAAAGAAAAGCAATCAACTGGGACTGGCATCCAATGAGAGAGTGCAGCTGCTCACCCGCAAGGAGGAAAAAGTGGAGGAGATCATCGATTTTGTGCGTAACTTCTCCATCAAGGCCGACCGCATCAATCCTTTTCTCGAGCAGATCGGCACCTCCCCATTAAAGCAGGGGATGAAACTGCTGGAGCTCCTTACACGCCCCCATATCGACCTGCAACTGATGGCACAGGAAGTGGCACCGCTCAAAGAACTGCTGGATACCATCGACGAACGCAGGGAAGAGATCATTGAGTCGGCCGACATAACGATCAAATATAACGGCTATATCAAGCGGGAACGGATGATGGCGGATAAGATAACCCGCCTTGAGGAGATCCGCATTAAAGACAAATTCAACTACCACAACATACAGTCGCTATCGACCGAAGCAAGACAGAAACTGACGAAAATCAATCCTGAAACCATTGCCCAGGCAGGCAGGATTCCGGGTGTTTCACCGAATGACATTTCGGTGTTGCTGGTGCTGATGGGACGGTAAGAAAGAACCATGTTTCACGTGGAACATTTCAAAAAAAAGAAACATATAAATAGAACTATGAGCATAGAGACATTAACAGCTGCAGTGAGAAACATCCCCGATTTTCCTATTCCCGGTATCCAGTTTAAGGATATCACCACCCTCTTTCAATCGCCGGAGCATCTGAAAGAACTTTCCGATATCCTGTATGAAAAATACAGAGACAGGGGGATCACAAAGGTTGTGGGCATCGAGTCAAGAGGTTTTTTCATGGGTCCCGCGGTAGCCATTAAACTGGGTGCAGGGTTCGTACCTATCCGCAAACCGGGCAAGCTTCCCTACAAGGTGATCGAGGAGACCTACACCAAAGAGTATGGTGAAGATACGATACAGATTCATGAGGATGCATTGACCAAAGAGGATGTGGTGTTGATTCATGACGACCTGCTGGCAACGGGCGGTACCATGGTCGCTGCTTACAACCTGGTGAAAAAGCTGGGTGTAAAAAAAATATATATCAATTTTCTGATCGAACTGGAGGAGCTCGAAGGACATGTCCTCTTTCCCGATGAAGTAGAAGTGAACTCGGTGTTAAAGTTTAAAGTCTGATTCATCACACCAAGGGTGAGCTCTGCTCATTTTTGTTTTGTTTCGAATGGAAAGAGAACAAAAATGAGCTTTATTTTGTATTTTTGCCCATAGATCACGCTTCCATCTTTATATGAACGACGATATAAAAAATACACTTGCTGTCATTCCTCATCAACCGGGCTGTTATCAGTTTTTGGATGAGAAAGGCACTGTAATATATGTCGGGAAAGCGATAGATCTGAAAAGACGTGTAACCTCCTACTTCAACAAGCATCAGGAACATCCCAAGACACGTATCCTTGTAAGGAATATACGCAAGATAAAATACATCGTTGTCAACACCGAAGAAGATACTTTTCTGCTGGAAAACAACCTGATCAAACAGTTAAGACCTCGGTACAACGTGTTGCTGAAGGATGACAAAACCTATCCCTCCATCGTCATCAGGAATGAGTTTTTCCCCCGTGTTTACAAGACCAGGAATATTGTAAAAGACGGATCCCGCTATTTCGGGCCCTATACCTCAGTGGTATCCGTCAACGCACTGCTGGATATTTTCAGAAACGTCTATAAAATTCGCACCTGCCGCCTGAATCTGACACCGGAAAATATTGCGGCGGGAAAATTCAGGGTCTGCCTTGAATACCATATCAAAAAGTGCAAAGGGCCCTGTGAGGGGTTGCAATCACTGGAAGACTACAATAACAATATCAGTGAGATTACTGAAATTCTGAAAGGAAACATCTCCATCATTGAGAAACAAATTCAGGAAGAGATGCAGTCACTCGCTGCACAACTTCGTTTTGAGGAGGCACATGAGCTGAAAGAGAAACTGCTGCTAATACACAACTTCAGGGAAAAATCGCAGGTAGTGAGCAGCTTTGATTATAACCTGGATGTCTTCTCACTGGAGCAGGATGAGAATTCGGCATACATTAATTACCTGCATGTGGTGCAAGGAGCTGTGAATCAGGCATACACCTTTGAATACAAAAAGAAACTGGATGAAACAGCCGAAGAGCTTCTTGGATTGGGTATTGTGGAAATGAGGCAGCGTTATGGCAGTCAGTCAAGGGAGATCATTGTCCCGTTCATTCCCGACCTGAAGTTGTCGGAGGTGGAGTTCACGATACCACAGCGGGGTGATAAACGCAAGCTGCTCTCCCTCTCCGAAAAAAATGTGAAGCAGTACAAGCTCGACAAAATGAAGAAGGCAGAGATGCTTAATCCGGAGCAACGTACAACGAGGATATTGAAAACGATGCAAAAAGATCTTCAACTGAAAGAGATCCCTTGGCATATCGAATGTTTTGACAACTCCAACATCCAGGGATCAAATCCCGTGGCAGCATGTGTGGTCTTCAAGAAAGCAAAACCGGCAAAGAAAGAGTACCGTCATTACAATGTGAAAAGCGTTACAGGACCTGATGATTACGCATCGATGCAAGAGATTGTGGAAAGGCGCTACTCTCGGCTGCTTAACGAAGGCGCTCCCCTGCCCCAACTTATTGTGATTGACGGCGGTAAGGGTCAACTGCACGCTGCCGTAGATTCACTCCGGAAAATAGGACTTTATGGTAAGATCGCTATCATTGGCATCGCAAAGCGGTTGGAAGAGATTTATTACCCCGGTGATTCCGTTCCCCTATATATCGATAAGAATGCTGAAACGTTAAAATTGATTCAGCAACTACGCGACGAGGCACATCGGTTTGGGATTACTTTTCACCGGCAGAAAAGGAGTAAATCACAAATCGTATCGGAACTGGACAAGGTGAAAGGTATCGGCACAGAAACGAAGAAGAAACTCCTCTCCCACTTCAAAAGTATCAAGCGGATAAAAGAGGCCGGGAGAGATGAAATTATTTCGATCATCGGAAAAAGCAAGGGTGAGATCATTCATAACTGGATCAGCGAGACTAAAAAATAAAGTGGGGTTATGCGATTACTTATTCAGCGTGTATCAGCAGCATCAGTCACTATTGATGGTGAGGTGACAAGCAGCATCGGCCAAGGGTTGCTGCTTTTCGTAGGTATTGAGGATGCCGATGAGGATGAGGATATCTCATTTCTATGTAAGCGGTGCGTTCATTTGCGTATATTTGACGATGAAAATGGCGTGATGAACAGGTCGGTGTTGGAAACCGAAGGTGCAATAATGGTGGTATCGCAGTTCACACTTCATGCCAGCACGAGAAAAGGGAACCGACCCTCCTACATCCGTGCTGCAAAAACGGAAATAGCTGAGCCCCTCTATGAACAGTTCTGCTGCACTCTTTCCGAATGGTTACAGAGACCCGTGCAAACGGGCATATTTGGTGCCGACATGAAAGTGCAGCTGGTGAATGATGGTCCGGTAACGATATGGATAGACTCTAAAAACAGGGAATAAATGACACTAAACGAAGCTCAACAGCATGTAGATCAATGGATTCAGATCTATGGTGTACGCTATTTCAGCGAGCTCACCAATATGACCATCCTTACCGAAGAGGTGGGCGAGCTGGCACGAATTATGGCACGCACCTATGGTGACCAGTCGTTCAAAGAGAGCGATCAGCCGGGAAACCTGGCCGATGAAATAGCCGATGTGTTATGGGTGTTGATCTGCCTGGCCAATCAAACCGGAATCGATCTGGAGGATGCCCTGCTGAAGAATATTGCAAAGAAAACGGAGAGAGATGCTACAAGGCACAAGGAGAACATGAAATTAAACAAATAATAAATGGAGAAAATGGAAGAAGATAAGTATGTAAAAACCATGAAGAGCTATCCGTTCAAATATACGGATGCAGAGGTGTCAGAGAAGGTAGAGAAGCTACTCATCGAGCATAGGGATGAAAACAGCACGGAAGAGGTCTACAGGACACTCTACAACTGTATCGACCTGACCACGCTCAACACCACCGACACCAAGGAGAGCGTCTGGCAGTTTACCGATAAGGTGAACAATTTCGATGGCGTCCACCCTGCAGTGGACAATGTGGCTGCCATCTGTGTCTTTCCCAATTTCACCGCCACTGTGAAGGAAGCACTGACAGCAGATGTGAAGATCGCTGCTGTCAGTGCCGGTTTCCCTTCATCACAGACCTTCACTGAGGTAAAGATTGCTGAAACTGCGCTGGCCGTGGCGGATGGTGCTGATGAGATTGATGTGGTGATGAATGTAGGTCTCTTCCTGGGTGAAGAATATGAAGAACTGTGTGAAGAGTTGACCGAGATCAAAGAGGCCTGTCGCCATGCCACCCTGAAGGTGATCCTGGAGACGGGAGCGCTGCAAAAAGCTGAATATATTCACAATGCCTCCATCCTGTCACTCTATTCCGGTGCCGACTTTCTAAAAACATCAACCGGCAAGGGATATCCCGGAGCATCACCCGAAGCGGTGTTCGTGATGTGCATGGCGGTAAAGTCGTACTATCTGAAAACAGGGCGTAAGGCAGGCATCAAAGTATCAGGTGGTGTGGCCACCACACAGGATGCATTGACCTATTTCACCATCGTGAAGGAGATCCTTGGTGCTGAATGGTGCAACAACAAACTATTCCGTGTGGGTGCAAGCCGTCTTGCCGATGTGTTACTGTCAGAATTTCAATAAAAGTAGAGATAACCCGATTATTAACCACATCTATTCGTCAAATATGAAAAATATATATTTTCTGTTTCTCTCACTTGGCTGTCTGCTGACGTTCAATCTGCTTCATGCACAAGAGCACAAAATGGTTTCCAGCCAGCGAAATCTGCCCTACTGGAAAGATGTGAGCGTTGTACAGGTCAACAAGGAATATCCGCGCACACAGTTCATGACCTTCGACAACAAGACAGAGGCACTAAAAAAACGATTCGAGGAGAGCAAATATCATCTTTCTTTAAATGGCAGATGGCAGTTCTTTTTCGTGGATGCTTACAAACAACTTCCCGCGAATATTACCGATTCAACGGTTTCACTTGACGGCTGGAAAGAGATCATTGTGCCGGGAAACTGGGAAATGCAGGGCTTTGGTACAGCTATCTACGTGAATCACCCCTATGAGTTCGTGGAGCGTGATCCCCAAACCCGATTTCCCAAGATGGCCCCCCCCTTTCTACCGGAAGCAAATCCTGTAGGGGTCTATCGCCGTGAGATGGTTATCCCTGAAGAGTGGAAGGATCGTGAGATCTTCCTCACCATTGATGGGGCCAAGTCAGGTGTTTATCTATATATCAACGGTAAGGAGGTAGGCTATAGCGAGGACTCCAAAACAAGCGCCGAGTTCAGGATCAATTCCTACGTAAAACCAGGTAAGAATACGATCGTGTTGAAGATTTTCCGCTGGAGCACAGGCTCTTATCTTGAGGGGCAGGACTTCTGGCGCATCAGCGGCATTGAACGGGATGTTTTTCTATGGTCACAACCCAACACATCACTACGTGATTTCAGGGTGAAATCGACACTGGATGACACGTATAAAAAGGGTCTCTTTGAGCTGGAAGCAATTGTGCGCAACTACACCTCCGGCCTCTCCAGTGCAGATGTAAACTATGAACTATTGGATGCTTCCGGAAAGAGAGTGGCTAACGGTAGTAAACCTGTCAGCATGCAGGGAAATGGAGAGAGCGCTGTCCGCTTCACTGCCGAGCTCCCGGAAGTGGCTACATGGACCTCAGAGCAGCCTAATCTATACAGGCTGCTTATTACCGTCACCCAAGAGGGTGAGACCGCCGGTGAGGTGGTCCCCTACCCTGTCGGCTTCCGTCGTCTCGAGATCAAGCAGGTGAAAACAGGCGGGAGAACCGACCGACTTTTTCTTGTGAACGGGCAACCAATCAAACTGAAAGGGGTGAATATCCACGAGACCAATCCCAAAACCGGTCATTATGTGACAGAAGCGTTGATGCGGAGAGATTTTGAACTGATGAGACAGCATAATATCAACACGGTCAGGCTTTCACACTACCCGCAGTCGAGACGTTTCTATGAACTGTGCAACGAATATGGATTATATGTATACGATGAGGCGAACATCGAATCACATGGTCTCTACTACGGAGAGCAATCACTCTCACGCCACCCCGAATGGAAGGAGGCACACATGGACAGGACGGTGAATATGTTCGAACGGAACAAGAATCATCCCTCAGTAATCATCTGGTCACTGGGGAATGAAGCTGGCAACGGGATCAATTTCTTCCATACCTACAAGTTCCTGAAAGACCAGGAGCGCGATCTCATGAATAGGCCCGTCAACTATGAACGGGCTCTGTGGGATTACAACACAGATATGTATGTACCCCAGTACCCGAGTGCGGCATGGCTGGAGGAGATCGGCAAGAAAGGGAGTGACCGCCCGGTGATTCCCTCCGAATATTCCCATGCCATGGGCAACTCAAATGGCAACATCGATCTTCAGTGGGAGGCGATCAACAAATACCCCAACCTGCAGGGGGGTTACATCTGGGATTGGGTCGACCAGGGCATGGAAGCCTTCGATGAGCAGGGACGCCTCTTTTATAAGTATGGCGGTGACTATGGTGTGGATATGCCCAGCGATGGGAATTTCCTCTGTAACGGGCTGGTGAATCCCGACCGTACCCCCCACCCTTCATTGGTTGAGGTGAAATATGCCCATCAGAACTTCGCGTTCGAGGCGGTAGACCTGACTGAAGGTACATTCAGGGTCATTAATCGGCTCTATTTCTCCAACAGCGACAATTACAACTTTGGCTATACTGTCACTGAAAACGGGAAAGTTATCACTGAAGGCAGATTGAATGTTGCACTCCCAGCGCAACAATCGACAGTGATCACGCTGCCTCTTGGCAATCTGCAACCATTGCCGGGAAAGGAATACTTCATCAATTTCAGCGTCACCCAACAGAACGAGGCGCTGCTGGTACCCGCAGGACATCTGGTAGCCATTGAACAATTTGCGCTTCCCGTGAGCAGTCCCAAACAGTTTTATAAAGACAACACAGGGAATGAGCCACCCAAAATAGCAGCTACCAGCGATTTCATTGAGGTAAAGTCCAAAAAGCTTCATTTCCTCTTCGACAAGAGAAAGGGTATGGTTACCTCGTTCAAAGTAGGTGGATCCGAATACTTTCATGACGGATTTGGTGTGCAGCCCAATTTCTGGCGTGCACCCAATGACAACGACTACGGGAATGGCGCTCCTAACCGTCTGCAGGTATGGAAACAATCGGGTAAGAACCTCCACGTGACCGACACCAAAGCTTATACCGAAGGAAATAAAGCGGTGGTGGAGACAACCTACCTGCTTGCTGCGGGCAACCTCTACAGTGTGAAATACAACATTTACACCTCCGGAGTGATGCATGTGGAGGTAGAATTTCACTCCACCGATAGGAAAGAGAAAATGATGGAAGCTTCCGAGGCTGCGTTGACAGCGACACTCTCCCCTGAGGCAACAGCGGCACGCAAAGCCTCCTCCGTGCTCAACGTCCCCCGCATTGGTGTACGCTTCCGCCTTCCGGCAACAATGAATAAGGTGGAATATTTCGGTCGCGGTCCGGGAGAGAACTATATCGACAGAGCCTCCGGATCGAAGGTGGGATTGTATCATACCACTGCCGAAGCGCTCTATTTCCCCTATGTACGCCCGCAGGAAAATGGACATAGAAGCGATACACGCTGGGTAGCGCTCACCAACGGCAAAAAAGGATTGATGGTTGTTGCCGACAGCACCATCGGGTTCAATGCACTTCGCAACAGCGTGGAGGATTTCGACACCGAGGAGGCAACGCACCGCCCCTATCAGTGGAACAACATGAGCAGCGAGGAGATCGCCGGCCGTTCTGAGGCGAAGGCGAAGAATAACCGCCCCCGACAGACACATCTCAACGATATCACGCCACGGGATTATGTGGAGGTCTGTATTGATATGAGACAACAGGGTGTGGCCGGTTACAACAGCTGGGGTGATCGCCCCCTACCCCAGCACACGCTCCCCGCAAACAGGAGTTACAGATGGGGATTCACCCTGGTACCTGTGAAAGATATCAAGGAGATCCCTGAACAATCGGTGTTACGCTATTAATTGAGAACGAGATTCATTTTATTGCATGGCGGACTCCACGGTCCGCCTTTTCCATGTTTACAAATTCACCGAAACGTAACAAGTGGAAGAGAACAAAAACATCTATTTGTTGTTCCAATAAAGCAGCATGATCACCTATTCCCAGGAGATAGCCCGGGGATATGTGTACGACGATCCACAACCCTACTCTCTGGACGATCTGGACTATTTCACACGTAAAGTTGTGGATGATGTGAAGAAAACCGAACAGACCCTGTTTGGTATCAGCCTGGGTGATATCGTAGGTGACAACCTCGACCTACAGCCTGTCTACAAGGAGCGTATGCGTCGTCTACAGC
>CAYUQE010000005.1:0-4971 GCA_964446805.1 uncultured Proteiniphilum sp. | reverse complement strand
AATCTGCCATATTGTCTTCTTTATATCCTTTTTCAGACTTTTTCGCTATACAACTGCGCCATTATGTCCTGTTTTGATCGTGTAATCGTTCAGGAATGCTACGGCATCTATTTTGCATTTTGTAGATTGAAACATGAGATAAAAAAATTAAATCATTCAATTAACAAAATAAAAGAAAGGGTAAAACTATGACAATTATCAGACGTACGAACAATTGGTTACCAAGTGTATTCAATGACTTTTTCGGTAACGAGTGGATGGAGAACAACAACAAATCGGTTCCCGCCATCAATATCCAGCAAAATGAGCATGGATTCAAGGTAGAGGTTGCAGCACCCGGTATGACAAAAGAGGACTGCAATGTGAGAATTGATGATGACAACAACCTTGTAATCGATTTCGAGAAGAAGAGTGAAACTGAAAACAAGGACCAGAAGGGAACCTATCTGAGACGTGAGTTCTCATACAGTCGTTTCCAAAGAAAGATGATCCTTCCCGATAATATCGAGAAAGAGAAAGTCACTGCAAAGGTGGAAAATGGTGTGTTGACAGTTGAGATACCTACCGTAACAGAAGAGAAAGTGCAGGTATCAAGACAGATTGAAATTCAATAAGCCGGTAGAAACTGCGTGTCGTATAAGGGTGTAACACGATGCTGTTGCACCCTTATTCTTTTCTATCAGACTGATGGAAGCAACCACATCCCCTATTCTATCAATAACTTCGCTCTTTCAGATAAGAGAGAAACAGGTTCATCACTGTTTTGATCTCGTTGTGGAACGTGAAATCATTGATGATCGTTTCTGCTGCTGCTAGATATTCGTCAATCTTATCTCTGGCATAGGCAACCCCGTGATAGGCTATTGCAAACTCAAGCAGCATGGAGATGTGCTCTTCCGAATAATCGCGTGATTCAATAATCTTCATCATCCTGTCGGAGAGATCCACTGGTGCGTTCTTCAATGCATATATCAGTGGCAGCGTGATCTTGCCTTCCCTGATATCAGTGCCGGTAGGTTTGCCTACATCACTGCTGAAATAATCGAAAATATCATCCCTGATCTGAAAACAGATTCCCAGGATGGTACCCAGACTGCTGAATTTCGAAATCATCTCATTGTCTGCACCACCCGTAATCGCTCCGATTAAAATGCTGGCCCGCATTAAAGAAGCTGTTTTCTTATCAATCACATCAAAGTATGCTTTCTCATCAATGATGATCTCGCTGGCCAGTGAGAACTGGTTCAGCTCTCCCTCAGAAAGATTCTGTCCCAACTCGGAGATGATCCTGACAATGTTCAGATCATTCGTTTTCACACTCTCCATCAGCGCCGTAGAGAGCAGATAATCACCGATAAGCACCGCCTGCGTGTTGTCGTAAACAGCATTCACAGATCGTCGGCCTCTGCGTTTTTCCGACTTGTCAATCACGTCATCATGAACAAGGGTGGCACTATGCAGCAGCTCCACGGTGACAGCACCGTGATACGTCTCAGGGATGATGCCACCGCATGCTTTGGCAGTAAGCAACACCAATGTTGGTCTTAATCGTTTACCCTTTGACCTGAAAAGATAATTGACCATCTCAGTGATGTGCGGATTATCACTTTTTACTGAATTGAGCAGATATTCATCAAAAAGCAGTAACTCCTCCCGCAAAAAATCTTGTATAAGCTGACTTTGATCCATCCCCTCCTTAATTATAACCTACAAAAGTAAAAATAATTCTCCTCTAAGCAACAAATATTCGTAACTTTACGTTTACTTAGATGATATTTCAGGTGATTATGCATAAAAACAAACTTTTCCTTCTTGACGCCTACGCGCTCATTTATCGCTCCTACTACGCATTTATAAAAAATCCACGGGTAAACTCGAAAGGATTAAACACCTCAGCCATCTTCGGATTTGTGAACACGCTGGAAGAGGTACTCCGAAAGGAAAATCCGTCCCATATTGCTGTTGCTTTTGATCCCGCGGGTCCCACTTTTCGCCATGTCGAGTTTGAGGCTTACAAGGCACAGCGTGAAGCAACACCGGAAGATATCAAGCGCTCCATTCCGATCATCAAGAATATTATCAGGGCCTATAATATCCCGGTGCTGGAAGTGTCCGGTTTTGAGGCGGATGATGTGATCGGCACCATCGCCAAGAGAGCCGACAAGGAGCGTTTTGACGTTTACATGATGACACCCGACAAGGATTATGGACAGCTCACCGAACCTCACATTTTCATGTATAAACCCAGGTATGGAAGTAATGATTTTGACCTGATGGACGACAGGAAGGTGATGGAAAAATACAATCTTTCGCATCCTTCCCAGATGATTGACCTGCTTGGATTGATGGGGGATGCTTCAGACAACATTCCGGGATGCCCGGGAGTAGGGGAGAAGACCGCGATCAAACTGCTGCTGGAGTTTGGCTCCATTGAGAACCTGCTGGAGAAGAGCGATCAGCTGAAAGGAGCACTGAAAAACAAAGTGGACGAGAACCGGGAACAGATCCTCTTTTCCAAATTTCTTGCCACCATCAAGACAGATGTGCCCATCGAGGTGGAAGAGGATGATTTTGTACGAAAGGAGATCAATGAGGAGGCCATCAAAGTGATCTTCGAGGAGCTTGAGTTCCGCACCATGCTGACGCGCGTTCTGAAACAGGAGCCTCAGAAGATTGTTTCAAAGGAACCGGCTCAAGGCGAACTCTTTCCTACCTTCGAACATGAGGAGACAACCGAACCGGACGTGCTACCGGCCCACCTTACCGATATACACACGACAGCGCATCAGTACAGGATGGTACAGACGGAAAATGAGATGGCGGAACTGTGTGCAACCATCTCAGCGCAGCCATCGGTCTGCTTCGATACCGAGACCACGGGGCTTGATCCGTTGTTGAGTGAACTGGTAGGTCTCTCCTTCGCTTTCCGTGAGGGGGAGGCATACTATGTACCCATCGCTGCCGACAGGGATGAAGCGCAAAAACAGGTGGAGATTTTCAAGCCTTTCTTCGAGAATGAAAAGATTGAGAAAATAGGGCAGAACATCAAATATGATATCCTGGAGCTGCGCAATTACGGCATAGAGGTGAAAGGGAAGCTTTTCGACACGATGATTGCGCACTATCTGCTCAATCCCGAAATCCGTCACGGGATGGACTACATGGCGGAGACCTATCTCCGTTACCGCACCATCCATATCGATGAACTGATCGGAGCAAGGGGAAAAAATCAAAAAAATATGCGCGATATCGATCCGGCGATAGTGACCCACTACGCAGCCGAGGATGCAGACATCACGTTAAAGCTGAAAAATATACTGGAAAAGGAGATTCAGGCAAACCACCTGGATCAGCTGTTCCACCAGATTGAAGCACCGCTTATCTATGTACTTGCTGAGATGGAGTGGACAGGGGTACGTCTCGACCTGGAGGCGCTGAACGATCTCTCCACACTCTACACAAGAGAGCTGTTGACGATAGAAAAGGAGATTGCCGCGATGGCAGGGGTCGATTTCAATGTCAACTCACCCAAGCAGATAGGTGAGGTACTTTTCGACCGGTTAAAGATTGCGGATAAGCCGAAAAAAACAAAAACGGGTCAATACAAGACGGGGGAGGAGGAACTGGAGAAGATGCGTTCCAAACATCCCATCATCGACAAGATACTGGAACAGAGAGGGCTGAAGAAACTGCTCAGCACCTATGTGGACGCCTTTCCGCTGCTGATACATGCACGCACAGGAAAGATACATACATCGTTCAATCAGACGGTAGCTTCCACCGGTCGCCTGAGCAGCACCAACCCCAACCTGCAGAACATACCCATCAGGGATGAACGCGGCAGGGAGATGCGCAAAGTTTTTATTCCCGATGAGGGATGTATCTTTGTCTCCTCCGACTATTCGCAGATTGAACTGCGTATCATGGCGCATTTAAGCGGCGACAGGAACATGGTGGAGGCATTTAACCAAGGGCAGGATATTCATGCAGCCACAGCGGCCAAGATCTTTAAATTACCCATTGACGAGGTGACGGGAGATATGCGCAGAAAGGCGAAAACAGCCAACTTCGGTATTATCTACGGGATCACGCCCTTCGGGTTGTCGGAACGTCTCAACATCCCGCGCAGCGAAGCGAAGGAGCTGATCGATGAGTATTTTGCCACATTTCCCGACGTGAAACGTTACATGGACGAATGTATCACCAACGCAAGAGTAATGGGTTATGTGGAGACCCTCTTCGGCCGCAAGCGCTATCTGGCGGATATCAATTCCCGCAACGCTACCGTTCGTGGCTATGCCGAGCGTAATGCCATCAATGCACCCATACAGGGAAGTGCGGCAGACATCATCAAGGTGGCGATGATCCGTATCTTCGACAAGTTACAACAGGAGAAATTACAATCGAAAATGATCCTTCAGGTGCACGATGAATTGAATTTCAATGTGTTGCTTGGCGAGTTGGAGATGGTAAGAAAGATTGTCACAGAAGAGATGGAGAACGCCTGTGCTCTGAGTGTTCCGCTGAAAGCCGACCTTGGTGCAGGGGAGAACTGGCTTGTAGCTCATTAATTGCCATGCTAGACGGATTAGCCGAGTATGGTTACTGGGGACTGCTGATTGCCTCCTTTCTGGCGGCAACAGTGCTGCCGTTTAGCTCAGAGGTTGTTTTTGCCGCATTGGTTGCCTCGGGACTGGATATCTGGCAATGTGTCCTCTTCGCTACCATCGGCAATGCGGCAGGAGGAGCTACCTGCTATTATCTGGGTCGCCTGGGCAATGTGGAGTGGCTGGAGAAATGGCTTAAGATTAAACCCGAGAAGCTGGAGAAGACAATGCGATGGCTTCATGGTAAGGGTGCCGTGATGGGGTTCTTTGGTTTTCTGCCTGTGGTAGGTGATGCGATGCTGGTAGCGTTGGGCTTTATGCGGGCCAACGTACCCGTGGTGATGATCACCATGACCATCGGCAA
>CAYUQE010000004.1:22923-46469 GCA_964446805.1 uncultured Proteiniphilum sp. | reverse complement strand
AATGCTTCTGCTTCTTTTTACGCTTTTCAGCCACACTCAATGCAGTGCCTCCGCTGAACCTCAAGTACAAAAGATGATGCCTGATCATACGGTAATTGCACATCGCGGCACCATCTACTGGGCGCCCGAGCTTACCGAGGCTGCCTTCCGATGGGCACGCAACAGCGGGGCCGACTACCTCGAGCTGGATGTTCACCGCACGAAAGATAACCACCTTGTGGTGATGCATGACAAAACGTTGAAACGCACCACCAACGTAGGCGAGATTTTCCCCGGCAGGGAAAGTGACCCTGTGGGCAGCTTCACCCTCGATGAGATCCTGCAGCTGGATGCGGGAACGGCGTTCAACCAACTTAACCCCGGACAGGCAAGAGAGTGCTATAGCCGTGAGGGAGTGCTGTTGTTTGAAGATGCATTCAGAATCGCCGAGGGCAAACGAATCAAGAGAAACCCTGACGGCAGCCGCCTCTTCAACAAGAGTGATGAAGGAGAATATCGATTCGAATATGAGAACGACCCTGCTGACAACGGCCACAGGCCGGGTATCTATATCGAGACCAAGTCCACACAAAGTTATCCTGGGCTTGAAAAAGAGATTTACCAGGCTTTAACCGCCTATGGATGGAACCCGCTTGAAGCTAACGGGCAGGAAAATAGAAGCGACGATTTCTACCGGGATGGGAAAGTGAATGTAGGGAACACAAGGGGAAAGATATTGGTGCAGACCTTCTCCCGCGAGGGCATGCTGCAATTCAAGGATGTCTTTAAAGGAGAGGTGCTCACCAGTTTTTTGGTGAAAAGTCCCGCACCTGAAGATAGCGCTTATGAAGACAAGATTGATGAGATCGTTGAGTTTGCACTAAGTAGTGGTGCTCAATTTATCGGCACCAATCTCTCCCTGCAGGATGGCGAGGTAAATAACAGGCTCTTCCTGGAGAAGATACATGAGGCCGGGCTGAAAATAAATATCTACTCGTTTAACTCCGTTGATGAGATGGAGGCTTATGTTGACAAGGCTGAAAGTGGAAATGATGCTCCCCTGATTGACGGGATGATCACCAACAGGACGGATCTCACCACCCACTTTTACAAAAAAAGGATTAACAGGCTGATAGAGCCATCACCAGATCCGAAGGAAATACTGGATAAGTTGGGATATGGGCATTGACAGCTAATGACAGGCAATGAAATAAAAAACTGTCCTGGATATACATAAACCTGATTAGTCAGCATCCCAATCTTTCAAAAATGAATAATTACAGTAGTAGCGTCTTAAAATGATGAAAATAGATAAATACCTGTTGATCCTTGCAATCCTATTTCAATTTGTAGCCTGTAGCAACGAGGAAGAAATTGTTGAAAAGGAGTTTGACGTGCAGTTTGAACTTCCGGCCCTGATCGATGTCACCAAAGGAGGAGAATTCGTTTTCAGGGTAAAAGAGGGAAAATCACCCTCCTCTACGGACCAGTTTATTCTAGAGTCGGATGCCGGCATCTCTTTCGTTTCTCCGATCATCAAGAGCAATTCGGAAAGTTTCACCATTCGCCTGGCCAGTGAGTGCACCACCGGTGATTACAAGGTCTCCATCAAGAGAGATACACGAAAAAAAACGTTTGGAAAAACCTACATCCACATTGTTGAAGATATTGGCTTTGTGCCGGAACAGGGCACAACCATTTATGGAATTGTGACCTCAGACAACGGTGCAGCCGTGAGAAATGTGGTAGTCTCTGATGGTGTTGAGGTAACAGTGACTGATCAGGATGGTATATACCAGCTCAAATCAGCCAAGAAGCAAGGTATGGTATTCCTCTCCATACCGGGTGGATATGAAGTAGCATCCAACGGCGTACTGCCTAAGTTCTTTACCAGGCTCAAAGGAGCTGCCGGCATAATCGAACGGGTCGATTTCACACTGAAGAAAGTAAATAATCAAGACACTTACAAGGTGTTCATGCTCGGGGATATGCACCTCGCCAACAGGACAAGTGATGCGAAGCAATTCTCCGAGTTCACCTCCGACCTGACAAGCTATATGAATAGTCATAAGGGGGAGAAGATGTATGCCATTGCACTGGGGGATATGACCTGGGAGCTCTATTGGTACGAAAACAACTATTCATTTCCTCAATACCTGAATGCAGTCAACACCCAACTCAAAGATTTGCAGATCTTCCATGTGATAGGGAACCATGACAATGATTACAAGGCAACCTCCGATTATACCGCTGAAATGAAATTCAGGGAATTGATTGCCCCTACCTATTACTCTTTCAATATCGGCAAGGTGCATTACGTGGTGATCGATAACATCGATTGCAGCAACTACGATGGAACCACTTCCCGGAATTATGAAAAGAGCATCTCCAGTGAGCAATTGAACTGGCTTGTAAAGGATCTTTCACATGTGGATAAATCCACACCTGTGGTGGTGGCAACGCACGCGCAGATATTCTATCCGACGATTACCGGGTTTAAATATGATCACGATGTGACCAATACCACGACTCTTTTCAATATACTGGCCGGATATGAAGTTCATTTTGTGACGGGTCATACACACCAGATGTTCAATGTAACGCCCGCATCCACGATCACAGGCAATCACAATTTTTATGAACATAATTCCGGTGCTGTATGTGCTTCCTGGTGGTGGTCGGGCCATCTTACTCCCGGCGTGCATATCAGTCCTGATGGGACCCCGGGTGGGTATTCCATCTGGGATGTGACCGGTACCAGTTTGAAGTGGAAGTACAAAGCTACCGGATGGCCTGAAGATTACCAGTTCCGCAGTTACGATCTGAATAATGTCCACTTCTCACTGGCCGACGTGCCATTGATGCCCTCTTCTACCCCGGAGGCAACAAGGAAGGTATATCAGCAATATGTAGATGCCTATCCGGCAAACAGTAACAACGAGGTGCTGATCAATATCTGGAACTGGAATTCAAGCTGGACGCTGAATGTGGTGGATGAAGATGGCAACAGTCTGACACCTGAAGCTGTATGGGCATATGATCCTCTCCATATAGCTGCACTTTCCGTGAAAAGATTTAATCAACCGAATCTCTCATCCACACCCTCGTTCGTGACTAATAGGTTTACCCATTTCTTCAGGGTTAAAGCGAAGGATTCCAATACGGATCTATCCATCACCATTAAAGATGAGTTTGGAAATAGTTGGAGTGAGAATATGGAGCGACCGAAACAGTTTTCAATTGAAGTGTATAAGAAAAAATAAACATGTTGATAAGAATAAATATTCAAATTTTAAAACGTTGATTTTATGAGAGAATGTAGACTATTTGTCCTATTTCTACTTCTGATAGTTGGAGGAAGCATCTCCCTGTCAGCTCAGAATAGAGTAATCTCCGGGAAGGTCTTTGACGCTGAGCAGGAACCCATGATGGGCGTAACGGTTCAGCTCCAGGGTACCTCAAGGGGTACAATTACCTCCGAGGATGGTAGCTTCGCGTTTGAAGTACCCTCCGGAGAAGCTATTCTGAATGTTTCATTCGTGGGGTTCATACCCCAAAACGTGAAGATCTCCGCCACCCAGACGAATATCACCGTTTATCTGGTTGAAGACGCAGTCCTTCTTGAGGAGACGGTTGTGGTCGGTTACGGCACACAGAAACGAGTCAACCTTACAGGTTCCGTATCGGTGGTAGGAGGCAAAGAACTTGAAAACCGCGTGGCACACTCTGTCACACACATGCTGCAGGGATCAGTCCCGGGCCTTAACATCACCACCTCTTCCGGCAGACCGGGCAGTACACCCGCTATCAATGTGCGAGGGGTAACTTCTATCAATGGAGCCGGACCACTGGTGTTGATCGATGGTGCCGTAGGTGATCTCAACCGCATCAATCCGAATGATGTGGAATCGATTTCCGTGATCAAGGATGCGGCAGCTGCCGCCGTTTATGGTGCACGTGCCGCATTCGGTGTAATTCTTGTTACGACCAAATCGGGTTCAACCACCGACGGAAAAGCCATTGTACGATACAGTGGTCGTTTGGGTTGGGAAGAATCAACCACCTCAACCGATTACGAAAACAGGGGTTATTGGTCGGTATATACGGTCAACAAGTTTTGGAAAGCTGATTCTGGCACGTTGTACATGAATTATACCGATCAGGATATGCAACAACTGCTGGCACGTGTGAATGACAAGACGGAACATCCCGATCGACCGTGGGTGGTGGAGGATGTGAGAAACGGAAGAAACCAGTGGGTGTACTATGGCAACAATGACTGGTGGGACATGATGTACCGTGCAAAACGACCGGTTCAAAAACATAGTGTCTCATTCAATGGTGGAACAAAAGATGTGAAATATCTTGTTTCCGGGGCCTATGACAAGCAGGAAGGCATACAGAAACAGCACCCCGATCTTTTTGAAAAGTTTAACCTGCGTTCAAAGATTGACTTTACCATCAACCCGTGGGCTACTTTCTCAAACAACTCATCCTTCTATACCTCCAAATACAACTCATTGGGAGACGGAGGTGTTGATAACACCATTGGTTACAGCGCCAGACACGCGTTGGCCAACGTTCCCATGAAGAACCCCGACGGCTCTTGGGTATATGGTATCCCCTATATCGGCTACAAGGTAGCGAATGGACGGCATATCATATTAGGTGAAGGTTCACACCGCAATACAGATATAGCAACCGACTTTTCCAACACCAGCCGTCTCACCATCACTCCGATGAAAGCACTCAGCCTCACAGCCGATTTCACTTATCGTCTCTACCAGGCACGTAACATGAGCCGCTCCAATAATATGCCTTACAGAGAGTATCCTGGTGCTGCCATGGCCTATTACAATACCGGAGCCGGTGCGAATCAACTGGATGAGGTGGTGAACACGCGCAATTATTATTCTACCAATATTTTCGCCACCTATAACAAGACATTCAACGATGTGCACAACCTGACGGGAGTGGTCGGTCTTAACTACGAGACACTGAAATTGAAAAATATATCAGCTTGGGGACAAAACCTCGTCTCCACCGAGTTGGATGACCTTGATCTTGTTGGATCGGATTCAAGTGGTAGTACGCTCACTGGAGTGGGAGGTGGTCAAAATGAATATGCACTGATGGGATATTTCGGCCGTATCAATTATGACTATCAGGGACGCTACCTGATGGAAGTCAGTGGTCGTTACGACGGCACTTCCCGTTTTGCCGCCGATCATCGCTGGGGCTGGTTCCCCTCCGCTTCAGTGGGATGGAGAATCTCAGAGGAGTCATTCTTTGAACCTGCAAGGGAATATGTAGATAACCTCAAGCTGAGAGGCTCCTATGGCACGCTGGGGAATCAAAACGTCTCTTCTTATTATGCCTATCTGCGTCTCATTTCAATCAGCGAATTTGCAGGATATACCTTCGGCGAGGGGACTTCGAAGGGCAATTACTCTACCATTGGCGCACCGGTAGCATCCGACCTGACATGGGAGACCTCCAAGCAGTGGAACGTGGGGCTGGATATGACCTTCCTGAACAACCGCCTCAATTTTGTGGGCGATGCCTATATCCGTGACACCGAAGACATGCTTACAGATGGTATCGCTCTTCCTGGTGTCTATGGAGCTACGCCTCCAAAAATGAATACAGCCGACCTGCGCACGAAAGGGTATGAGTTCTCCATCAACTGGAGAGATCGAGGTACTTTTGCCAATAAACCGTTGGAATATGGTTTTGGTTTCAACCTCAGCGATTACAGCAGTGTGATCACCAAATATGACAATCCGGAAAAATCGTTCGCCAAAGATTACTACGAAGGAATGCGCATTGGCGAAATCTGGGGTTTTGAAACCGATGGGCTTTTCCAAAGCAGGGAAGAAGCACAGGCTTATGCACAGGAAGTGGATCTGAGTTTCATCAACAACCGTATCACGGGAGGTTGGCAGGGAGGTGACCTCAAATTTCTCGACACTGATGGCAACAAGATCCTGGGAATAGGTAGCAACACTGTGGATGATCCGGGCGATCGCAAGATCCTGGGGAACTCGCTTCCCAGCCTCTCCTATGGGTTCAATGCAAACGTTAGATGGCAAGGGATCGATCTGTCCGCATTTTTCCAGGGAACAGGCAATCACCATTGGTATCCTCATGGACAGATGATGAATTTCTGGGGACCCTATTCCTATCCCTACCTTTCCTTCCTGCCAAAGAACTTCCTCGAAAAGACATGGGCCGAGGATAATCGTGACGCCTATTTCACCAGGCCCATGGCCTACTCGGCCTCATCAGGCCCCATGAGCAAGGTGAATGATCGTTATCTTCAGAACCTGCGCTATTTGAGATTCAAAAACCTGACCGTAGGTTACACCATACCGGATAATCTGACGAAAAAAATCAAACTGGATATGGTTCGTGTCTATTTCTCAGGAGAAAACCTCTGCTACTGGGCACCTATCAAGAAAGTTTCGGAATATGTAGACCCTGAAGCAGTGATCGACAGATCGAATGATGTGTACCAGAACGCCTTTTATCCATGGGCGAAGACATATATGTTTGGTGTAGATCTTACTTTTTAATAACAATAAGGAATAATCACTATGAAGCGATATATTATAATTGCGATTGCGCTGATCACAGGTTTGACGGCATGCGATGATCTGCTTGATACCAAACCGCTGAGCCAAATTTCGCCGGCAGCTTATTTCAAGACGGAAACGGACCTCCAGATGTTCAGTAATACATTTTACAACAATCTCCTGGATAAATCACCTTACGACGACCAGAGCGACCTCTACATCCAACAAAACCTCTCGGCCGAGATGATTGGTGGCAGCAGGAGAACGGTACCCAATTCCGGTGGAGGATGGTCATGGGGTGACCTGAGAAAAATGAATACCCTCCTGGTTTATATTGATCAATGTGAAGATGAAGCCGCTGTGGTCAAGTATACAGCATTGACGCGATTCTTCAGAGCTTACTTCTATTTCGAAAAGGTGAAGCAGTTTGGTGATGTGCCGTGGTACGACAAGGAACTGGGGTCGGCTGATGAAGATCTCTACAAACCACGGGATTCACGCGAGCTGGTAATGACCAAGATGATCGAAGACATCGATTTTGCAATTGAGAATCTACCTGCCAATGTAAGCACCTTCCGTGTCAACAAGTGGGCAGCGCTGGCGCTGAAAGCACGTTTCTGCCTCTACGAGGGAACATACCGGAAGTACCACAACCTCAACCTGGAGGGCAATAACTACAGCTATTATCTCCAACAATCAGCAATAGCAGCAGAGACAATCATCAAGGAAGGTCCTTATAAGCTATACAGCACTGGCAATCCAAACAAGGATTACCTTACACTTTTCGCCCAAGAAAAAGCCAGTGCAGATGAGTATATCCTTGCCATCATGTTCGATTTCAGTCTCGAAATTTATCACAATGCTACAGCACATACGGTAGTTCCCACCCAGGGACGTCCTGGCCTGACAAGAAAATTTGTGAATAGCTATTTGAAGTCCGACGGTACCGCCTTTACCGATCAGGAGGGATGGCAGGTATCTTCATTCATCGATGAAGTGAAGAATCGTGACCCACGATTGGCACAAAGCATCCGAACACCGGGATATACCAGAATCGGAACAACGAAGGTGTTGGCACCCGATCTTACCGGTTCGGTGACTGGGTATCACCCGGTGAAATTTGTTCAGGAACCAACTGCATCAGGTGGGAACATAGACCGCAACGACAGGTCGACTGCCGATTTACCGGTGTTCCGTCTGGGTGAAGTCTTTCTCAACTATGCCGAAGCTAAAGCTGAGTTGGGCACATTGAATCAGGCTGATCTTGATATCTCCATCAACAAGCTCAGGGCAAGAGTAGGCATGCCCTATCTACAGATGAGTGCAGCCAATGCCGATCCGGACTGGTATCTCTCTTCTGCCGAAAATGGATACCCCAATGTGAGCGGAGCAAACAAGGGAGTCATCCTCGAAATACGCAGAGAGCGAGCTGTTGAATTGAATCAGGAAGGGTTCCGTTTCGATGATCTGGTTCGATGGAAAGCCGGATACAGTATTGATCAGGATATCTATGGCATGTACTTCAAACAGCCGGGAGCGTATGATCTTACTGGTGATGGTGTAACCGATGTAATTCTTTATGCAGAAGGCACATCCAAACCTACAGCACCCGATGGCGTTCAGGTATTGCTGATCGGGCAGGAGATCCTTCTCACTGAAGGAGACCGGGGCTATATCTATTATCATAAAAATATTGCACGGACTCAATTCTCAGAGGTGAGAGACTACCTCTATCCCATTCCTATCAACGAGCGATCGCTCAACAAGAATCTTACACAAAACCCGGGATGGAATGACGGACTTGATTTCTAAATCGAACTTCAATCATTTAAATTAAACATGAGATTATGAGACTATTGAAATATACATATAGAACCCTGATTCTTATGGCACTTCTGGTTACATTCGGAAGCTGCGAAGAGGAGGGATCATCGCTGTCACAGGCTGTTCTGGCCAGTGCCAGCTCGTTGAGCTACGACGGAACTGACAGTGCGCCACAGATCATCACCGTCTATGCCGATGCCGATTGGGTGACGGAAGTGCCGGAATGGATCACTGTTACACCGGCCACGGGAAGTGGTGTAATGGATGTGACAATTACGGTAACCGCCAACATGCGAGGTGGAGCGTTGGACAACCCCAGAAAAGCGGTGATTGTCTTCAAGGGCGAAACCCTTGCCAGTCGCGCTGAAGTCCTTGTAATGCAAGCAGGTGACAAGTATCGCGATGTGAAAGATTACACGATGCAGGAACTGGTGTCACTGGCTAATGAGACAGTTGTTTCTGTTCCAGATGTGACAGTAGTGGCCGTTACCTCGGTAGGCTTTATCGTGACCGACGCACAAAATGTCAACAACGCCTATGTACTGAGTGAAACAACGGCAAATATCGGAGATAAGGTTTCTATCTTGGGTGATAAGGCCTCTAATTCACAATCTCTCGCTGTGATCGAGGCAGATCAGACAGAGATTGTTTCAACGGGAGGAACCGTGACCTATCCCGAGGCTAAGGATATAACCGATAGGATTGATACCTATAACGCTGCCACGAGGGAGTTCATTGCAGTGAGCGGCATCTTGAATGGCAATAATGTTTCGGTTGTTGACGCCAATTACACGGTGAGCATTACCGATGCACCTGCATCGTTTGATCTTGCAGCAATGAATGGTCATCGGGTGGTGGTCAAGGGATATTTTGACGGACTGGCAGCACCGGTAATCAAGGTTATCGCCGCCGAGATTGAGGACAATGGCATCGCAAAGGATATCTATTTCTTTGAAGATTTCGAATGGCTTGATCCATGGGCGGTAGTTGGCAACGCAGGTCAGTCCGTTGAGACAGACAATATCAGCGCAACAGCTCCGCAGATACCTACTCCCAAGATCGACGGTGTTTCATCCCTCGACGCGCTTCTTGCGAAGGGATATGCATTCCTGCGCGTTACGCCTACCAGTACGAACGCAGGCGAGTGCATCTACCTCCAGCGGAATTACCTGAAGTTCGGCAAGACAGGCTTTCAGGCAGGCATCATCCTTCCGAAACTTACCGTTGATGTACCTTCAGATGCCACCCCAGTGATGTCATTCGACTGGTGTCCAATGCGTCAGGGTTCGGGCGTGATTGACCCAGTCAACCTGATCGTCGTCGTAACAAACGGAACGAATGAGGTTATTCTTGATGTACCCGCAGCGGGCTTCGAGAATGGTCACAGACTCGAGTGGATCAGAGCCGTAGTAGATCTCACCGGATTAACGATCACTAAGGATACCAGAATCACGATCCGCCAGAGTAACTGGCAGTTACCTACAGCTAACCGCTATTTCCTCGACAATATCGAAATAAGCAGCATCGTTCACTGATCATCTCACGTGAATAGTCTTTAAAAAGGGACGACTGTTACACACTTTGCAGTGTGAACAGTCGTCCTTTTTGTAACCCAGTTTGGGTTGGATATGTCAGTTCTTAAAGAGCACCCGCCAGTGATGCAGGGAGATAGAAGGTATCGTTCTTGTCGATATAGACCACTACGGATCCCATATCGAACGGCTTGCCGTTCTTCTTCGCCACGGAGGAGAAGGCGGGGATCTCCAGCACATTTTTCCCTTTAGTAACCTTCAATAGAGGAATATCTGGGTTATCCCTGTGAATGGTGTAACGCAACCCTTTGAAAACCGTTTCATGCTTCACGAAAATGCGGTCGGACAGCTCCTCCAGGGTGCTTTCAAGCCCACCAACCTGTTGCAGGTAGCGGTTGACCTCGGTGTTGCGCAGGTTACCCCGCGGCACATCTCCCTGAGGGTGGTAGGCGGCCATCAGTACCTCTTCACCCGTGTGACTTCCGGTGGTGAAGCCAAAGTAGGAGCGGCTGTTCAATACCTTCACGATATTATGTGCCAGGTTGTTGCTTGTCCCTACCTGGGTGTAGTCGCTTTCCTTGTAGTTCTTGGAGGAGTGGAGCAACATCAGCTCTTCATCGGTGATATCGATGCCGGTATATTCTTTGAAAACAGCCTTGAACGCTTCAGGCTTTGTGTCGATCAGAATAGATTCCAGCCCTCCTGCGCTGATCTTGATCTTGGAAACCGCTTCAAAAAGCGCTCCTATGGAGAGCCTGCTGGAACCGGAACGCTCCCTCGTGCCAATGCTCATACCGCTGGTGCCATGGTCTGACATGATCACCACTGCCGTGTTTCCATCTTCTTTTGCAAATGCCATCACCTTTCCTACCGCTTCGTCAAAGGCGAGGTACTCGTCAATGATGGTTGCCGGGTCGTTGGCATGTGCCGCCCAATCCACCTGACTTCCTTCCACCATGAGGAAGAAGCCATTTTCGTTGGATGAGAGCAGCTGGAGTGCCTTCTCTGTCATCTCAACCAGTGAAGGAATCTTCTCCGGGTTTCTGTCAATATTATAAGGGAGCGCACTCTCCTGAAACAGTGCCCACACTTTACCCTTTCCGTTATAGTTGAGCAGCGCATTTCTGTCGTTTTGAATAAGGGTGGTACCCACACCTGCCAGATGTTCCCTGATATCAGGCGTAATATGTCTGTTTCCCCCTCCAAACATCACATCCAGGTTCTGATAGGCTATCTGGGGGGCT
The DNA here is from genome assembly GCA_964446805.1 of uncultured Proteiniphilum sp. Lineage (GTDB taxonomy): Bacteria > Bacteroidota > Bacteroidia > Bacteroidales > Dysgonomonadaceae > Proteiniphilum. The sequence goes on along the minus strand of CAYUQE010000004.1, from coordinate 35,315 downwards.
ATCGACTTGTAATTGTTCCTTGTGTAATGATGCGCCGAAAAATCGGCAGGTGTGGCGTGGGTGAACTCACAGGTGACCACCAGTCCCACGGCCTTCTTCTTCTCCATCTTCAATGCCTCGAGGATGGTAGCCGCCGGCTGCCATGTGCGGGCACCATCTACCGGGTAGATGTCATTGTCGGATACTTCGGGATGGATGGCGACATTTCCCTCCTGCTGCAAGACGCCAGTGGCGTAGGTTGACCCCGTTGGAGCCGAGTCGCCGATGGGTGCGTTTGAGGAGAAGGTTGTGACGGTACCGGTAAAATAGGGGTCAATGTGCAGTTTTTCACCCATGCCGTTATAATATTTGAACCAACGGGCTGCCGAGTAAACACCGATCGAGGTCCCGTCGGGAATCATCACAATAATATTTTTTACAGGTCTGGGATTCTGTGAAAAATTTGAAATGGAAAAAAGGAAAAAACTAAAAAACAAGATTACATTTTTCATTGTCTGAATATTTAAAGATGGAATGCGGGCATAAAGGTAGAAAAAAATGAGAGAAATAGTCGTCTTCCCGATGAAAACAGCAGGCAATAAAAATATTTGCACAACAATCTATATCTCTATGATTTACAACATGGAGGCAATTCTGCATAGTATTATCATGTAGCTCACAGTCAGTCCTGTATCTATTGCGTAATGATTATGAAAACTGGATAAAATCAGCATCTATAACTCATACAAAGTATCTATGCCGTTTAGATGAATTGTTGTCCAAGGATGTCACCTGGTTAGATATGAATCACTTCAGTTTCGAACAATTGATCATTTTAATCTGCCTCCCCGATTATTTTACTTCCTTTTTGGGAATGGTGATATCTCCCTGAAAAGAGATGGGTTGCCTGTTCATGTCGTTCACAACCAGACGGGTAGATCCGTTCTCCCAAATATCGAAACTGAACGAAACCGATCTGTCCAGATCAAGAAAGGCAATCTCAGCAATCCAGTTACCCTTGCGTTTGCCCGGCATAACCCTGTACTGGAACTCGGTGCTGGTAAAACGAAACCCTCCCTCACGCGGGTCGATAGGTGCGCGATAGGCACGGCCATAATAGGGAAGGTAAGCGCTGACGGTATCCGGAGATACTATCACATCATAATAGGGAGAGAGATACATAGCATTGTAGCCCGTGGGATAAGCATAAGTAGCCTTAAACGTAAAATCGGAGCTCTCCACTGCTTCACGCATCGCAGCTGCCTGCTTCTCTTTCTCGGTTGCCGACTGCGTGGTACCGCAAGCCTGCAAGAGGAGCAGTGATACAAGCACGGCGAATGTGCAGAATAATAATTTCTTCATTTTTTTGCCCTCCTCATTAGTTATATTGAAAATGGATGATGCAACAATACAAAAAGCGATAGGTGGCTGTTATCTCCAATCTATCCTATAAACAGAGAAGTGGATGAAAATGTTTAGGTCAAACCGGGTGTAATACTACTGATCAGGAAGCAGATGAGGAAACAGATGAGCGCAATAGTACAGGAGCATCAGCAACGAAGATATACATCCAAGAATGATATTGACTTCAGATACCGTCCTGGTGAAGAAGTAGGCGTTCAGGTAGGATATAAGTGCGATGCTGAGGGTGAGAAAGAAGAGGGTCGTGCTCCAGAAGATCACCTGCAGCAAGAGAAGAAAAACAATCAGGAAGACGACGAACTGCATAAAGGAGAGCGTGAGCACTTTGTCGCGGCTGTAAGTTCTGATACTGAAATACATGTTCGAAATAAAAAAGAGGAGGATAAGCACCACCGTCATCCACTCAGCAATGGTAAAAACAGGTAGAGCAGGCAGCGAGAAGGAGGCGAAAGCCAGGAAAGGCTGAATAAATCCCGGTATATCGTCATTAATAAAATAGAGCGAGAAGAGAGTGACATAGACAAGCAGCACACCAAAAAGTGAGGAGATGAACGACCTGAACTGATATCCCCGCATCGACCGTTCACCTCTCCACCAGAGAGGCAGCAGTGCCAAGGTATAGATCTGGAACAATGAGGCTACTGCTAACAGGATGCCGGCACGGAAAGAGTAGAGGTATGATTCGGGCTTCTGATACGAACTGAGCAACGGTGAAAAAGCCAGCAGAATGAAGATGACCGAGATATAGTTTCCGTTCATCACCAGGAACCAGGGATGCAGAGAAAACAAAAAAAGGGGCACAATGAAAGGCAGGGAAGAGCGTGAACGGATAAGTGCAAACTTCCTATTCACCGAGGAGATGATCCATGCAATCAGAAAAACGGAAAGAGTGGATGCCGCGAAGGAGATCATCGGATCGGCAAACAGAGGAGCGATCAATCTCCAGAGGAAACTGTGGACGGTGAAAGCATTCGCAGGCATTCCTGTCGAATAAAAGAGGAGTGCTCGCATGCCAATGATCATCAGGGCGGTGATCAGAGCGATGAACCGTCCCTCGACGATCGTTCTACGGAATACGCTCACAACAGTGCGCATGGGCCAATGATACTATATATTATGGAAGAAGATCGAACCCGATATCTTTTCGGAAATAACATTTCTCATAGCATATCTTTCCGATGTTCTTGTAGGATTTGTCGAGCGCCTCCTGCATGGTTTTGCCATAAGAGGTGACAGCCAGCACTCGGCCACCAGCTGTGACAACCTGATCGTCTCTATTTTTTGTTCCAGCATGGAAGACAATACTGTCCAGCACATTCTCCACACCCAGGATCTTTTTCCCTTTCTCGTATGCCTCAGGGTAGCCACCTGAAACCATCACTACAGTCGTTGCATAGCGATCATCAATTACCAATGACTTCTTGTCGAGCGTTTCGGTGGTTACACCGATAAACAGTTCCAGCAGGTCCGATTTGATGAGCGGCATCACCACTTCTGTCTCTGGATCACCCATGCGTACATTGTATTCAATCACTTTAGGCTCTCCCTCCACCTTGATCAGTCCAAGAAAAATAAAACCCTTATACTCGATCCGTTCCTTTCGCAGTCCCTCCACCGTCGGCTCCACGATCTGCAGACGCACTTTTTCCATGAACAGCTCATCGGCAAATGGAACAGGCGATACCGCCCCCATACCGCCGGTATTCAATCCCGTATCGTTCTCGCCAATACGCTTATAATCCTTGGCTACAGGAAGGATCTTATAGTTGCGTCCATCGGTGAGCACGAACACGGAACACTCAATCCCCGACAGGAACTCTTCAATGACTACCTTGTCCCCCGCCTTGCCGAACTTCCCGTGGAGCATCTCTCCGAGCATCTGTTTCGCCTCGTCCACCTCGTTGATGATCAGCACTCCTTTACCAGCAGCAAGACCATCGGCTTTCAGCACATAGGGTGACGAAAGTGACTCGAGAAAAACATGCCCTTCATCAATGGTGTCGAGCGTGATGGTCTTGTACCGTGCAGTGGGAATCTGATGACGAACCATGAACTCTTTGGCAAAATCCTTACTGCCTTCCAGCTGGGCTCCTTTTTTGGAGGGACCTATCACTGCAATATGACTTGGCTACAGGAAGGATCTTATAGTTGCGTCCATCGGTGAGCACGAACACGGAACACTCAATCCCCGACAGGAACTCTTCAATGACTACCTTGTCCCCCGCCTTGCCGAACTTCCCGTGGAGCATCTCTCCGAGCATCTGTTTCGCCTCGTCCACCTCGTTGATGATCAGCACTCCTTTACCAGCAGCAAGACCATCGGCTTTCAGCACATAGGGTGACGAAAGTGACTCGAGAAAAACATGCCCTTCATCAATGGTGTCGAGCGTGATGGTCTTGTACCGTGCAGTGGGAATCTGATGACGAACCATGAACTCTTTGGCAAAATCCTTACTGCCTTCCAGCTGGGCTCCTTTTTTGGAGGGACCTATCACTGCAATATGACAGACATCCTCATCGTTACGGAAAAAATCATAGACACCCATCACCAGCGGATCTTCCGGCCCCACAACAATCATATCTATATCGTGGTTGAGTGAGAATTGTTTCATCGCGTCAAAATCAGTTACCTCAATGGGTACGTTGGTACCCAGCAAAGCCGTGCCGGCATTACCGGGAGCAATATAGAGATTATTCAGATAGCTGCTTTTCCGTATTCTCCACGCCATAGCATGTTCGCGGCCTCCGGATCCAAGAAGAAGGACATTCATAATGCCAAATAATATAAAAATATGACTACTTTTCGCGCTCGCAGTGATAACGGGCAACAATATGCAAAGCTACTAAAAATATTTAAAAGGGAGAGAGCCTCAAATAAAAAAGGGAGATAATGATGGCTGAATGAAGAAAATTAACCCTATTCAGCAGGAAACTGCTATCTTTGCAACAAATAAAAAAACAAATTGATGACGAACAACAGCATATGCAGACTGCTTGGCATCCGCTACCCTGTGATTCAGGCGGGGATGGTCTGGTGCAGCGGCTGGAGACTTGCCTCGGCCGTGAGCAATGCCGGCGGCCTGGGGCTGATAGGAGCAGGATCGATGCATCCCGACACGTTACGGGCACATATCCGCAAATGCAGGGCTGCCACGGACAAACCTTTTGGTGTGAATATCCCGCTGATGTACCCGCAGATTGAGGAGATCATGCAGATAGTGATGGAGGAGAAGGTACGGATCATCTTCACCTCGGCAGGCAATCCAACAACATGGACAGCCACATTGAAGAACGAGGGAATCATCGTCGTGCACGTGGTCTCCAGCTCCAAGTTTGCCCTCAAGTCGGCAAAGGCAGGGGTGGATGCCATCGTGGCCGAAGGATTTGAGGCAGGCGGTCATAACGGACGCGAGGAGACCACCACGTTTACACTCATCCCGCAGGTGAGGGAGACGATAGCATTGCCGCTGATCGCTGCCGGTGGCATAGCCACGGGGATGTCAATGGCTGCAGCCTTTGCCCTGGGTGCCGAGGGGGTGCAGGTAGGCACCCGCTTTGCACTGACCACGGAGAGCTCCGCCAGCGATGCTTTCAAACAGCGGTGTCTTACCCTGAACGAGGGGGACACCCTCTTGTCGTTGAAGAAGGTGAGCCCCACACGTTTGATCAGAAATGCGTTCTTCATGCAGGTGCAGGAGCTGGAAGAGCGGGGTGCGTCGGCCGAGGAGCTGCGTGCGCTGCTGGGCCGCGGTCGTGCCAAAAGAGGGATCTTTGAGGGTGATCTCACCGAAGGAGAGCTCGAGATAGGTCAGATCGCTTCTCATATCAGAGCAATCATCCCTGCCGCGGAGGTAGTGAAAGAGATGATTGAAGATTATAACCGTATAGTGAGGGGACTATCTGAAGTCACATTTTGAAATCACCTCAGCCGGTTAGACCCTTTATGTGGGGGTAGACCGGAGAGAAACCATATTATTATGCGTAATACTTTTATTTGTATCCTATTCTTCGCTTTCACGGGCATGCTCTCAGCACAGCAGGAGAAACAACTTTCCCTGGAGGAACTTATACCAGGGGGAGCACAGTACGCCAATTTTTATCCACGTATGCCCGTGCAGTATCAGTGGTACGGAAACAGACTGGCTGTGATAGAGAATGACTCGGTCTGGATGATTGATAACCCGTCCAGGAGCCAGAGAAAAAAAATCTTCCTCACTTATAAAGAGCTGGAAGAAGGGATAGAGCAGGGCGACCACAAGATTCACGCTCTTGCCTTCTCACCGGCAGGCAGCGACCTGTTAAGGTTTCAATCTTCCCACGGTACAGGCGTGTATGATCTAAGGAAGAAAGCGCATCGTGCCTACTTCAGCTACCCCAATGAGAGCGAGCATCATCTGCTCTCTCCGGACAACACCTTCATGGCCTACACGAAAGAGAACAATCTCTTCATCCTTGATAAACATGGACGTGAATGGCCAGTATCGGATGAAAGCAACCGCGCCATCGTCTACGGTCAAGCGGTGCACCGTAACGAGTTCGGGACCAACGACGGCATCTTCTGGTCGCCCTCCGGCAGAAAGATAGCATTCTACCGCATGGACGAGACCATGGTGAGCGATTACCCGCTAGTGGATGTATCGGCAAGGGTTGCGGAAGTGAAGAACAGCAAATATCCCATGGCAGGCATGACCAGCCACCGGGTCACCATCGGCATCTTCGACACGATGACGAAAGAGACCATCTGGCTGAAAACAGGTGAACCGGACGATCATTATCTTACCAACATTGCGTGGAGTCCCGATGAAGCAGCACTCTACGTGGCCGAACTCAACAGGGAGCAAAACAGGATGCAGCTCAACAGGTATGATGCTGTCACGGGTACCCTTGCCAGGACGCTCTTCACTGAGCGTCATCCCAGCTATGTGGAACCTGAAAATCCCGTGCTCTTTGTAAAAGAGAGAGAGGAGCGGTTTATCTGGCTGAGCAGACGAAACGGCTATAATCATCTCTATCTCTATGATATCACGGGGAAACAGTTGAAGCAGCTTACCGACGGCACCTGGGAGGTGACAGATGTGATCGGTTTCGATGAGAAGGGGGAGAACCTCTACTTCATCTCTACCCTCCCCTCACCGATGGATCGCCACATTTGCAGTGTGACACTCAGCAGCGGGAAGATTACGCAACATACCACCCTGCCGGGCATGCACACCGCGCTACTCAGTGCTTCCGGCAGCTACCTTGTCGACCACTACGCTGCGCATGACAACCCGGGCAGGATAGATCTGATGGAGACCCACAGCGGCAAGACGACCCTCCTATCCCAGGCGAACAACCCGTTTGAGGCATACACCATGCCCTCAGCAGAGCTGGGCTTACTGAAAGCTGCCGACGGTGTGACCGATCTCTACTACCGGATGATTAAACCGGCCGGGTTCGATGCAACAAAAAAATACCCCGTGGTGATGTATGTCTATGGTGGCCCCCACTCGCAGATGGTGAGCAACCGTTGGCGTTACGGCTCGGGTGGCTGGGAGACCTATATGGCCCAGAAAGGTTATATCGTCTTTGTGATGGATAACCGGGGTACATCCTACAGAGGCGCGGCCTTCGAGCAAGTCACCCACCGCCGGCTGGGGGTGGTGGAGGCCGAAGACCAGATGAAGGGTGTGGAGTACCTGCAGTCACTGCCCTACGTAGACTGTAAACGCATGGGCATCCATGGCTGGAGCTATGGCGGGTTCATGACCATCAACATGCTGCTCCGTTACCCCGGTGTGTTTCGCGTGGGTGTGGCCGGTGGTCCCGTGACCGACTGGAAATATTACGAGGTGATGTATGGAGAACGATATATGGACACCCCTCAGGAGAACCCTGATGGATATGAAGAGAGCAGCCTGCTGAACAAGGCCGACCGGCTGCGGTCACGCCTGCTGATGATCCATGGCGATGAGGATCCCACGGTGGTGCTGCAACATAGTCTGCAATTCATGAAAGCAAGCATCGAAGCAGGGACACATCCGGACCTCTTCCTCTATCCCGGTCACGGACATAACATGACGGGTCATGACAGGGTGCACCTGCATGCCCATATTACCCGCTATTTTGAGGATTTCATGTCTCAGGATGACTAACCACAAATTAGGGGGAGATGCTCTCGAGGAGATAAATCCTAAAATCTTACTATCTTTGCATTCACTATGCAATACAAACTGTTCTCAACGGATCGAATCTCTTTCTTCAGCCTCAGCAGCGGCAGTTGTGGTAACTGCTACTACCTGGGCAACGCTCACTACGGCATCCTTATTGATGCCGGACTGGGTCCGCGGGTGATCAGAAAAAGACTGGCGGAGTACGGCATTGAGTTCTCCGCTATCATGGCAATATTGATCACCCATGATCACTACGACCACATCAAATCGGCCGGCTACCTGGGTGAGAAAATGCATATACCCGTCTATGCCACGCGTGAGGTGCACCGTGGCATTGCAAACTGTCCCATGATAAGTAACAACCTCAACGGATCAGCAAAATATATCGAGAAAGGAAAGCCCTTCCAGATTGAAGAGTTACGCATCACTGCCTTCGACGTGCCTCACGACAGTAACGACAATGCAGGTTATTTCTTCGAGTTCGACGGCCAAAGGATGACGCTGGCAACCGACGTGGGGGCCATTACCGAGGAGGTAGCCAGCTATATTGGCAAGGCCAATCACCTGGTGATCGAGAGCAACTACGATGAGGAACTGCTCCAGAACGGGCGTTATCCGCTCTATCTTAAACGCAGGATCACCTCCGGCACGGGACACCTGAGCAACCGTCAGACAGCTGAGTTCATCGCCAACAATTTCACCCCCGAGCTTCGTAATATATGGCTCTGTCATCTGAGCGGTGACAACAACAACCCTGAGCTGGCCTTCAACACAATGAAGGAGCATCTTGCACAGAAAGGGATTGAAGTGGGTAATCATGTGGCACTCCATGTGCTTGAAAGAAATGTGCTATCGGATAAAACTATGTTTTAAATGAAAATTCTCTATGTCTTCGGCGGTATCCCACTCTATGCGAACGCGATGCTCAACAGGCTGGTTGAAAAGAATGCGGAGATCGTCGCCGTGATCCCTGCTCGCAGAAGTAAGGTGCTGGGCAAAGGGGTTAAAGTGATAGATGAAAGACAGGCAGCGTATAAGATCATTAACAGCAGGGAGAGAAAAACACTTTTCGGCAAGAATTATTTCCCCGATCTGTCGGAAATCATTCAAAGAGAACAGCCTGACATCTTTGTTGCCGGCTGGCCTTACTTTCTGCAGTTCTTTAAGTACTGCAGCCTCCGCAAGGCACTCAATAAAAATGGCGTACGGTTTGTGATCCGGGAGATCCCTTTCCAGGTGCCCCCCTACGGCAAGATACGTGCCTACTTCAGGGAACACCCGATGTATAACGAGGATATGAAACTGTTAAGTAAGGGACTGACCTTCTTTATCAGGCAGTGGGCTACCATGCAGATTAGAAGATATTGCTATGCCAGGGCTGATGGTGCTTTGGCCTATTCTTCGCTGGGAAAAACTATCATGCCCACCTACGGTATCCGTGAGGAGCGGGTCTTCGTCACCTATAATACCGGCGACAGCGAAGCCCTGTTGCAGGAAAAACAACTGCTACGGCAGGAGCCTCCCATCCTCCCTGAAAACAGCCGCAGGATTATCCATATAGGACGACTGGTCAAATGGAAACGCGTTGATTTACTGATGGAAGCATTCGCAAACGTTTTGAAAGAGTTTCCCGACGCGGAACTGGTGGTGGTGGGTGACGGACCTGAAAGAGAGCCCCTTGGAAGACAAGCAATGGCACTGGGAATCACGGAAAGAGTTCTTTTTACCGGCGGGGTATACGCCCCGAAAACAGTCGGCGCCTACATGAGCGCATCATCAGTCTATGTGCTGGCGGGTATGGGAGGGCTATCCATCAACGATGCGATGGCTTACGGCCTGCCGGTGATCTGCTCCGTCTGCGACGGTACTGAATGCGATCTGGTTACTCACCATGGTAATGGCCTCTTCTTCCGGGAGAACAATGTGGCCGATCTGTCTGAAAAAATAGCCCTCTTACTCAGGGACCCTGCCCTGAGTAAGAGGATGGGAGAAGCTTCACTCCGCGTGATTGAAGAGAGGATCAACCTGGAGAGCGTCAGCGACCGCTATCTGGATGCCTTTAGAAAAATTGTCTCATGAACATCCTCATCGTCAACACATCCGATATACACGGAGGGGCGGCCATTGCTGCCTTCCGGCTGATGAACGCGTTGCTACGAGAAGGAGAGCACGTGAAGATGCTCGTACGCGATAAGCAATCCGCTCATACGGCTGTCATCGCTGCCGGCAGCAAGCGGCAGAACAGGCTCAACTTCTACCTGGAGCGGGGTGTCATCTTTCTCCGCAACGGATTCACGAAACAGTACCTGTTTGATATCTCCATAGCGAACAGGGGTCTCTCTATTACTGATCTGCCGGCATTCAGGGAAGCCGATGTGATCCATCTGCACTGGATTAACCAGGGGATGCTTTCCCTGGATGAAATAGGTCGCATCATTGCCTCCGGCAAGAAAGTTGTCTGGACGATGCACGACATGTGGCCCTTCACCGGTATTTGTCATCATGCTGCCGGATGTACCCGCTACGAAAGATCCTGCGGGGAATGTCCTTATCTCAAGACACCTTCACGGAACGACCTGTCACATCAGCTGTTTCTTACAAAGCAGGCTGTCTATGCCAGGGGAGGGATCACTTTCGTAGCCTGCAGCAACTGGCTGAGGGAGCTGGCAGCAAAAAGTCCGCTCACGGCAGGTCATCAGGTGGTCTCCATCCCCAATCCCATCGATACCGCTGTCTACTCACCCATGGATAAAAGGGAGGCACGCCAACGGCTGAATCTGCCGGCAGATAAAAAAATAGTGCTCTTTGCGGCCGTAAATGCTTCTGATCCGCGCAAGGGGATGGATTATCTGGCGGAAGCGAGCCGCATCATGGCGCAGCAACACGACGATATCCTCTTTTTGATTGCCGGCAACGACGGGGAGGAGCTGGGAAAACGTCTCTCGCTGCCTACGAGGAGTCTGGGATATGTGGCACCGCAGGATATGCCCGGGGTCTACAATGCCGCCGACCTGTTCGTGACGCCCTCACTGCAGGAGAACCTGCCCAACACCATCATGGAGGCGATGGCCTGCGGCACACCCTGTGTCGGGTTTCATACCGGCGGCATCCCCGAGATGATCTCGCACGGCACAAACGGTTACGTGGCGGTATACAGGGATGCGGCAGATCTGGCAAAAGGCATTCTCCGGATATTGTTCGGCAATGATGCAGGGCTGCTTTCAGCGGAAGCACGCCGTAAAGTGGTGGAGGAATACAGTCAGGAAAAAATTGCACAACGTTATAGGCAACTCTATGCAAACGAATAACAACATCACTGACCAGGCGCACTGGGAGGCCTACTGGGCCCATTACAGGTACGATAAGATTCCCGGCAAGGTGGTTTTTCAACCCTTTATGCAGCAGTTGAGCCGGGGTAAGAGCCTCATCGATATCGGCGGGTTTCCCGGTGTGTTCGCTGCCTGGTTTTACAAACACGGCATCAGCGATGTGACCGTGCTGGATTTTCACATGAACAGGGATATTGTACGCAATTTCGAGAAGATCAACGGCTTACCCGATAACAGCATCCAGTGTATTCACACCGATTTTTTCTCCTTCACACCGGAGAGAAGCTATGATGTGGTCTTCTCCTCGGGCTTTATCGAACATTTTGAAGACACTGCGGATGTGATGAAAAGACATGTCGATCTGCTGTCTGACGAGGGTCAATTGTTGATCCTCATTCCCAATTTCCTGGGCCTGAACGGAATGATACAGCGGAGACTGGACAGGGAGAACCTGGAAGCACACAACCTGAAATCAATGGAGATCCCCGCGCTTGCAGAGATCATGCGTACCTTTCCTCTCCACGATGTTTCGGTGGAGTACATCGGTAAACCCATGGTATGGCTTGAGCCCAAACCAGAAAACAAAAACCGGCGAAAATGGGTGAAAGCACTGAGCTATGCCATCAAACTTTTTCCTTTCCGGGGCAGGATGTTATCGCCCTTCATCGCCATATATGCCCGCAAATGAAATCATTATCCGTCATCACCGTCACCTATAATGCCGCCCCCACGCTGGTGAGGACGCTGCAGAGCGTCAGAGAACAGACATACCCTCATATCGAGCATCTGATTGTGGATGGTGCATCGAAAGACAACACGGTAGCGTTGATCAAGCAATATGCGCATGAGAAGATGGTCTGGGTGAGCGAACCCGACAAAGGGCTCTACGACGCCATGAACAAAGCCGCGGCGATGGCTAAGGGTGATTACCTCTGCTTCCTCAACGCGGGAGACACCTTCTTCGCTCCCAACAGCGTGGAGAGGATGATGCATTCGTTTGATGATGATCATGCACCTGATATCCTCTATGGTGAGACGGCTATCGTGGATGAGTCAGGCACCTTCCTTCATATGCGCCGACTGAAAGCTCCCGCCATACTCACATGGAAAAGTTTCCGGCTGGGGATGGTGGTATGTCATCAGGCGTTTATCGTGAAACAGGAGTTGTTTGAGCCCTATGATCTTTCCTACCGTTTTTCCTCCGATTTCGACTGGTGCATCCGCATGATGAAGAAAGCATCCTCGATTCACAATACCCGCCTCACGCTGATCAACTACCTCCATGAGGGGATGACCACCATCCATCGGAAAGCATCGCTGAAAGAACGCTACCTCATCATGGTGAAACATTATGGCAGGCTTTCCACCCTCTGTCACCATCTCTGGTTTGTGGTGCGGGCGGTTTTACGTTAATAGGTTAGTAGGTTAGTAGGTTAGTGGGTTATTAGTTGATAAGTTAGTAGGTTAGCAGGTTGATTGATTCCATTGAAGAGTTAGAGGGGGACAAAAA
>CAYUQE010000004.1:0-22823 GCA_964446805.1 uncultured Proteiniphilum sp. | reverse complement strand
GTTAGTAGGTTAGCAGGTTGATTGATTCCATTGAAGAGTTAGAGGGGGACAAAAACGAAATGCTGTGCGAGTAACCGCTGTAAGTACACAGCTTCTATTATAAAGCTGTCTGCTGAGAGTTTATAGCCTATAGCAAAAGAATAAACCAATGAAGAGAAGAAAACTAAAACTGGAAGAGCTCAACCGCCTCAGCATCGAGGAGTTTCGGGAAGCGGAAAAGATACCGTTGGTGGTGGTGCTCGACAACATACGCAGCCAGCACAATATCGGCTCGGTGTTTCGCACCGCCGATGCTTTCCGTGTGGAGGAGATTTTTCTCTGTGGTATCACCGCCACGCCGCCCAATGCGGAGATACATAAGTCGGCCCTCGGCGCTGAAGATGCAGTGATCTGGCGTTACTTCGAGAAAACCCTTACGGCTATCGATGATCTTCATGCCCGTGGATATACGGTCTTCGCTGTTGAGCAGGCCAACAATAGTCTCTCGCCGGAGCAGGTCACGCTGGAGCGCGACCGCCGCTATGCCGTGGTCCTGGGGCATGAGGTCCACGGTGTGCAGCAAGCAGTGGTGGATGCTTGCGACGGATGCATCGAGATACCGCAGTATGGCACGAAGCACTCACTCAATGTATCTGTGACGGCAGGGATCGTATTGTGGGATTTCTTCAAGGGATTGCGATTAAAAAAGTGAGAGAAGTATCGCTTCAAGGGCGATTTTTGTAGGGCCTAATTGCAGCGATTTCACATTAATTGCTTATCATTGCATCTTATCTTTGCAACAATTAATATCATGGAAAAATATATCCTTTCACTCGACTCGGGGACTACCAGCAATCGTGCCATCCTTTTTGACCATGCGGGCAAGATTGTGGGAGCAACCCAAAAAGAATTCGATCAGCTTTTTCCGCAACTGGCTTGGGTTGAGCATGATCCTGCACTGATCTGGGATACCTTGTTGCAGGTGGCACGGGATGTCATGCAACAGCACAACATCAAGCCCTCACAAATTGCGGGCATCGGCATCACCAACCAGCGTGAAACCACCATTGTCTGGGATCGCGAGACAGGTATCCCCGTATACAATGCCATCGTGTGGCAGGATCGACGCACCGCCGCCTATTGCAATGAACTCAAAGAGAAAGGTCTTGAGAAAACCGTGACCAGTAAAACCGGACTGCTCATCGATGCCTATTTCTCCGCAACAAAAATCAGATGGATTCTCGATCATGTGGAGGGTGCACAAGAAGAAGCGGCAACGGGAAGACTACTTTTTGGGACTGTCGACAGCTGGCTGGTCTGGAATCTTACAGGAGGTGAACTGCACATCACAGACATCACCAACGCGAGCAGGACCCTTCTCTTCAATATCCACACATTGCAATGGGACAATGAGCTTCTGTCACTTTTTGACATCCCCGCGCAGATGTTGCCTGAAGTAAAACCCAGCAGTCAGGTATATGGCTTTACCAAGGTTGATTGTTTTGGAAGCGCAATTCCCATTGCCGGAATTGCGGGCGATCAGCAGGCAGCACTCTTCGGACAGATGTGCACTGAAAAAGGGATGGTTAAAAACACCTATGGCACCGGTTGTTTTGTGGTGATGAACACGGGCGAAAAACCGGTAGCATCGAAAAACAAACTGCTCACCACCATTGGCTGGCAGATAGGCAACGAAGTGACCTATGCGCTTGAAGGGAGCATATTTATTGGGGGTGCAGTGGTTCAATGGTTACGTGACCAGCTGGGAATCATCCGTTCCTCTTCAGAAGTAGAAGCGCTGGCAAGTGAAGTGGAAAATAATGGTGGCGTTTCATTCGTGCAGGGGTTTGTCGGCCTGGGTGCTCCCCACTGGGATCAATATGCCACCGGAGCTATCATTGGCATCACCCGGGGTACAGGGAAAGCGCACATCGCCAGGGCAGCACTCGAGGCCATTGCATTCCGCTCAATGGAAGTGATAGAAACCATGGTTTCGGATTCCGGCATTGAACTGAGTGAACTGCGCGTTGACGGCGGTGCTGCGGTGAACAACCTGTTGATGCAGATCCAGTCAGATGCCATCGGACGAAAAGTGGTAAGACCGAAGATCACCGAAACCACTGCGCTTGGTGCAGCCTATTTCGCGGGGTTGGCCGTTGGCTATTGGAAGAATATCGACGAACTGAGAGAGCAGTGGCAGGTTGACCAACAGTTTATTCCCCGTGTAAAAGAATCGGGAATAGAAAAAACTATCGCCAACTGGAAAAAAGCGATCGAACGCTCTAAAAACTGGAATACACCGGATTGAACCTTTTTGAGGATAGGATCCAGTTACATGAACATGGATTCATCTTCAATTCTGAAGTGACCGGGACCAATAAAAAAAGTGTTTGTTAAACAGCTGTTGCCCGGGGTGTGGCATTGGTTTGGCGATGTACGGTAGCTGCTGCTTGTGGATGATTAATATGTTACAACTATGAGTGAATTTTTAGGAGAACTTTTAGGTACGTTTATTATGATTTTACTTGGGAACGGTACTGTTGCCAATGTAAATCTCAACCGGACCAAAAGTCATGGAAGTGGATGGATCGTCATCACTGCCGGGTGGGGAATGGCGGTTTTTGTGGCAGTATTAATTACTGCGGATATCAGTGGGGCACATCTCAACCCTGCTGTAACCCTGGGGTTGGCATTGAGCGGATTGTTCGAGTGGGCAAAGGTAGTTCCGTTTATTGTGGCACAGATACTGGGTGCCATGCTGGGTGCCTTCACGGTGTATCTATTTTTCAAGGAGCATTTCATCATCACAACCACACCCGGCATTAAGAAAGCCTGCTTTTGCACGGATCCAGCCATCAGAAATTACCGGAACAATCTTTTTTCAGAGTTTACCGGAACATTTGTGCTGATATTGTCGGTTTTGCTGATTGCGTTGCCCCAACTGCCCTACGAAAATTTAGGAAGCACCAAGGTAGGTCTGGGATCATTGGGAGCACTGCCTGTTGCACTGGTCGTTTTTTCAATTGGACTAAGTCTGGGAGGCACCACGGGATATGCCATCAACCCTGCGCGTGACCTGGGACCACGCATTGTTCATGCGCTTATTCCATTAAAGAACAAAGATGACAGCGATTGGAAATATGCCTGGATACCCGTAGCCGGACCTATTGCAGGAGCGGCTATGGCCGCATTGGTATATCTGTTCATTCACACGGTATATGTAGGATGAAGCATTCACCATGCAGCGCTATACTATCTATCAATAAGCTCGCTCCAGCTTCACACGTTCACCATCGAATACAGCATAGGAAAAATAGGTGACCCAGTCGCCCAGAATAACAACATTGGATTCCGCGGCGATGGGCAGATCGAGCAGAATATGACGATGTCCGAAGATAAAGTAATTGATCGCTGGGAGCTCTTTAAGCAGTTGCTTTGAGAAGCGGATCAGGTATTCTTTCTCTTCGCCCAGGTAATCTGCAATACCACCATTCAGACGACTGCTGTTCGACCAGGCATGGGCGAGAGGCAGGGTCCATCGTGGATGGATGGCCGAGAAACAGCTCCTCAGGAAGCGACTGTGAAAGATCTTCCGCAACAGGTGAAACGATCGGGACTGATCACCCAGACCGTCACCATGAGCCAGAAAAAAGCTCTTCCCTCCCATCTCCTTGATGAAAGGTTCAAAGTGCAGGATCATCCCACACTCTTTGGAGAGGTAGTCGGTAAGCCAGATATCGTGATTCCCGATAAAGAAATGAACCTCCACGCCACTGTCGGTCAGTTCGGAAATCTTACCGAGGATACGCGTAAACCCTTTGGGTACCACATACCTGTACTCGAACCAGTAATCGAAGATATCGCCCAGAAGATAGATCGCCGCAGCCCCCTGCTTCACACTGTCGAGCCAGCGGCACAGCTTGCGTTCCGTCTCCACTGAATCGGTGTGTGAAGCCGATCCCAGATGAGCATCGGAGAGGAAATATATTTTCTTGTTCACGGTAATTCTATTCTGCCAGATCCTGTCACCTCCGTCTACAACATCCCCAGTTCGAGGAGGGCCTCTTCACTCAGCATCGATCGATCCCATGGTGGCTCGAACGTGAGATTGAGATCCACATTGTTCACCTCTGGGATTGATTCCACCTTTAGCTGCACATCCATCAGGATGAAATCGGCAGCGGGGCAGCTGGGTGAGGTGAAGGTCATCTCAATGGCAACGTTGTTATGCTCATCTACATCCACATCATAGATCAGTCCCAGGTCGTAGATATTCACGGGGATCTCCGGATCGTATACCGTACGGAGCATGACCACTATCTTATCTTGTAATGCTTGTAACTCTTCATTCATAATCTCACTGTTTTGTTATTAAACCGATTTTACGGCATATTGTTTATGCTGTTCAGATGATTCCTTCATCGGCGAAGCTATAGTAGCGGTCACCACAGACGATGATATGATCGAGCAGCGCGATATCCATCCATTGTGCCGCCTCTTTCAGCTTCTTTGTTATTTGCGTGTCCTGAGGGCTGGGACTACAGTTCCCCGAGGGATGATTGTGTGCCAGGATGATGCCCGACGCATAGTGGGCGAGCGCTTCACGCAGGATCAGACGGATATCGACCACCGTTCCCGAGATGCCACCGCGGCTCACCTGAATGGTAGAGAGCATCTTGTTAGACCGGTCCATGAGCATCGCCCAGGTCTCCTCATGATTGAGATCGGAAAGGAGAGGAAAAAAATGATCATAGCCATCCCGTGAGGAGGTGATCTTCTTCCGGTCGTTCACCTCGCCTGCCTTCCTTCGTCTACCCAGCTCCAGCGCTGCGATCACCGTGACCGCTTTCGCCTCGCCGATACCCCTGAAGTTCTGCACCAGGTCGGTAACGCTCATCCTCCCCAGCTTGTGGAGGTCATTCTCAGCTTTGATCAGTATCCGCCTGCTCAGCTCCACAGCACTCTCCCTGTCATTCCCCGATCCGATAAGGATGGCAATCAACTCAGAGTCGGAAAGGGTGGCAACACCTTTCAGCAAGAGCTTCTCCCGTGGACGATCTTCCTCAGCCCATTGCTTAATGCTTAACTTGCTCATAATGCTACAGTTCTGTTGATTGACGAGACAAATATACAAAGAAATTTCCGGCGGAAGCATGATAACAGCGGAAAATCAGATCAAATAGTCACATTTTTCTGAATAAGAAAAAAGGAGAAGCATCTTTTACAATGCCTCTCCTCTTCAAATTCATATTGTACATCTCCTCTGTCCTGTCAATCTCTGACACGCTCAACGTAAGCACCATTCCGTGTATCGATCTTGATTTTCTCTCCTTCATTGATGAAGAGTGGCACACGTACCTCTGCCCCCGTTTCCACGGTGGCGGGCTTCAACGTGTTGGTAGCTGTATCGCCTCTGATACCCGGCTCGGTATAGGTGACCTGCAACACGACATGGGTGGGCATTTCCGCTGTGAGGATCGTTCCACTTACGGCATGTATCTGCACCTCCACCACATCACCCTCTTTCAGGAACTTAACACCATCAATCTGCTCTTCAGCGATAGGTATCTGCTCGAATGTTTCGGTGTTCATGAAATTATACCCCATGTCATCACGATAGAGGTATTGAAATGAACGGCGCTCAATGCGCACCTCGTCTACTCTCACCCCCGAATTGAAGGTCTTGTCGAGCACACGCCCTGTGGTGACATTCTTCAGTTTGGTACGAACGAAAGCAGCACCCTTACCCGGTTTGACGTGAAGAAATTCTATGATTACGTAATATTGCCCATCTAAATCGATGCACATCCCGTTTCTGAAATCAGCAGTTGTTGCCATAAATTGTATTTGTCTGAGTTATGTTTGGATTAGCCCGCAAAAGTAATGGTTTTATCCCAGAACAACAAATAAATTAACGGGTTGGCTACTTTCCAGACTGACATCGCTATGGATACATCAATGGACAAACGCATTGGATGCATCAAGAATAATCTTTATCAGGAAAAACAGCGTTAGTACATACATGGTGATACTTACATCTTTCACTTTTCCCGACAGGAGCTTGACGATGGTGAAACTCAACATTCCGAAAATGATCCCGTTGGCGATGCTGTATGTGAACGGCATAAAGATGATGGTGACAAATGCAGGCAGCCCTTCACTTATCTCGTTGAAATCGATCTCGGCAACCGAACCCATCATGAACAAGCCGATAATAATCAGCGCCGGGGCAGTGGCTGCTGCCGGCACCATCAGGAATATAGGGGCAAAGAAAAGAGCCAGTACAAACATCAGCGTGGTACTCACACTGGTGAGTCCTGTTCTGCCACCGGCTGCCACTCCCGACGCACTTTCCACGTAGGAGGTGTTGGGGCTTGTACCCAAAATAGCGCCTACAAATGTTCCCAGTGCGTCAGCAAACAATGCTTTCTGCAATTGTGGGAAGCTGCCATCTTTTTCCGATTTTCCGATTTTGGAGATCACGCCTATCAATGTACCCATTGCATCAAAAACATTGACCATCAGGAAGGTAAAGACAACTATCAGCATGTCGAAAGATAAAATACTACTCCATTCAAATTTGAAGAAGATAGGCTCGAGACTGGGAGGAAGTGTAATCCAGCTGCCCTGGGGTAACTGGATCAATCCCAGGATTCCGGCAAACAGAGTGGAGACGATGATCCCGATCAGGATGGCTCCATGTACTTTCTTCACCAGAAGCACCGCAATCACCACCAATCCGAGCAGGGCAATCCAGACATTGGGATCAGCCATGTTACCGAGCTGGACGAGTGTAAACTCGTTGGGGGTCACAATTCCGGCACTCTTCAAACCTATCAGCGTGATGAAAAGGCCTATACCAATAGGAATTGCATTTTTCAGCGCCACGGGAATGTTGTCAACGATAATCTTCCGGATATTGAAGATGGTCAGTAACATGAAACAGGTACCTGAAAGTAAAACACCAGTCAATGCAAATTGCCATGAGTGTCCCATTGCAATCACTACGCTGAAGGCGAAAAAATTGTTCAACCCCATACCCGGCGCCTGAGCAATAGGTACATTGGCAATGAGTGCCATGAAAAGGGTGCCAGCAATAGCAGCAATGGCTGTCGTAGTGAACAGCGCTCCTCTATCCATGCCTGTTTCTCCCAGAATCTGGGGGTTCACGGCCAAGATATAGGACATGGTGAGGAAGGTGATGATACCCGCCATAATCTCGACGCGTACGGTCGTTTTATTGGCTTTCAGTTTGAATAATTTTTCCAGCATGGTCATCTATTATTAAGCATTAAAAAATCCACTTGGTGGCCAATGTAGGAATGGCATAGAACTTGCTTTCCGTGAACTTGTTCACGAAGTTATAGCTGAGCTCCACCTCGGTTCCGAGAGCGAACTGGGGAGTGATGTTATACCAGAATTGAGGTTCGCTCAGGAACACCATTTTCTTACCGGTTGCACTGACTCCCTCTGTGAATGACTTATCCTCCGTCCAGAGATCCATAAAGCCAGCCAATGAAAGCTTCCCCCCTGCCAGGCTTGCGTTCCAGGTGACGGTCCACTGTGCATCGTTGCTCACCTCCTGGAAGGCATTCAGCTTATACGCCAGGTAAGTGCTCATATAGAAATTCCCTAACTGGAATGGGTAACCAAAGCCGGCCATGTAGGAGGAAGGGATAGAGAAACCAATATCGGTACCCTTCACCAGGCCAAGACCACCATTGTATTCCAGATGAGGCATCAACGGAAAATTACCCAGCTTAAACTCACGTGCAATTTCGGTGTAGACCAACCCGATATTTTTCTTGTTGAAGTTAAGGTCTGCATCTGCAAACATGAAGGTGCTTCCCCATTTATCGGGCTTAAACATCTCGAAGGTAGCGGTCAGATAATTGGAAGTAGCGACCCCATCACCATAAAGCGAGTTACGAGGATCGAAATGCAGTTGTAAGTTCTGCGATTGTGATGCTCCTGTTGCACAAACGATTGCAATGGCAAGAAGAATTTTTCGTAGCATAAAGGGATAGTTTAATAATTAATAAATTCAAAGAAACGACAAAAGTATTAAAAATTGGCAAATGAGCCAATCATAGGATTGACTTTTTTCTCTTTATCACTACAAATAGCTGTAATTATCGGTTAAATTAGTAATTTTGTCTCTCCAATCAATCAACAAGAGTATATGAAGGAAGAAAAGGTTGCAGGTTTGCAAATCTACAATACGCTAAGCAGAAGGAAAGAGGCTTTTGAGCCGCTCCATCCTCCCCTGGTGGGAATGTATGTATGCGGTCCCACTGTTTATAGCGATATCCACCTGGGTAACTGCCGTACTTTCATCTCTTTTGATCTGATATACAGATATCTTCTTCATCTGGGGTATAAAGTACGCTACGTGCGTAATATCACCGATGCGGGGCACCTTGAAGGTGATCGCGATGAGGGAGATGATAAGTTTTCCAAAAAAGCAAAGCTGGAACAGCTCGAGCCTATGGAGATCGTGCAGAAGTACACACTCGGGTTTCATGAGGTGCTCTCCCAGTTCAACACACTCCCGCCAAGCATCGAGCCCACCGCTACGGGCCATATCCTGGAGCAGATTGAGATGATAAAGATTATCCTGGAGAAGGGACTGGCCTACGAAGTGAATGGCTCAGTCTATTTTGATGTGGAGCGATACAGCCAGGGGCATGAGTATGGAGAGCTGACAAACAGGAAGCTGGAAGATCTTCTGGATGGTACGCGTGCGCTGGACGGACAGGATGAGAAACGGAGCCGTCTCGATTTTGCATTGTGGATTAAGGCCAAGCCGGAGACACTGATGCAATGGCCGTCACCCTGGGGACGGGGCTTCCCGGGCTGGCATATTGAGTGCTCCGCCATGAGCACTAAATATCTGGGCAGCACCTTCGACATACATGGTGGGGGAATGGACCTGCAGGCAACGCACCACACCAATGAGATCGCACAGTCGCAGGCCTGCAACCATACGGCACCAGTCAAATACTGGGTGCACACCAACATGCTTACGGTGAACGGCGTGCGCATGTCGAAGAGTGCCGGCAACGGCTTTCTTCCACGTGAGCTCTTCACCGGCGACCATCCACTGCTGGAGAGAGGTTACTCACCCATGACCGTACGTTTCTTTATGGCACAATCGCACTACCGGAGCACGCTAGACTTTTCAAACGAAGCATTGCAGGCGGCGGAGAAAGGTTTTATCAAGCTGATGGAAAGCATCTCCACGATAGATAGAATTGAACCCTCTGCATCCTCGTCGGCAAATGTCAATGAGCTGAAAGAGAACTGTTACGCTGCTATGAACGATGACTTTAACAGTCCGATGCTGATTGCGCATCTTTTCGAAGCAGTGCGTATTATCAATTCTGCAAAAGAGGGGACGGAGACTCTTACTGCCGAAGATATACAGGAAGTTAGGGATCTAATGCATACTTTTGTGTTTGAGGTGCTGGGACTACTCGATGAGACCAGACTGAGCAGCGGCAGTGAGGTGATTGAAGCACTGATGGCATTGATCCTTGATATCCGCAAAGAGGCAAAAGATAACAAGGAGTGGTCCACCTCCGACAAGATACGCGACAGGCTGAAAGCCGCAGGTGTGATCATCAAAGATACCAAGGAGGGTGTGGAGTGGAGAATATGAAAGAATGAACGCATGCAAATCATACAATCACCCGCCAAACTGATGAAGTTTGATGATCAGAGAGATGAAAGAGAACCCACCGCTGCACTCTTCCCCAACAAGACAAAAGAGCTGGTGGCACTTTGTCAGCAACTCTCGGAGAAGGATATTGCCGGTTGCATGAAGATCAACGCTACCATGGCTCATGAGGTGTATGCACAGTTTCAGACCTATTTCTTCAAAAACACCCCGGAACGGGCCGCCGCCCTTGCATACAACGGCATCGCCTATGCAGGGCTGAATGCACATGATTTTTCGGCGGAGGAGTATGGTTTTGCCCAGCATCATCTGAACATCCTCTCCGCCCTGTACGGCATCCTTCGTCCTTTTGATGCTATCAGACCCTACCGGCTTGATATGCAGATGGATATTACTCCCCAGGGCTATCGTTCGTTGTACCCATTCTGGCAGGAGTCAGTGAATGCTACGCTCTCAAAAAAACTGAAAAAAGAGAAGGAGAAAACAATCATTCTTGTAGCATCGAACGAGTATGCGAAAGTGATACAACATAGCAGGCTGCCCCGGGACACAAGAGTGATAGAGATCCGTTTTTTGCAACAGGAGAACAACGACTTCAAGCAGGTTGTTGTTCATACAAAAAAGGCGAGGGGACTGCTCTCCCGCTTTATCATCAAAAACAGGCTCACTGAGGCGGAAGATGTGAAGGGTTTCGATGACGAGAATTATTTCTTCTACCCCGCCCTTTCGAAAGAGAATGAGTGGGTCTTTGTTAGATAAGCAGATAAACAGTGCTACAATGAGTGAGAAACGTGTAAAATTTGCTACAAAATTAGGCATTGTTGCAGCGGCGGCCGGCTCAGCCGTCGGCCTGGGAAACATATGGCGCTTTCCGAGCCAGACAGCCGATGGCGGCGGCGCCATCTTTATTTTGGTTTATGTAGGATGCATCCTGTTCTTCGGCATTCCACTCATGGTGAGTGAGTTCGTGGTGGGCAGAGCTGCCCAGGCCAACACGGCCGGAGCATTTCACAAGCTGGCGCCGGGCACACAGTGGAAATGGGTGGGCAGGCTGGGTGTCCTCACAGGCTTTGTCATCATGGGTTTTTACATGGTTGTCTGCGGCTGGACACTGGATTATTTTTTCCAGTCACTGTCAGGAAACCTACACAGGGTCAACGATTTCTCGCAAAACTTCAACCGTTTGTTAAGCAATCCGTCGAGACAAATCTTTTGGATGATCCTGTTTACAGGAATGACCGCATTTTTCATTCTGTCGGGTGTAAAGAAAGGAATTGAACAATCCTCGAAATTGATGATGCCACTTCTCTTCCTGTTGCTTATCATCCTTGCCATACGCGCCCTTTTTCTCGAAGGCGCTTCCGAGGGTCTGAACTTCCTGTTCATGCCTAGCCTTGAGCATGTGAAGCCAACACTTTTCCTCGACGCGATGGGGCAGGCATTCTTCTCACTCTCCATTGGCATGGGATGCATGATCACCTACGGTTCTTATTTCAACAACGACATCAACTTCACCAAGACAGCTGTCCAGGTCTCGCTGCTTGACACACTGGTAGCCATACTTGCCGGAGTGATCATCTTCCCCTCCGCCTTCGCACTCACTACCGACCCCGGTACTATTGTCGATGAGCTGGTGGCAGGCGGTCCGGGGCTACTGTTCATCACACTGCCCGAATTATTCAATCAGATGCCCTTCTCAACTGTGTGGGCAACACTTTTCTTCTGTTTGGTGTCAATAGCAGCACTCACCTCCACCATCTCCCTGATGGAGGTAGTGACGGTCTACCTTCACGAAGAGTTCAGACTTACACGCAGGAGAAGTACGCTTCTTACTGCTGTCGGAGTAACCATCCTGGGTGTCTGCTCCGCACTCTCCGCTCCTTTTTTCAACCTTCTCGATATCGCTTCCGCGAAGTTCATGCTACCGCTGGGAGGATTGTTCATCTCGCTCTTCGTGGGGTGGTTCCTCGACAAGAAGCTCGTCAACGCACAACTTTCGAATGAAGGAACAGTGAAAATCGGTGTTGGCTTTCTGAAAGTCTATATCTTTCTATTACGTTATGTAGCTCCCACTGCCATACTGGCAATTTTCATATACGGACTCATCGGATAACCTTTACAAAGACACCCACCTGGTTGCAGAAGTTCAAAACAAGACTTACTTCCAGGTGGAGAGAGAAAAATAATAGAAATGAATTAAAACAACCTAAAAGCCGGGATAAACTGATTCTCCTTCGATTAAAAGTATTATTTTTGTACCATTGTATCGTTATGCGACAAGCACAGCATACGTTTCTTTGCAACCGTATCTCCAGGTAAGTAAAAAGATAATAACTTGTTTTGACACTGTCAACAACAGCTTTAGTGAAAATAACTCCACAACAATGCAATCCCCATATAAAATAGCACCGCCAGCATCTATCAGCACCACCGTGCCACTACCCGCTTCAAAGAGCATCAGCAACAGGGCGATCATACTGAATGCGCTGAGTCTTAATCTGCATCCAATCAATAATCTTTCCGACTGCGAAGATACACGTGTGATCCTCGATTCCTTCAACTCTAACTCAAACGTGTTTGATGTGAAAGGTGCAGGGACGGCCATGCGCTTTCTGACGGCCTTCCTTGCCGGTATGCAGGGAGAATGGATTGTAAAGGGATCGAAACGAATGCATGAACGTCCTATCCATCCACTGGTGGAGACACTTAATGCGCTGGGAGCCAAGATTGATTATCTGGAGAAGGAGGGCTTTCCTCCCCTCAGAATCAAAGGAGGTCCACTCAAGGGAGGAGAGGTCTACCTGGCAGGAGATATCAGTTCTCAATTCATCTCTGCCCTGCTGATGATAGCACCCCTTATGGAAATAGGGTTGACCATCCATATTGAGAAAAACATTGTCTCCCGTCCCTATATTGACCTTACGCTGGGAATGATGAAGGAGTATGGCGTTCATGCCAAATGGGAGAATAATGACATCACGGTGAAACCTCAGAAATACAGGGCTGTGGAGCTAACAGTGGAAGCTGACTGGTCTGCAGCATCCTACTGGTACGAGATGGTCTCACTACTGCCAGGGTCAGAGGTGAAACTGCAGGGAGTGAGGAGAAAAAGTCTTCAGGGCGATGCCAATGTAGCCAACCTGTTCACCGATCTTGGTGTCACCACGGAGTATGTTCCTGAGGGTATCATCATCCGCAATCAAAAGCATACGACAAAAAAGTTCTTTCACGATTTCGTGAATGAACCCGACCTGGCACAAACATTTGCAGCCACCTGTTGTTTTAAGGGTATCCCCTTTCTTTTCTCGGGGGTACAAAGTCTGAAGATCAAGGAGACAGACCGCGTGGCAGCATTGATCACCGAGTTGAAGAAGCTGGGCTTTCTATTGAGAGAGGACGGTAAAGGGATGCTGGAATGGGATGGCGAACGTTGTTTTGCAGAGAAAGAGCCCTCCATTGACACTTACGATGACCACCGCATGGCGATGTCGCTCACACCGGGAGCCATCATATACAAATCGCTCATTATCAACGATCCGGATGTGGTGTCCAAGTCATACCCTCACTTCTGGCGTGATTTAAAACAGGCAGGATTCACTATTGAAGAAAAGTAACTGATTATGCAAAGTTTAGTTCTATTTATCGGTGTCATTCTATTTTTTATAATTGCGCTGGCACTGTCCAACTATGTTCAGCGAAAAAAAGGCAACACCAAAGAGCGTGAGACTGCCGCTCCCTCCATCGATCTGACTGGCGGAGGCTGCTGCGGTGCGCACGAAGTGTGCGAGAAAGACAGTCTGATCGCTGCTTTTGCTGAGAAACCGGAGTATTTCGACGATGAGGAGCTGGATAAATACGCCTGCCGCGAGTCGGACAGTTTTAACGGGGAAGAGGTGGATGCGTTCAGAGAGGTATTCTACTCCGTTCTCGATCATGAGAAACCCCGCTGGGTAAGAAGTCTCCAGTTGAGAGGGATCGCTCTTCCCGATGAATTGAAAGATGAGGTGCTGATGATCGTCAATGAGTTGAGAGAGCGGAAAATGCACGCCTAATAGCCGGCAATTGATGAATATCCCTGAACTGCTTGAATACGCGTTCTTTCGGAACGCGCTCCTGGGAAGTCTTTTCGCCAGCATCGCCTGCGGAATGATTGGCACGTACGTCGTTACCAAGAGGCTGGTATTCATCAGCGGCGGCATCACGCATGCCTCTTTCGGTGGATTGGGCATTGGATTCTTCTTCGGTCTGCCCCCCCTCCTCTCGGCCATGGCATTCTCGGTGTTATCTGCGTTCGGCATTCAGTGGCTGTCGCGCCGGCAGGGGGTACGTGAAGATTCCGCCATCGCTGTCTTCTGGTCGCTGGGAATGGCGATAGGTATTGTACTCACCTTTCTCACTCCGGGCTTTGCACCCAATCTGTCGGAGTATCTTTTTGGCAATATCCTCACCATTACCCGGACCGATATTGTGGCACTGGCACTCTTGTCAATGGTTCTTTTTCTTTTCTTCACGCTCTTTTACCACGCCATCGTCTCCGTCTCGTTCGATACCGAGTTTGCACGGACAAGACGGATCCCGACACAGCTGATTGAGTATGCGATGATGCTCTTCATTGCCGTCACCATCGTGCTGAGTATCCGTCTGGTAGGGATCGTATTGCTGATGTCCCTCATCACCGTCCCACAGATGACAGCCAACCTGTTCACCGTGAACTATTCAAAAATTATCTCACTCTCCATCCTTTTCAGTTTTGTGGGATGTGTGACCGGTCTTCTGCTATCCTATTACCTGAATGTTCCTTCCGGTGCATTCATCATCTTTGTGCTGATTGTGATGTTTTTTATGGCCAAAGCGGTGAAGGCGATTGCAAAATTAAGCAGGGCGTGAGATTGGACATTTTTTACTTTTCAAAATAGCTTTATCTATGATGTAATTTAGTCCCATATCGATTCTGCAGAGAAAACCTGCAGCTCTTTCACCTCAATGTGATTCCCCCAGAAATGGAACCCTTCCTTGTTATTGCTGTACGGTTTTCTCTCCATGGAATAGGAACAGGCTCCGTCATCGATAAAAACTTCTATGGATGTGGGGTCTATGTATATATCGGCTGAGAGTTCCATACCCGTCATCTCCTGAGGAGAATAGTATATGCCGTAGATCGCTTTAAAATTCAAGTCATAACCCACCATACGCTGCCCAAACAAATTAAAGCCTGCCTCCGTGGCATGCGATAACTGAATGGTCGTTTTGATACGCAAACAATCCGCATCATCCTTTCAAGAATAAAGCTTTTTTAAAATACAATAAGATCCTGTCTTTCGAGTTATTTAAAGAGAAGCAATGCTCTTTAAAATAGGACTGCAGTGACGGCAAAAAACAATATTTTATATTATGGGATGATCTTATTCGGAATGATCCTGGGCGTGGGATGTTCCACCCGAAAGAACACGCCCGTCACGCGTGCATACCATGAGCTGACCACCCGATACAATATCTACCATAATGCGGAGAATGCCTATCATACGATTCTGGAGCATCAGTCCCTCCGGAACAACAATAACTACAGTGAGTTGCTCTCCTTTTATCCACGTACACCTCTGAGAGGAAAAACATTGCCCGGCGGCCCGTTCGATGGTGTTGTGGAGAAAACATCCAAAGCCATCCGGGAGCACTCGATCACGGCAAAGCCAAGACGTGATCCGGCGAAAAGGCAGACAGAAGCATACCGGCGGTGGTTGCAGCAGCAGGAGTTTAATCCCTTCATCCAGAAAGTATGGTTGCTGCTGGGTAAAGCACACCTTCAAAACAGTGATTATGACCAGGCACTGGCCGTTTTTACACATATGCAGCGCATTTACAACAATGAATCTGATTTGATTATGGAGGTGCAGCTATGGATGATGCGGACCTACACCGAGATGGAAAGGATGTATGATGCGGAGCATATGCTTCAACTGCTGCGAAGCAGCACGATACCGGAATCACTGCACACACTCTTCAATGAGACCTATACACACTACCTCCTTCGGAAGAGAGCATACAGCGAGGCGATCCCTTGGCTGATAAAAGTCATTGACGAGGAGACCAATGCTGGGCAGAAGAGACGTCTTCGGTATCTGCTGGGACAGATCTATACCCTTCAGGGTGAAAAAGATAAAGCCTTTCGCGCTTTCGAAACGGTGAAGGGACTCAATACTCCTTTTGAACTCACACTCCATGCTACCATCAGCCAGCTGGCCGTTGCACCGGAGGCAGCACAACCGGCAATCAGGAGAACACTGACAAAGATGAGGAGTAAAACCGAAAATGAAAGTGATCTGTCGTGCATTCAATTGGCGCTTGAGCACAACCATCCTGATACGACTGCCAACCTGTCACTACCATCACTTGACAATAAAGCCACTCTCACCGCATCGTTTGCCCTTGATGCAACAAGAGATATCGCACAGCAACATGACTCGCTTTATCAGGAGGCTTATCGTGCTTGGCAGCAAGGGGATACCACCACAGTGCGATCATTCTGGGAGTCATTTCATTCACAGTACCCCCGCTCCGGCCTGCTTCCACAGTTCCTGTTGCTGAATGCACTCTCCTATGCGCAAACGGGTAATGAGACAGCGACAGAGAGGTACCTCGGTCAGCTGGTGGAGAGATTCCCGGAGTCTGACGCTGTACCGTTGGCCAGAAGCATTATCGATGGGCTGGCACAGGGTAGAGCATTGAATGTCAATGCCACACTGAGCAGTGACTGGGGCACCTACCCCACCGCCAACGCTGATGCTCTGGGCAAGCATGATGAGAATGTATCATTCAGCAACGAGAGAAGTGGTCTCCATCTGCTGCTGCTCACGTTCAAACCCGGCTCACCCGACAAAAACAGGATTCTCTTCTCCATGGCCAACTTTAATTTCTCCCAGTTTAGCCTCCGCACATTCGATTTCTCCTTCATCACTATCCCCGGAGGTGAGGCGCTCCTCGTGCAGCCCTTTCATTCGTACGACGAGGTATGGCGGTATGTTCTGATGATGCAATCTGACTCTCTTTACACCCATCAGATACGTGATGAGGTGACTCCTCTCATCATCTCGAAAGAGAATCTCTCCATCCTGCTGGAGCAAGGTACGATGGAAGGTTACAGGTTATTCAGTTTTAAAAACTTCGGGGAGGATGTAACGATTCAAGCTGCACAGCGCACTGTCGTGAGAGATAGAAGTGAAAAGATCACGCAGAAAAGCGAAAAGATTGTACCTTTGGAGGTGAAGGAGATGCCCGAAGTGGTGGGAAATGCTGCTGCTCCGCTCACGGTGGAAGATGAGAAAGATCATACTTCCGTAGAGAGGTACATAGTGCCCCTTACAGTGGAAAAGCGCATCTCACCCGAAGAGCTGCAGCGAAAACTTGAACAGAAGGCGGAGGAAGCATTGCAACAGAAGAAGGAGCAACCATCCGGCGGCAGCAGGCAAGCATCGATGAAGGAACGTGAACGTGAGCGTCAGGAGAAGATAAAGCAGAGGGAGCGGGTGCTGAAGGAGCGCGCGCGGGGGCGTGAAGCCGCACTAAAAAAACGAGAAAGAGAGAGAAATCAAAAAATTCGCAATAAAAAATGAAGCAAATCGTTTTTGCCACAAACAATACACATAAACTGGATGAGATCCGCAAGATAACGAATGACCAATTGCAGTTCCTCAGTCTATCCGACATCAACTGCAATGAGGAGATTGATGAGACAGGAGTTACACTGGAGGAGAATGCACTGCTCAAGGCACGGTATGTGAAAGAGAGATACGGCTATGACTGCTTTGCCGACGATACCGGCCTGGAAGTGGAGGTGCTTGACGGTGAACCCGGTGTTTACTCGGCACGTTATGCAGGTGAGGGCTGTCAGCCGGAAGAAAACATGCGAAAACTGCTTTCTGTATTAGAGGGTGTGGAGAACCGCCATGCACGGTTTCGCACCGTGATAGCCCTACTGATCAATAGTGAAGAGCATCTCTTTGAAGGGGTTGTCAATGGGTTGATCATTGAGGAGAAAAGAGGAGGCAGTGGCTTCGGCTACGATCCTATCTTCATGCCCGCGGGATATCACCAGACCTTCGCCGAGCTGGGCAACGACATCAAGAACAGGATCAGTCACCGGGCACTGGCCACAGAGAAGCTGATTGCCTTCCTGCTGAAAAAATAAAGGAGTTCCTTCTGTGAGAAAGATGACCGGGGAACAAAAAAATAATTATCTTTGAACAAAAACCAGAAAAAAATACACCTATGTCAGTTAACATCCGCACAGGCATCATCGGCTTCGGTCTTTCCGGCCGTGTGTTCCATGCCCCCTTTATCGACGTGGTGGAGGGATATGATTTAACAAAGATCAGCACCTCCAAACCCGAGAGCATCGCGCTGATTGAAGAGCGTTATCCGGTTACGGCTGTTGTGCCCGACGGGAAGAACATTATTGACGATCCGGAAATCGATCTGGTGATCGTCACCTCACCCAACACCGATCATTTTCGATGGTCACGGGAGGCACTGCTTGCCGGCAAGCACGTGGTGGTGGAGAAACCCTTCACCGTGAATGTGGAGGAGGCCGATGAACTGATTGAATTGGCCAAAAGACAACAAAGGATCCTCACCGTTTATCACAACCGCCGTTTCACGAGCGATACCAGAACAGTCAAGAAACTGCTCGACAGTGGGCTGCTGGGTGAAATAACAGACTACGAGACCCATTTCGACCGTTATCGCACCGACCCCCGCCCAAATGGAGCATGGCGTGAACAGCCGCTCCCCGGATCGGGCATCTTTTACGACCTGGGCTCTCACCTGATCGACCAGGCATTGTGGTTCTTCGGCATGCCCGAGGCGGTGACAGCCGAGATCAACCACCAACGCCCATGGGCGAAAGCAGATGATCGTTTCGACGTACGGCTGCACTACCCCACATTTACTGCCACGCTGAAGTCAGGCATGATCTGTCGCATACCGGGACCCACCTTTATGCTGCACGGCACTAACGGATCGTTCGTGAAGTACGGTCTCGATGTGCAGGAGGCAACTGTCGACGGGGGTGCCATTCCACAGGGGAAAGAGTGGGGACGGGAGCCGGATAACATCTGGGGCAACATCAACGCAGAATACAAAGGGGTGAAGATACAGGGTAAGCTGGAAAGTGAGCATGGTGACTACCGTGATTACTTCATCAACCTGCGCGACGCCATCATGGGCAAGACAGCTATCGCCGTGAAACCGGAAGAGGCGCGTAACGTGATGTACCTGATCGAACTGGCTTTCCAAAGCAACAGGGAGAAGCGGAGCATTAAGGTCACCTAAGTGAGAGCGGCATCAGTCAGTGACGAGCGCATGAGTTACCGACGAGCGCAAAGGAGAGTTAATCAACGAAATAGATCCTCAGGCTTCTCACGATCTTGTTGAAACGGTCGACTGCCTTATTGGTAATGATGGTGGAGGGATCCTTTTTAAACAACTGATGATAACTCTTTTCCACCATCATCTCTTTACCCGTATACTCGGTAAAATAGAGATCTCTTGTTGTTTCTTCCTGCCGCTCAAAGAGGCTCTTCTCCATAAATCTGATACCACTGATGGTCAGATCACACGAACCTTCATTGAAGACAAAGCTCATCTCATAGGTCATGTACATGCCGAACACATTCAACATGTTGGACTCGATCTCAAGATATTCAACCACGCGGCACTTCATTGAATCGGGGGTATTCACCAGAAACGCCCCGGAATAGGGATCAAGCTCGTGATCCAGATAGTAATGAGTGCGTATTTTAATCTCCTCCTTACTGACATTTCCCTTTACAGGGTATGTAAAACATACCTCATCCCCAACCAGTGGTATCGAATCGGGTGTGAATGGCCCGAATTGAGCACTGGCCTCAGAGGTGATCATCAATGAACCAAGGAGAAACAGTATCGCACAGTGAATGCGGTGATAAAAACGGTAAGTTGTTCCAGACATAGCTGTATTGATTGAATTTTTTTATGTAAGCAGCAATGGTTCAGCACTATTGTCATCTGATATCCCTTGTTCTTATCGAATCGGGGGAGAGGGGTACTGAATGATTCTGCGCATAATCGGCAGTTGCATTCAGGTGATTACTTGCCTTGTACAAATGCAAAATTATAATAATTAACCGATTCTTCACGTATAAAGAGAAAAAATGAGTCGGCAACGCAGGAAATGACCTACAAAAAGAAGATCGTCGCACCGGCGATGCTGATCACCGCCCCGATCACCTGATGGGCGGTGATTTTTTCTTTGAACATGATGGCTGTGGGCAGTATGATAAAAATGGGTGTCAGCGCCATCAGGGCCGATGCGATACCGGTTTCGGTATGCTGAACGGCGTAAAGGGAGAGCGCTACACCAATGAAAGGCCCGAAAATGGCGCCGATGGTGATTGCTTTCATCCCCACTCCATCTTTGGTGGTACTGATCACCCTCTTCCAGCGATGGAAGAAAGTAACCAGCAGTGCAAAAGAGACAAATCCGAAGATGGCACGTATCTGCGTGGCAGCCACAGCGTCGTAATCGCCCATCCCCTTCTTGCTGAGGATGAGTCCCACGGCTTGTCCCAGTGCTCCTCCCAGGGCATAAAGAAAACCGCGTAACGGTACCTTCAGCTTCAGTCGCTTTCCGGCTACGGCGATCATGATACCCGCGACGCTCACCACGATACCCGTGATATTTTTAAGGGAGAGGATCTCATTGAGGAAAAACCAGCCGATGACCGCAGTGACCATGGGAGCGAGGCTCATCACCAGCTGTGAGGTACGTGAACCGATGACAATATAGGACTTGAAGAGGAAGAGATCACCCAGGAAAAAGCCGATGACACCTGACAGTCCCAACCAGAACCAGTTGTAGGGAGTGGCATCCATCGGGAAGAACATGCCGCGGGTGAACAGCGTGGTGATTCCCAGGAAGAGAATTCCCAGGAAGATGCGGATGATGTTCACCGACAGGGAGCCTACACGGCGGCCGGCTTTCTCGAAGAAGATGGCACTCAGTGTCCAGCATACAGCGGTCACGAGTGAGGCTATCTCACCAATGTGTGACTGAAAAGGCATGAAAAGAATTCGTCTCTGTTAGTTTTCCTGAAAACGAAATGCAAATGTACGTGAAATTTCCGGAAATGATCGTTGTCAGCGGATCGCTTCGATCAATTTTTTTGCAGCCACCTCTATTGAATCTTCACTTTCCAGCAATGAGATAAACTTGCTCCCGATGATGGCTCCCGAAGCTTCGCGACAGGCGGCATCGAAGGTCTCCCTGTTGGAGATGCCAAAGCCTATCAGCCGCGGGTTCTTCAGCTGCATGGCATTCACACGCCGGAAGTAATCGATGTTGACATCGCTGAACGCACTTTTGGCACCGGTCACCGAGGCCGAGGAGACCATATAGATAAATCCGGAGGTATGCCTGTCGATGAGCCTGATTCGTTCTTCAGATGTCTCGGGCGTGATCAGCATGATCATATGCAATCCATACCTGTCGGCGATGGGCTTATAACTCTCCATGTACTCGGCAAAAGGGAGATCGGGAATGATTAGCCCGTCGATACCACAGCGGACCGCTTCTTCGCAATAACGGTCAAAACCGAACTGCATGACGGGGTTCAAATAGCCCATCAGCACCAGCGGGATGGAGACTGATGACCGTATCGCGGCTAGCTGGGTGAATAGCGTTTTCACACTCATCCCGTTCTGCAGGGCTTTCGCACCCGATGCCTGAATGACCGGCCCATCGGCCATCGGGTCGCTGAAGGGCACCCCTATCTCAATCAGCTCCACCCCCTCCTTTTCCAGTGCTTTTATCACCGTTACGGTATCATTCAGTGCAGGGTATCCGGCGGTAAAATAAACCGATAAGATATGCTCTTTTTTGTGTTGAAATAGTTGATCAATCCTGTTCATAACTGTTTTTTATATAAGTTAGTCTATCGCTCCCTGCGGAGTCGGCTATACCTGTTGATTATCTGTCGTCTGACTTAATGCAATAGTTGTTCTATAAATGGTTGTAATAACGTTGTATCCTTGATCGCGGGCGATGTCTCAAAACCGCTGTTCAGGTCGATGCCCACCAGCTGAGGGTGAGAAAACGCTTTCAGAGGCCCTGCATCAACGGGCGTTAAGCCACCGCTGATTAGAAAAGGGATCGTGCCGCGATAATCATTGAGCACCTCCCAGTTGAATTTCTGTCCGGAGCCACCGTGCATCGGTGTCTTTGTGT
Organism: uncultured Proteiniphilum sp.; assembly: GCA_964446805.1. GTDB lineage: Bacteria > Bacteroidota > Bacteroidia > Bacteroidales > Dysgonomonadaceae > Proteiniphilum. The sequence continues at coordinate 909 of CAYUQE010000004.1, read as the reverse complement.
CGAAGAGAAAATAGTCACAACATCCTTCGTAACGCAGTACAGTCTCTGTCGGAAAGGGTTGGTCTGTTTCGATGCCGAATGCTTTGATCACACGGTAACCCTGTCTTTTTAATTCAAGGCAATACGCCGGCGATTCCTCTCCGTGCAGCTGAAGGATCTGCAACCGGTTCTGCTCAGTCCGTTCGCGTACAATCTCCGGCTGTTCGTTCACAAAGACACCCACCCTTGTAACCTTCTCCGGCAGATAACTCAGTTGTTCTCCCACGTAGCGCGACGACAACGGATAGAAGATAAATCCCATCCAGTCGATGTCCAGCTGCTCCACTGCTCGGATGTTACGTTCATCACGCATGCCACATACTTTTATCATCATATTGTTATTATTAGCGATCAGCGTTAAGCTGTAAGCTACAAGCCGTAAGCTGCAAGCAGTAGGATGTAAGCCCGTTAATCTAAGAACCTGATAAACTTACCAAATTATCAACTTATCAACCCATTCACTTACTAACTTATTAACTTACTAACTTACCAACCCCCTATCAACTTAAAAACCTACTAACCTACAAACTTAATAACTTATAATCGTTGAACAAAGCTCCTGAGACTCTCACCCGGATCGGCTGTTTTCATAAAATGCTCCCCGATCAGAAAACCTCTGTAGCCCGCCTCACGCAGTTCCCGTACAATCTCCGGATCGGAGATGCCGCTTTCGGATACCAGTACTGCTTCTTTTGGAAGCAGGCCGATCATCCTGAACGACTTCTGGAGATCGGTCACGAAGCTCCCCAGGTTGCGGTTGTTGATGCCGATAAGGTTGTTGAGGGGTGTGACATAGTCTGTCTCCCGCTCATCGTGCAACTCCAGCAGAACATCCAGCTGCAGCTGATGGGCCAGCTCCGTGAATCGCTT
>CAYUQE010000003.1:47472-50816 GCA_964446805.1 uncultured Proteiniphilum sp. | reverse complement strand
GGTCACCGGACCGAGCAGTCCCGACGGCATCACCTCCCAGCTGTCGAACTTCGTAGGCTGATAGGTGATGCTCACAAAGTTAATCTCATTGAATATCCGCCACTCCACCCCTCTCCGGTCATAGTCGGCGATGCGATTGGAGGGCAGGTTGGTTACCTCAATCACGATGTTGTTCTCCCCCTCCTTTAACAGGGAGCCAATCCTGGTTTCGAAAGGGACGGCATAGAGCGTATCGGCCACCACTCCGTTGATGCGCACCACAGCACTTTCACGTACATCACCCAGCGAGAGGAGATAATCGGCTGCAGGGCTTTTACGAAGGTCAATTGTCAGACTGTATCGACCGGTTCCCATGTTCCGTTGCAACTCATCGTGATTCAGATCAGTCCAGGAGTGAAGGCTGTCGAGTGTAAATGTGCCTTCTATTGCAGGCTCACTCTCCATAAAGCTCAGTAGCCAACCCCTGTTCAGTGGAATGGCCTGATCCGCAGGCTCATAATAGCTCCACTTTTCCGCCTTTACCAGGTAGTTAAACGTTTTCACAATCATCGATTCTCCCGGTTTGAGCTGCAGGTAGACCTCTGTTCTGCCGTTGTTGTTTCGCAGAGCAGCCACACCTTTCCTTCCACTCATCGGATCAAAGAGCATGCCACTTTCCGCTTCAACACCCAGTTTCACCCATCCCTCCACAGGTTTGTTCCGAAGCATCGCAAGGAAATAGAGATGCCCCTTCTCATGCTTTCTTCTCACCAGCTGACCACCCAGCTCACTGACAAACTGTTCCCTGTGCCCATCCCAACGGGAGAGCATCTCGCTGTAGTCACTGCCGGTGATCACCGTTCCTTTTCCCATCATCTGTTGACCGGTGGTTTCGAAGCTGCCTACTTGAGGTAAACCGGAAAGGAGATGACGGAGCTGTTCCCTGCGTTCTTCCAGATTGTATAGTCCCGGCACATCGTAAGGATAGTGCTCCGAGAAGAGAACGGTCGCACCTCGTTCGATCAGTCGGGTGATCTGCTTCATCGTTTCCAGTGGGATCCGCTTCACCGCCGGCAGGATCAGTGCCTTGTAGGTTGTGCCTCCCACTGTTTTCAGCAATCCCTTTTCCACCGTTGTGCTCTGCAGATAGCTGTCGGAGATGTAATCCAGATCGAATCCGCTCTGCATAATGCTTTCTGTTGCATTCCCAAAGTCGGGCAGTTGCTCTCGCATTCCATGGATGGCGAAAGTGGTGAAGAAGTCTCCTCGCTGTTCGTGCCAGATATCCTGGATAGGCAGGTAGAGCAGGAAATCATTGTCCGGTTGTCCGCTCTGCAGGAACGACTGCACCCGGGTGATATAGCTGAAGAAAGCGGGTGCATCCTTCCAGTAAGGATTGGTGGGCGACATATCCACCGAGGCGTAGAATTTCCATCCGGGCCATGCCGCTTCTTTGGGAGAATAGGTGGTGCCGTGAAAGAAGACACGGTTCACACCGGAGGTGAACAGCTGATCGATCTCCGGCTTTGCCTGTGAGAGTGACGTTCTGAAATGTTCCGTCAGCCAGGTAAATGTTTCCGAGGAGGTGTAGGGCTTTCCTGTGATGTGTGCCGCGGAAGAGGCATACTTCAGAATGGTGGGGTCACTGTCATTCTCCTTGCGGAGGGTGTCTTTTCTCAGACCTGGGATGTCAAAGTCGGTGATGCCGAACGATTCACATTCCGGTATGTCAACGGCCGCATAGAGATCAATCAGGTTTGCCGGCGACCCATGCGCCTGGTTTCGTGTCTTTACGCCGTGACCATGTGCCCAATTAGTCCAGGGGATGGTGAAGTTTTCCAGCAGGAGCTCGCCCACGGTCTCGCGATAATCGGCAATGACCCTGGCGGATTGCTCTGTAGCCCCGTTGGCAAGCAGATCAGGGAGATAATCCTGTAGCTTGTAGTTCCTCCTCTTTTCAAACTCATCCAGCAGGGTGGGGGTCCAGTCGGCCCCGTATACTTCGTATGAGTCGTTGAAGAAGGTGTTCGGAAAGGGTGTGCTGTTTTCAGCAAAAGCTTTGTCGAATCTCGCAAAATACCGTTCCACTGCATCCCTGTCCAGATGATCGAGCACATATCCTTCCCCGCCAGGCGCCGCTCTCTTCACCTTTTGCCCGGTCTTACCCACGAAGAGAGCGATCAATCTCCAGTTTTCACCTTCGGGAGCTACCCACCTCAAAATACCCAGCTCATCTACCCTGTCGGTGAGGTCCAGCACATCACCCTCCCCACTGTAACTCATCAGTTTATCTAGCCGGGCATAGGTTAGCTGTCGCTCTTCTGTCACCTCCACTGGTTCCAGCAGGGAGTCACCACCTGTGAGCGTGTATTCACGAAAGAGTGCCCTGGTAGCTGCCTCCTCCAGACTCACCTCCGGACCGCCGAAGGGCCATCCTGTGCCGTTGTTCATATCTACCCCCATTCCCAGTCGCGAGGCTTCGGAGAGGGTAAAGCCAAGCATTTCCATCCACCGGCGTGAGAGATAGTCGACAGCGTGCTTTTTTCTACCTTTCACCCCATAGATGGGTGTTATTTCTACTCCGCCGATGCCGGCATCACCCAGCGCTACAAGGTTGTAGGTGAGGTTCGCCGAATCAAGATCGTTGCCCATCCACCACCAGCGCGTCCAGGGCTTGTGCTCGTTTGTCGGTACAGGCCAGTCGGCATCTGCGCCACCGTTCTTGCATCCTGCAAGCAGCAGTGTGAGCATGATCGACAGAAGTAGAATTTGCTTCTTCATTGTTTTCTTGATTGTGTTTTATTGATGGCAGATTATCATAACACGAAACCCTTCAATTCGTCAGGGGCATCTTTTGTTTCAATGGTAAACCGTTCACCCTATGTAGTTCCAGTTACCCTGTGTCTGGTCGGTGATGCTACGCGAATAGAATGCCATCATAAAGACGAATGGAATGTTTATTTTTTACTGTTTAGCCCAGTATGCCACACCGTTACGCTTCAAGTCGGCATAATAACAATGATAATAGAGCCCTTTTGTTTCATCCCACAGGTAGCTGTCTAGCAGGATGAGTTGTTTGGCAGCTTCATCGAAGTAGCGCTGGTCACCCTTGAATTTACCCATTCGTGTGAGAAGAGAGGTAGCCATATAGGCATCATCGGCCCAGATGGTCATCTCTCTCGGGAAAGTACGGCTTAGTGTCCCGTCCTGCAGACGGTCCTGACTCACCATGATATGTTTTGCTGCATCATCGATATAATCGATGTACTCCTGTTTTTTATCCAGCTGATATACCTCAATCACGGCTGCGCCCATGGCTCCACAGTCATCCAGCTCCTTCATGTTCCAGAATTGACCGAAAGGCC
>CAYUQE010000003.1:0-47372 GCA_964446805.1 uncultured Proteiniphilum sp. | reverse complement strand
CCTACGAACTGTGTTACCGGTTGGCTCAGGATATTGTCGGCAACAGCCCTGACAGCTTCTTCATCTGTTTTTTGCTGGGCAGCCAGTGAGAAGAAGAGGAATGAGATAAATAACAATGTCATTCTCTGCATATTAAAATAGATTAAAATTGTTTTTTGTCCGGTATTATCTAACCAACAAATTTAACAAAATTAAGTAATCTGCAGTCAATGAGAATGACATTTAATGTTAAATGAGAAGGGAATCGTTTTTATTCGTAATTTTGTACGCATGAAGATGATCGTTTCTCCCTCAACCACCTCTGCATTTAATCTGGCTGCAGAAGAGTCTCTTTTTACTAAAAAGGGGGAGGATTATCTGTTGCTCTATCTGAACGACCCCAGTGTGATCATAGGGTCTAATCAGGCGGTGATGAATGAGGTGGATATCGACTTCTGCATCGACAATAATATCCGCATCATACGTCGGATGTCGGGTGGGGGTGCAGTCTACCACGATAGGGGGAATTTCAATTTTGCATTTATCCATGACAAGAGAGATGCCCCCTTAAGTGCCGCATTTCTGGAGCCTGTGGTGACTGTGTTGCACAAAATGGATATTGCTGTCACCATTGGAAAGCGGAAGGATCTTTGGCTCGATGGGTTCAAGATTTCGGGCACTGCATCGCATATCTCGGGAGGGCGAGAGCTGCATCACGGTACACTGCTCTATGACACCAATCTACAGATGCTGCAAAGAGCGCTTACAACGGATAAGAGGGGGATGATGAAAAAAGCAACTGCCTCAGTACCCAGCCCTGTGATCAATATTCGAAGCTACCTTTCCTCCACAAGAGGAGAGGCGCCGGATCGTAGGATCTTCTTTAATGATTTTTCAAGTGAACTGCTGAGCCTTGTGGGTTCAAAAGAACTTACAGTGCTGCCCCCTTCAGAAATTGTCAATATTGAAGCGTTGCAGAAAAGCAAGTATATCCAGCGTAGCTGGAATTACCGGATGTAAACAGCTCCCTGGCAGCTCTCTCTCTCCTTGAAACGTTTGATGATCTTCTCGGTCACCTCGTAATTTTTCAATCCCCAGTCGGGAGCGATCAACAACCTTTTGGGTGACTGGGAGGTGAACCGTTCGATATAAATAGCCGGATTAAGCCGTTCGGCGAAGCTGACACACAAATCCACATACTCATCCAGCCCGTATAGGTGAAATGAGGCGGGCAACAGCTTATATTCCCTCGCCATGGCAGTATATCTGATTATCTGCAACTGATGCAGCTTGAGGGTTGTCAACGGCAATTGAGACAGCCTGTCGGCATGGTGTAGAATATCCTCGTCCGTCTCTCCGGGAAGCCCCAGGATCATATGGGCACCCACGGGAATTTTCTTCTCTGCTGTTTTGAAGATCATCTCTGCCGATTCCTCGTAGCTGTGTTGTCTGTTTACTCTCTCCAGCGTCTTGTTGAGTGTGGATTCCACGCCATACTCCAGCAGCACAAACATTTTTTTGCTGAGTGCTTCAAAGTAATCAAGCAGCTCGTCCGGCATGCAGTCGGGACGCGTGCCCACGATCAATCCCACTACGCCGGGGTAGGCGAGTGCCTCTTCATATTTCTCGATCAGCGATTCGAGGCTGTCGTAAGTGTTGGTGTAGGATTGAAAATAGGCCAGGTATTTCATCTCCGGATACTTGTGTGCGAAGAAGTTGATCCCATCGGCCATCTGCTCCGTGATTGTTTTGACAGGCTTGCCATAACCAGGGCTGAAGCTCTGATTATTACAATAGGTACATCCTCCCCGTCCCTTGCTGCCGTCCCGGTTGGGGCAGGTAAAGCCGGCGTTGATGGATATCTTCTGCACCTTGAAGGGGAATTTTGCGGAGAGGTACTCGGCAAAATCACGATATGGTTTGTTGTTCGTAAACATGGAGGTCACTTTTTCCTACAAAGATAGTCAAAAATGAAAAAAGGGGAGCAATGCATCGCGCACTGCTCCCGTAATTATTGATCATTAATCGTAGCGTTGTTTTTATATTATTCAGGCTTTTCACCTCATCGATGATGCGGGCAGCATTGTATCTTTCCTGCAACTCTATTGCCGTTTTCATGGGCTTAAAGCTTTCCGTTTTTATATTGCATACCTGAGTGAACATTGCTTCGGCATATTCTCTCGCTTTTTCCGGATTGGTTATTCTTTTTCCATTCACGATCACCAGATAATCGGTAGGTGATACGGATTCATTGGGAGAAGGGAGGAGAAGTACAAGAAGAAGATTTACCACTGCCACTGCTACCATTGCAATCCGGATATGATAGGATGGGAATCGTTTTCCTTTCTCTTCTTTCGCAGGGATGATAAACCGTGGAGCAGAAAGGTTCATTTTTTCCTTCTCGAAGAGATGAAACAGTGGCTTCAATGTTTCTCACTTTTCTCCAGTTCTTTTCTAAGTCGGTCAATGCAGATATTTCGCATCAATGGATGAATTCTTACATTTGATACTCTTTTTTTCTATCTAAAAAAAAGAGGCCGGCTACAATTAGCCGACCTCTTTGAACAATATGCTTGAGAAACAGGTTATTCTTTCGAACTACCTTCTTCTTTCACCTCCTCAGCTTCGTCATTCATTTCAGTTTCCGCTGCTTCATTCTCTACTGCGTTGGATTCTTCTTTTTTTGACTTGCCTTTAGTTGCAATGGTCTTTTCTTCAGCAACAACCTCTTCCTTTGCTTCTGCTTCAGCAGATTTAGCGGCTTCCTTTTTAAAAGCTTCCACCTTCTGGTTGTCTAACTTCTCCTTGAGTGCAGCCAGCTCACCTATATCACCCAGCGTGGTCTTTTCCATTGCGGGGATAGCGACCTGCGTCTCATTTCCTCCCTCTTTCTTGCCACCACGTTTTCCTTTTCTTCTGGAATCTTCACCTGTGATATCTTCATGGATACGGCTGTGAGAAACAATGATACGTTTAGCATCCTTGTTGAACTCAATCACCTTGAATTGCATTTTTTCCTCCACCTGTGCCTGAGAGTTATCTTCTTTCACCAGATGCTTCGGTGTGGCAAATCCTTCCACACCATAGGGAAGAGAAATCACAGCGCCCTTGTCGAGCAATTCCACAATCGTACCTTCATGGATAGATCCTACAGTGAAGATGGTTTCAAACACATCCCACGGATTCTCTTCCAGTTGCTTGTGTCCAAGACTCAAACGACGGTTCTCTTTGTCGATGTCGAGAACCTGTACCTGTATGGGTGCAGCGAGCTCGGTTACTTCGCTAGGATGTTTGATTTTTTTCGTCCATGAGAGGTCGGAAATGTGAATCAGCCCTTCCACTCCTTCTTCAATCTCTACGAAAGCGCCGAAGTTGGTGAAATTACGTACAGTAGCTGTATGTGTGCTTCCCACAGGATATTTTACCTCAATACTTTCCCATGGATCCGGTTTCAGTTGTTTTACACCGAGCGACATTTTGCGATCATCACGATCGAGTGTAAGAATGATTGCATCCACCTCTTCACCTACCTTCATAAAGTCTTGTGCGCTATGAAGATGTTGTGTCCAGCTCATTTCAGATACGTGAATCAAGCCTTCAACACCCGGAGCTATCTCTAGAAATGCACCGTAATCGGCTATAACAACCACTTTCCCTTTAATGATATCTCCCACTTTCAGCGTTTCACTCAGTGCATCCCATGGATGAGGTGTCAACTGTTTCAAGCCAAGAGCGATACGTTTCTTTTCGTTGTCGAAGTCGAGGATGACCACGTTGATTTTATCGTCCAGTTTCACCACCTCTTCGGGATGTTGAATACGTCCCCATGAAAGATCGGTAATATGTACCAGACCGTCTACACCGCCAAGGTCGACAAATACACCGTAGGAGGTGATATTTTTCACCACACCTTCAAGTACTTGTCCCTTCTCGAGTTTAGAGATGATCTCTTTCTTTTGTTGTTCCAGCTCTTCTTCAATCAGTGCCTTGTGTGAAACAACCACGTTTTTGTATTCAGGGTTGATTTTCACCACCTTGAATTCCATTGTTTTGTCCACGAACAAGTCATAATCGCGTATTGGCTTCACATCAATCTGTGATCCGGGGAGGAACGCTTCGATACCGAAGACATCCACGATCATACCGCCTTTTGTACGGCATTTGATATATCCCTTGATGATTTCGTTGTTTTCCAGCGCGGCATTGACACGATCCCACGAACGTGATGCACGGGCTTTTTTGTGTGAAAGGATCAGTTGTCCTTTTTTATCTTCCTGACTTTCGATATAGACCTCTACTTCGTCGCCAATTTTCAGATCGGGGTTATAACGAAATTCGTTCATCGATACCACACCGTCTGACTTGTATCCGATATTTACAACCACTTCGCGCTTGTTCATCGAGGATACGATACCGGTTACGACCTCTTTATCGCTGATTTTACTCAGTGTGTTGTCGTAGCTCTCGGTAAGTTGTTCTCTGTTTTCTTTGCTGTAAGGATCACCTTCAGCATAGGCAGCCCAATCGAATTCTTCTACAGGAGCTACATTTTTTAGGTTTTCAGTCATTTGTTGTTAAAGATAATTTAAATTAAATAAGTGAGACATTATGTTGTTTAAAAAAAGTACCTACAATTGCTGGCTATTGCATAACCAAAACGATTTTTGCATTGTATGCTGGCTGCCAGACGACATAGTGCAAAAAAGTGGTGCAAAGATAGTTGGTTTTTTCTTAATAACCAACTATTTCGATAAGCGAATTGTGCAGAGCCAGTCTTGACTGAGCTCTGCCATCGCGAGAAATAGTCTAACTTTAGTGAACTATTTCGATAAGCGAATTGTGCAGAGCCAGGCTTGACTGAGCTCTGCCATCACGAAAAATAGTCGATTTATAATAAACTCTTTGCAACTTCAATTATCGGGTAAATCGATTCCACTGATAGGGAATGAATGTCAGAGGAGCAAACCTTTCTCAACCGCTTCTCGTGTTTCGGTTCCTGCAATCTGTTCCACCAGCTTCAACGCAAAATCGAAAACCAGTCCCGGCCCTCTTCCCGTGGTGATGTTTCCGTCGACCACTACTTTCTCACCGGTCACATTGGCTCCTGTGAGCTGCTCCTCAAAACCGGGATAGCAGGTGGCATTCCTGCCATGGAGTAAACCCATACCTCCCAATACCAGAGGTGCTGCGCAAATGGCGGCAATGCTGTTGCCGCGATCGTTAAATTTCCTTATCAGTCTCTTCAGCCCATCGTGTTCATTGAGATGAGCTGCCCCGGGCATGCCACCCGGTAGTAGAAGTACCTCCACATCAGAGAAGTCGGTTTCACTGAAAAGAGTGTCTGCGATCACCCTGATAGCATGGGCGCCGGTAATCACTATTTCATCGGACACCGAGACCATGAGAACCGGTATTTGCGCTCTCCTTAGGATATCGACGGTTGCGAGCGCTTCCACCTCTTCAAATCCGCTGGCTAAAAACAGTGCTACTTTCTTCATCACTACGGTTTTTAATTTAATTCAGATTAAATCGATAAGTGATTGTACCTTGTTGGTTGTTCGTAGAATTGATCCTGTTGAAGTTGGTATTGCGGGCAGCACGCAATGCCTCATTACGCAGAGGGGTGCTGGGAGTATTGGTGCCGCGACCGATATCCGCATGGATCACTTTACCCGAGGGATCAACGGTGATGTTCACCACTACGGTCCCATAATCGTTCACCGTATATCGTGGTTGTACAAGACCGCCACTACCCAGACTACGACCACCCAGGTCGTATGATCCGATGCCGCCGTTGCCGGTGGCAGATCCCTGGGTCGCATTGCCGGTGGTCACACCCTGTGTGCCACTACCTTCAGTGTTGCCACGACTCTCCCCACTTTCGCCAAAGAGTCCCGACATCTGCTGATTGATCTGACTTCTTCTTGCTTCCTCTTCACGCCGGCGTCGCTCGGTCTCTTCGCGGGCACGTCGTTCTTCTGTCAGCCGTGCCTGACGTCGTTCCTCCTCACGGGCAGCCTCCACATCGATGGTTGGCTCGCTCTGCTGGGTGATAAGCGGTTCGTTGGGTGTGTATGCCGGGATAGAAGGTGATTGAGAGGAGATGGGTGTCACCTCTTCCATTGGCGGTTCTGTGATGCCGAAAGCATCATCAATGCTGCCGAACATCACGGGAATACCCTCCAGTTCCTGAGGAGGAGTGGCCAGGTTGAAATAAGTAAATAAAAGAATGAGCAGGAGCAATACAGTAAATATGATTGTTCCGGCAATACCTCCTATTTTTTCTCTGGTCAGTTCCATGTTATGAATCACATTTTAAATGGGATGGTGGTGAAAGGTTTAATTGGGCCGTGTCATTAACACCATCTTGAACTTGTGCTGATTGGCAATATCCAGTATACGTACTATCTCCCTGTAAGGAACAGTCTCATCGGCGTAGAGCGCTACGAATATGTCGGGATCATTCGTGTAGGCCGACTGAAGAAAAGGTGTGATTGCTTCAAATGATACCTGCCTTTCGGTTTCGTTGGCATTTGCCACATAATAATTAAGCTCACTGTCGATGGTAACTCGTGTGATCGGTTTTGCCTGTGCCTGTTGTTGTGATCGGGGCAGCAACACCTGTATGGCGTTAGGTACCACAATGGTGGAGGTGATCATGAAGAAGATCAATAGCAGAAATATCACATCCGTCATTGATGCCATGCTGAAATTCGATTCTATGTTAAATCGTTGTTTTAAAGCCATAATTGGATGATGTAATAATTGGATGATGTGATGATGAAATCAGTGAATCAGCAAATCAGTAAAAAGATGCTACACTGCCGGTTCATTCAGGATATCCATGAACTCCATGATCCGCATTTCCAACCTGTTCACTATTCCCTTTATCCGCGTGGTGAGATAATTATAGGCAAAAAGAGCGATGATCCCAACGATGAGTCCTCCCACCGTGGTTACCAGTGCTTCGTAGATACCCGTGGAAAGAATATTCACATCCACATTCGCACCTGCACTGGCCATACTCATAAAGGCTCTCACCATCCCTGTGACGGTGCCAAGGAAACCGATCATCGGTGCCCCTGATGCAGCAGTCGCCAACACAGGTAACCCCTTTTCAAGTTTTGATATTTCAATGTTCCCCTGATTCTCAATCGCTGACATCACATCGGTGGTGGGCCTCCCCAGGCGTGAAATACCTTTTTCAACCATACGGGCTGAAGGTGTGTCGGTCTTGCGGCAAAGCGTGATGGCGGCATCAATCTTCTCATCATGAATGTAATCCTTGATACGGTTCATGAACGAGTTGTCCTCCTTACTTGCCTTGTTGATTACCAACGTTCTCTCTATCAGTACGTAGATAGTCATCAGCAGCAGTATCAGCAGCACAATCATGATCCATCCACCCTTTAAAGCCAGGTCGAAAGCATTCATGGTTACAGCATCTTCGATTGAAGATGTTTGCAGAGAGTTGTAGATTGCCTGAGCACTGTCTGTAGGCGTTGCTATTTGCAGAAGATTCATATAATTATCAATTTAATTTATTTTGGTCAACGAATGTGGCTTATTTCTGTAAGCCGGTCCTACCTGATCTTTTCAACAATTCATGCGCTGTGAAAAACAAATAGTCTGTTCTTATATTACCATGGCCGTCTGATAAAGATAGCTGTTTTGTATTGTTAAACCTCTTCCTGTGGCTCTTTTAAACAATTTTTATATGCTTTTATTGTTTCTTTTAATCCCATATAGAGCGCATCGCTGATCAGCGAATGCCCGATGGATACCTCTTTCAACCATGGTATGTTCATGAACATCCAGGGGAGGTTGTCGAGATTCAAATCATGACCCGCGTTCACACCCAAGCCAAGTTTCTTTGCCAACGTGGCTGCTTCCACAAACGGTGCAACAGCCATGTCTTTGTCATTGACGAACTGCGCTGCATAGGGACCCGTGTATAACTCGATACGGTCAGTACCTATTTGCGATGCCATATGTATCATTTCGGGGATCGCATTTACGAAGATAGAGGTGCGCACACCCATAGATTGAAATTCACTGACGATATCGGTAAGGAATACTTTATGTGCAATGGTGTCCCATCCGGCATCGGAGGTGACGGCGTCATGTGCATCGGGCACCAGTGTAACCTGGGTAGGTCTTATTTTTCTGATAAGCGAAATAAACTCACGTGTGGGATTACCCTCAATGTTGAATTCTGTGTACACTTTCGCCTGTAAATCGTTTACATCACTATAACGGATATGCCTCTGATCGGGTCGTGGATGAACCGTTATCCCGTCAGCGCCGTATAGCTGACAGTCAATGGCTACCTGTACTAAATCGGGGATGTTGCCTCCCCGGGAATTTCTCAACGTAGCTATTTTATTTACGTTTACACTTAGTTTTGTCATATTGTTGGATCACTTGTTGTTCTGTTTGTCACAAAGAGTTGAAATCACCCTGTAATCATGGAAAAGAAAAATAAAACTCCTAGGGCAAGTTCAAATAGACAAAAAATTGCCATCTTTGTAAAATCAACTATACAGTTGATTGTGCAGTGACAAATTTATTTGTGCTGCCATAAAATGAGATAGTATATTATTCAGTGCAAAAGTAATACGAAATAACTGTTTTGCGTAATGTCAGCCAAAGAATTTATCATAAATCAGGTGGAAAGGTTTAATTCCGCACTTACTCCAGCGCAGTTCACGGAGTTAGCTGAAACAGAGAATTCCCTCATCATACTGGAAATTCCGTTGAAGGATTATACACTCACCGAAATTGCGAGGATCGTGGAAAGCAACAATGCCCATGTGCTATCGCTTTCAGTGATGCCTGTCTCCGGAGGGTCACAGTTGTTGGTTTCGATGAAACTCGACGTGGATGATCTTACCGCGGTGCTCAGAAGCTTTGAACGGTTCAGCTACAGTGTGTTGTACTACTTTATGCGGGAAGGAGAAGTGACCGACACGCAGAAAGAACGGTTAGATGAATTGATGTATTACCTGGAGATGTAGTATATGGTAATGAAAGGTTGTATTTAAATGAAGTTTGCTTTATTCGGTAGCATGTTCCCCGACAGGACCGCAAAGGCGGAAGAACAGATTTGCGGGGTTTGTCTGGCCATTATCCGTTATGGTGGTGAGTTGTATCTGCCCGAAAGTTTCTTCCTGACATTGCCCGGACATGTACAGTACAGAATAGGTCCCTTCTGCGAGTTGACAGAAGTATTGCCAGCTGTGGATATGGTGGTGAGTGTGGGAGGTGATGGTACTTTCTTACGTACTGCTGCTACCGTTGGTGATTCCGGCATACCCGTACTGGGTATTAATACCGGTCGTCTGGGTTTTCTCGCGGCGATCAACTATGCCGATGTGGACGAGACACTGCAGGAGGTGATGAAAGGTGATTACAGGGTGGAAGAGCGCTCACTAGTGAAGATGATCACCGATGAAACTTTTCCTCCCCTTAACTTTAATGTGCACGCGTTGAATGAAATAGCGATCCTGAAGCAGGATACGGCATCCATGCTCTCCATTCATGCCTACATCAATAACGACTATCTTACCTCCTATCAGGCTGATGGTCTGGTGGTGGCTACACCTTCCGGATCAACGGCTTACTCACTCAGCATTGGGGGATCCATCCTGGCACCTACTACCCCCAGTATGATACTCTCTGCCATCGCCCCTCACAACCTGACATCACGCTCATTAATCGTGGATGATGCCAGTATTATTTCGTTGAAAGTGGAGAGCAGGAGCCATATGTTTCTTGTCTCCGTGGATGGTCAGTCGCGGGTGCTGGATGAAACGGTCAGTATTCAGGTGAGAAAGGCAGCTTATGCGCTGCGTGTGGTGAAAAGGTCGGGTCATACCTTCTACGAAACACTTCGTGATAAGCTAATGTGGGGTGCGGATGTGAGAAAACAATAGAGGTAGGTCACCTCCCTCTATATGACATCCAAAAAAGCGAGCCCACCAGGGTTCGCTTTTTTGGATGATAAAAATGCGCTGACACGCAGAGAATAACTATTCCTCTTCGTCCGTAATTGACTCTTCACTCACTTCGACTATTGGTTTCACTTCCTGGAAGGGGAGGAACCTGTCCAATGCCAGAATGAGCAGGTAGAACAATGCCATGAAAATAAATATACCTACCATCCCGATTCCGGCAATAAGTAGTGCTTTTTCTATTGTTGCTGTCATCATTATAATTTTAAGCGAAAAATGGAACCAGCGTCAGAATAATACCTCCCGCCACAACCGACCCGATCTGACCTCCCACATTGGCACTGATGGCAGGCATCAACAGATAGTTATAGGGATCCTCTTTCTGCCCCATCTGATGAATCACCCTTGCCGACATGGGGAAGGCGGATATGCCACAGGCACCGATCATCGGATTCAGCTTGTTGCCCTCCTTGCGAAAGAGGTTCAGGAACTTGGCGAAGATCACTCCTCCAAAGGTGTCAAACACAAAGGCAAACAGACCCAAGGCAATGATAAGGAGTGTATCCAGCCGGATGAAACGGTCTGCCGTCATCGTGCTGGCAATCGTGATACCAAGCAGCAACGTGACCAGACTGGCCAGCTCATTCTGTGCCGACAGTGACAACTTGTTCAACACACCGCACTCACGTACCAGGTTGCCAAACATCAGGAATCCGATCAATGCCAATGAGGAGGGTGCAATAATACCGGCTACGATCGTCACCGCGATAGGGAATAAGATAAGGGCTTTCTTTGAAATTTTCTTTGAAGAACCACTGCTCATACGGATCAACCGTTCTTTTCGGGATGTGAGCAGCCGGATCACGGGGGGCTGGATGATGGGTACGAGCGCCATATAGGAGTAGGCTGCTACCGATATAGGCCCCAATAGTGCAGGTGCAAACCGCGATGCCACGACAATGGAGGTGGGACCGTCGGCTGCGCCGATGATGCCGATGGAGGCGGCTTCCTTCAGGTCGTACCCCAGGAATGCCGCGAACATCATCGTCAGGAAGATACCCAGTTGTGCTGCAGCACCAAAAAGTAACAATGAAGGATTGCGAAACAAAGGAGAGAAATCGATCATTGCTCCGATAGCGACAAAGATGAGCAAGGGAAAGATCTCTGTGGCTATACCCGCATCGAAAAAGACGTTGAGCACACCTTCCACGGCCTGCCCTGTGGCAGGATCTATCTGTGTAAGTGCCGATGATAACGGGATATTGACCAGAATGGCACCGAAGCCCATAGGCAACAACAGTGTCGGCTCGTAATTTTTAGCAACGGCAAGATAGATGAGGGTAAGACCCACACCTATCATCACCATGTCTTGCCATGTCATGCCTGCAATGGCAGGCAACAGTTGTTCTAAGCCCATTCGTACAATGAATTAAGCGTTGTGAATCAATAAAGAAACCCTAGTAATATACCGGCAGCTACCGCAGACCCAATCACCCCGGCCACATTGGGGCCCATGGCGTGCATCAGCAGATAGTTGGACGGATCATATTCAAGTCCGATTACTTGAGAGATACGTGCCGAGTCAGGTACGGCAGAAACCCCCGAGTTGCCGATCAGCGGGTTGATCTTCTTCTCCTTTGCTAAGAAGAGATTCAAAATCTTCACAAAAAAGATTCCCGCACAGGTGGCAATTACAAATGATAACGCCCCGATGGCAAATACCTTTACCGATTCCACACGGAGGAAGGTGGTGGCCTGTGTGGAAGCTCCCACAGTCAACCCCAGCAGGATGGTGACGATGTCAATCAGTGGTCCTCGGGCAGTCTCGGCCAAACGGCGGGTAACGCCTGACTCCTTCAGCAGGTTGCCGAAAAAGAGCAGACCCAGTAGCGGTAAGCCCGATGGAACCAAGAAAGTTGTCAGGAGTAACCCCATGATGGGAAACATGATTTTTTCGGTCTGAGAGACCACGCGTGGCGTTTTCATTTTTATCACCCGTTCTTTCTTGGTGGTCAACAGTCGCATAAAGGGAGGCTGGATCACCGGTACCAGTGCCATATAAGAATAGGCGGAGATGGCTACCGCACCCAGCAAGTGGGGGGCGAGCTTGGAGGTGGTGAAGATAGCCGTGGGGCCGTCAGCTCCACCAATGATACCGATAGCTCCTGCCTCATTGGGTGCAAATCCCATTTGCAGGGCGATAATATAGGCCCCAAAAATACCAAACTGAGCTGCTGCTCCAATCAGGATCAGTTTAGGGTTCGCAATCAGCGCCGAAAAGTCGGTCATGGCACCGATACCCAGGAAGATAAGGGGTGGATACCATCCCTTCACCACACCCTGGTAAAGAATATTCAATACCGATCCCTCCTCGTAGATGCCTATCTGCAGATTGGCTGCCTCATTAAACGGAATATTGCCGATAAGGATACCAAAGCCGATAGGAATCAACAACAGCGGTTCATATTCTTTGCTGATGGCCAGATAGATGAAAACCAATCCTATCACGATCATAATGATATGACCGATCTCTGCGTTGAAGAAACCTGTATAACTCCAGAAGGTGCGTAAATTGTCTGTTAAAGATAATAATGTATTCATGTTTTTTTACGTGAATTTTATTCAATTACTACCAATTCATCTCCTTCGAGAACTGAATCTCCTTTCTGGACAAGGATTTCCGTCACATTCCCGTTCTTGTTGGCGAGGATATTGTTCTCCATCTTCATTGCCTCAAGGATCATCAGTGTCTGACCCTTCTTCACCGTTTCTCCCACCTTACAACGAATGTCAAGAATTACACCCGGCAGGGGTGATTGGAGCGAGCTTTTACCCGTAGATCCGGAAGGTCTGGTGACCAGTGGTGTGGTAGTTGATTGCGGTGTGGGTGAAGGAGCATTGCTTGGGCGTTTAATACCGGACAATGTTTTCTTGTTTTTCTGGGATAGTTCAACAGTGAAGGGCGTACCGTTTACTTCAAGCTCCACCGAGTCACTGTCTGATTTACTCACTACAACTCTATAGGGCGTACCGTTGATTTTATAATTAAATTCTTTCATAGGATTATGTCTCTTTATTCTTTATGTTATGATCTTGATACTATCTGGGTAATTCTCTCATCGATTGCCGTTTCGTATTCCATGGTGAGAAGTTCCGCTTTACCTGATTGATGGTGAGGATGGTCGACTCAATGTCGTGCTGATCTTCCTTTAGTTCGTTGATGGCCGCAGATATGGCTGCCAGCACTTCTCCAGAGAGATGAGACTGGCTTCGTGCTGCCGACAATGTACCACTTTGGGCAATCTTCTTTTGGGACATGTTTTTAGCCATATTGCCAGAGAGTTTGAAAAAGAGATAGAGTGCAATCAGGCCAAAGAAGACCACCAGCATCGAGGTAACCGTCAGCAGACCTCCCAGGGGATCGGTCTCCAACAGACTCACCACCTTGGGATTTTCTTCCAGGATAGCATTGTTACTGCTGGGGGTCACCCTATCGAGGTAAATAGCAGCTAAATTTCCGTTCTCGTCATATTTTACCCCATCCTGGGCAAAACCAAAGGTTTGATCGCTCAACATCCCTGCAGGGATCACTATTTCATCCAGCAATGTTTTACCGTCGTTTTCATACAATGCAATATAATTCTCCCTGGTAGGATCGAGAACGAAGTTAAGATGAAAGGTGCCGTTAAAAGGCTTTCCATCGGCCCAGAAAATTGCATGCTGATGTGGTTTTATGCTAGTGAGCACATCACCGCGCGGGATCGGATATTTTTTCGGATTACCAGGGTCGTCGGTAAGATAACGTCCACCCAGATCCTGCGTCTTCGCCGTGTTGTTGAAGATTTCAATCCATCCGTTCCGTTGTCCGAAGTCATCCACAAAATTGGTTTCGTTTACCACCATCACCTCGTTGATTACCCAAGCGTTACGCTTGCTGTCGGAGGCACAGGCAGTGAACAATACTACAGTGATGAAAAGAAACAACAATTGGTTTATATATCTCATGTTCATCTGCAATTAAAGGGGTAAATTATCATGCTTTTTAGGCGGGTTCTGCTGTTTCTTCGTCTGCAGCTGCTGTAAGGCACGAATCACGCGAAAACGGGTGTTGCGCGGTTCAATCACATCGTCGATATATCCGTTGCTGGCTGCCACATAAGGGTTGGTGAACAGATCGTTGTACTCTTTCTTTTTCTCATCCACCAGCAGAGCCAATTTTTCAGGATCTTTCTCCGCTGCAATTTCCTTGCTGTAGAGGACCTCCACAGCTCCGTCAGCACCCATAACGGCGATCTCTGCCGTGGGCCATGCGTAGTTGATGTCACCACGTAGTTGCTTGCAACTCATCACGATATGTGCTCCTCCATAGGATTTACGCAGTGTAACGGTTACTTTTGGTACGGTTGCCTCACCGTAGGCATAGAGCAGTTTGGCACCGTGGGTGATCACACCACCATATTCTTGTCCTGTACCCGGGAGGAAGCCTGGAACATCTACAAGCGTGACGATGGGTATGTTGAATGCATCACAGAAACGAACAAAGCGGGCAGCCTTGCGTGAAGCGTTGATGTCAAGCACGCCGGCGAGAAATTTGGGCTGGTTAGCAACAATACCCACCGACTGTCCGTTGAAGCGGGCAAAACCGACGATGATATTTTTTGCATAATCGGCATGTACTTCCAGGAACTCTCCGTTATCGATAACAGCTCCAATCACTTCATACATGTCGTATGGTTTGGTGGGGCTGTCAGGGATAATCTCATTCAGACCATCTTCCAGGCGGTCGATGGGATCATCGGTGGGATGCAAGGGAGCCTCTTCCAGATTGTTCTGAGGAATAAAGCTGAGTAGCTTGCGGATAAGTTTCATTCCGTCTTCTTCCGTTTGCACCTGGAATTGTGAAACGCCCGATTTGGACGAATGTACCGCTGCGCCTCCCAGTTGCTCCTGTGTCACATCCTCACCGGTAACCTTCTTCACTACCTTGGGTCCGGTAAGGAACATATAAGATGTACCCTGTGTCATGATGATGAAATCGGTAAGTGCGGGTGAGTATACAGCACCACCGGCGCAGGGGCCGAAAATACCCGATATCTGCGGAATCACACCCGATGCAAGGATATTACGCTGAAATATTTCGGCATAACCAGCCAATGCATTGATACCTTCCTGAATGCGCGCACCACCCGAGTCGTTGATGCCGATCAGCGGAGCACCCATAAGCATCGCCTGATCCATCACCTTGCATATTTTCTGTGCATGCATCTCCGACAGAGATCCCCCGGAGACAGTGAAATCCTGTGCAAAAACATAGATAAGACGTCCTTCAATGGTTCCGTAACCGGTGACCACACCATCGCCAAGGAATTTGGTTTTTTCCATGCCGAAATTGTGGGAACGATGCTCCACGAACATGTCATACTCTTCGAAGCTTCCTTCATCAAGAAGCATGGCAATACGTTCACGTGCCGTGTATTTTCCTTTCAGGTGTTGTGCTTCAATTCTTTTTTCCCCACCACCCAGGCGAGCTTTCTCACGTAATTGAATTAGCTCTTTTACTTTTTCGAGTTGGTTGCTCATATATCAAATTTGTTTATAATGGTTGTTCTATTTCAGATGGAGCCCTATGCAGGCAAGAATGGTATTTATTCTGGATGTTCACAAAGTTCGGTAAGTACACTGCCGGTAGATTTGGGATGAAGGAAAGCGATACTTAACCCTTCAGCACCATCACGTGCATGCTGGTCGATCAGGCGCACACCTTTCGCTTCCATCTCCTTGAGTGCTTTATTCACCTCCCTGGTTGCATAAGCAATGTGATGGATCCCTTCTCCTCTTTTTTCAATAAATTTGGCAATAGTGCTCTCGTCACTGGTGGGTTCCAGGAGCTCAATCTTTGTTTGTCCCACTTTGAAAAAGGCTGTTTTTACTTTCTGATCTTCTACCGTCTCGATGTTGTAGCACTTTAATCCTAATACACCCTCATAATAAGGGAGCTGCTCATCAATGCTTTTTACGGCAATACCGATGTGTTCAATGTGTGTAATCTCCATATTTATTTATTGTTGGTTATGTTGGTTGCAACTACAAAAGTACCTCTTTCAAACTTAAAAATTGAGAAAAAACGATTTCTTTTTTACAATCTGTAATGAGAGGGTGACGATCAGATAGAGGAGATACGCAATACTTCCAGCAACTCCTTGCTTATTTCCCTCTCTTTCTTGATAGCTTTCTTAAAAGGGACGTAATCTATTTCGTTTTCACGTATCCCAATCATGACGTTCCGCTGGTTTTCCTGAAGGGCCTGGATGGCGGCAATGCCCATGCGGCTTGCCAGTATGCGATCCTGTGCGGTGGGTGATCCGCCTCGCTGCAAGTGTCCCAGGATCGAGACACGTACATCATATTGGGGATATTCCTTTTTTACACGCTCGGCAAGCTTCATGGCACCACCCGTCACTTCACTCTCGGTGACAAGCACCATGCTGCTGCTCTTCGATTTCCGGAAACCTTGTTCAATCAGCTCCCCCAGCTGGTCCTTCTCGATACTTATCTCGGGAATGATGGCTGCCTCGGCTCCAGACGCAATGGCACTGTTGAGTGCCAGGTATCCGCAGTTACGCCCCATCACCTCCACAAAAAAAAGACGCTCGTGGGAGGTGGCCGTGTCGCGTATTTTATCCATCGCCTCCATGATGGTGTTCAGCGCAGTGTCATAACCAATGGTCGTATCCGTGCCGTTAAGATCATTATCAATAGTGCCGGGAAGACCCACCACAGGGATATTGTATTCATTGGCAAAAATGCCGGCACCGGTGAGGGAGCCGTCACCACCAATCACAACCAGTGCTTCGATCCCGTGTTTTTGCATATTTTCATAAGCAATCCTGCGCCCTTCCACGGTCATAAACTCCATCGACCGGGCAGTTTTCAGAATGGTCCCGCCCTGTTGAATGATGTTGCTGACACTGTTGGTCTTGAATTCTTCAATCTCATTGGATATGAGCCCTTTGTAGCCTCTGTAAATGCCATACATGCGGATGCCGTTGTAAATTCCAGCACGTGTTACAGCACGAATGGCAGCATTCATACCTGGAGCATCACCTCCCGACGTGAGAAGGCCTACACTTTTTATTGTAGAGTCTATCATTTGTATTTATGTCTATGATACATTGCTGATTATTTACACTGATAACCTTAAAAACAATAAGACGCAAAGATATGTCTTTTTAACGATGTCACAAAAAAAAGCAGCTTAAAAAGCTGCCTTTTCAATCCGCATCTGAGGTTTCATTTTTGCAATATTTTCGGCGACTGCTTCCATCTGCCACATAGGGGTGGAGGTGGCGCCGCAGATGCCGATGGTTATGTTCTCCGTGAGAAGCGACGGGTCTATCTCCTCAGGGGTATGGATGAAGTGTGAGTTTGGGTTTTTCTTTTTGCACTCGGCAAATAACACTTTTCCATTGGAGCTTTTCTCGCCGGCAATGAAGAAGATGAGATCGTGGTTCTCCGCAAAATCCTGGATGTTGGGCACACGATTGGATACCTGCCGACAGATGGAGTCGTAGAAATTCAATGTGGCACCCTCTTTCATGCGTGATCGGATCAGCTCACCCATCTCCTGAAAACCGTCCAGGGGTTTGGTGGTTTGTGAAAAGAGGCTTATATCTTTTGAAAAATCCAGTTTGTCAATCTCCTCAATGCTTTCAATGATGATGGCCGAGTCGTCTGTCTGTCCCAATAATCCGTTTACTTCGGCATGCCCTTTTTTACCGTAAATAACAATCTGGTCTGATTCGTTGGGACGGGTATTGAATTTTTTCTTGATTTTCTTCTGCAGGCCCAATACGACGGGACAGGAAGCATCAATCAGTTCGATATTGTTTTCTTTAGCGATCTCATAGGTGCTGGGTGGCTCGCCATGTGCACGAAGCAGTACCCGCACATTCTTCAGTTGTCGGAACTGCTCGTGATCGATGGTGATCAATCCCATCTTTTCAAGTCGCTCCACCTCTATGCTGTTGTGCACAATGTCACCCAGACAATAGAGCGTACCTCCTTTTTTCAGCTCATCCTCTGCTCTGGTAATGGCTTTGGCCACACCAAAACAGGTGCCTGACTGCCTGTCTATTTCAATCTTGTTCATCTTCAGTGGTGATTTTGTTAAACATCCCGAGGGCCCACTGCAACTGTGCTTCAATCCCAATATGAGAATTATCCAGTTCGAGGGCGTCATCGGCTTTGCGCAACGGACTCTCTTCACGAGTAGTGTCGCGCTGGTCACGTTCTTTCACGTTGGCCAGGACATCATTGAATGAGGGGTTTTCACCCCTGGCTTTCATCTCATCGTAACGGCGTTGTGCCCTCACTTCAGGTGAGGCGGTAAGGAAAAGCTTGAGCTCGGCATCCGGAAATACGACGGTACCTATATCGCGGCCGTCCATCACTACACCTTTATCGATTCCCATTGCCTGCTGCTGTGCTACCAGTGCTTTTCGCACGAATCCCAGGGTGCTCACGCGGCTGGCACCATTGGCTGCCTCGAGGGTGCGGATCTCCTTTTCCACATTCTCCCCGTTGAGATAGGTCTCCTGTGCTCCGTTTCTGTTGGTTTTGAAAGAGATGTGCAGGTCGGAAATATGTTGTCTCAACTCTGCCTCATCCATCTCACTGTCGTTGATCCATCCTTTGCGGATAGCGAACAGCGCCACGGCACGATACATCGCTCCGCTGTCAATATAGGTGTATTGCAGCTGTTGGGCCAGTCCTTTGGCGATGGTGCTTTTACCGCACGATGAATAACCGTCAACGGCAATATTAATTTTTTTTCTCCGCATTCCAATAATCTGTTAACTGCTTAAACAGTATACAAAGATAGATTGTTTTTTGACAGCGTGGATTTAACAGATATCCTCATTCTCGTCTATTGTCTCAAACAATTTTTTTGCTGGGATCAACTTCGATAAAACAATGGAGATGAACAAGGTGCCCACTATCACAACGAGAGAAAACCATGCATTGGCCGAGAAAAAACCGGCTACTGCCGCTATTGAGCCTAGCAGCATCTTCGTACCAATAAAGAAAAGAATGAAACAGATGCCATATTTCAGGAAGCGAAACATGGTGACGATACTACGCAAGGCAAAGAAGAGCGATATAAGTCCCATCACCGCGAATGTGTTGGAGGTGATTGCCAGAAACTGATCTTCGGCACCGGTAAGTAATTTTCCCTCACCCTCCATGATCACCCCAATGATAGCCGGAATAGAGTCCAGGGCGAAAACAATATCGGTGGTACCGATGATCAGCAGTGTTAAAAACATGAGGGTGATATACCTTTTACCCTCAATCTTTGTGAAAAAGTGAGGCGATTGCATGTCAGGGTCTACCCGAAACATTTTTATGGCCCCCTTATAGAGGATGTTCTGTTTTGGATCGATCGTTTGATCGCCCCTGGCAAAGAACATCTTCACGCCGGTGTAGATCAGTACAATCCCCAGGATGTATAAAACCCAGTGAAATCGCTGCACCAGCTCCATGCCTACCAGAATAAACAGTATGCGAAGTACAATGGCTAACAGAATACCCAGCTTTAACAGCTTTGGCTGATTCTGTTGTTTGATGTCCATCACCGAGAAAATCAAAATAAAGACAAATAAATTGTCTACCGACAAAGAGTATTCTGTGAAATAGCCCGCTATAAATTTGGCTGCCATCACGGAGGCTGTTCTAGCCGGACTTCCGGGTATCTGTGGAAAAAACAGATAGATGGAGAGTCCGAATAACAACGCAATGAAGATCCACAGACTCGTCCACATCAGAGACTCTTTTACGTTGATGGTCCCTTTTCGGTGGTTAGTCACATAAAAATCGATCATGTATACAATAAGAAAGGTTGCAACAAATGCAACCCAAAAGACAATCATTGTGCTCATACAAATTATTACATATGGATGTTGTTCAATTAATAAAACGCATGTGGAAATAAATGAAACGCAGAGAAAGCAATCAATTTTATCCTCCCTTAAAAAAGATGGATTACGCTCAATAGATCTTTGCAAATGAGAGAGTCAATAAGCAGGTGAAATTGGATATGGAAAGGTAACTGAAATAAACATTCAGTGGATAAATATCAAAAAAAATCACACAGAATGTCCCCGCAAAAACAGACGTAAGACTTTTTTACAGGGACAAGTAGATCAGGTTCGATTACTCCCCGAGGAAATTGGGATACATATAATCTGTAGCCGGAACAAAGGTCTCTTTGATACATTGGGGTGAAACCCAACGCAATAGGTTCAACAGAGAACCGGCTTTATCGTTGGTGCCGGAGCCCCGACCGCCGCCAAACGGCTGCTGATCTACCACGGCACCCGTAGGCTTGTCATTGATATAAAAGTTTCCCGCCGTGTGCATCAGACGGGTAGTCATCTGCTCAATACGCGCTCTGTCGGCTGAAAAGATAGCACCTGTCAATGCATAGTCGGTGGTCGTATCAAGGATATCCATTGTCTCGTCCAGTTTCTCCGGATCATAAACGTAGATAGTGATGATGGGCCCGAACAGCTCCTCTTTCATCGTCAGATAATCAGGTCTCTTTGCTTCAATCACCGTGGGATGAATATAATATCCTTTCGACTTATCATAGGTACCACCGCAGACGATCTCCGCATCAGGAGACTCCTTCGCATCATCGATCACTTGCGCCAGTTTATCGAACGACTCTTCATCAATCACCGCATTCACGAAATTGCTAAAATCTTCTACTACCCCCGTTTTAATCTTTGCCAGATCTTCACGGACATACTTCTTCACCTCCTCCCATAGGTTTGCCGGGATATAAGCACGGGATGCGGCAGAACATTTCTGCCCCTGGTATTCAAATGCACCACGTGTGATCGCTGTTGCAATCTGTTTTGCGTTGGCCGTTTCATCGGCAATGATGTAATCCTTACCGCCTGTCTCGCCTACAATACGCGGGTATGATTTGTATCTGGAGATATTTCCGGCAATTGTTTTCCACATGCCATTGAAGACACCTGTGGAGCCGGTGAAATGGAGTCCGGCAAAGTCACGGTGGTTGAAAACTATTTCAGCTGCTTCTCTGCCGCCGGCATACACCAGGTTGATCACCCCATCGGGCAATCCGGCCTCCTTCAGAATCTTCATGATGAGATGGGCTGAGGGAACAGCTGTTTTGGACGGTTTCCATACCACGGTGTTGCCCATCAGCGCGGGTGCACCTCCCAGGTTGCCGGCAATAGAAGTGAAATTGAACGGTGTGAGGGCGAAGATGAACCCTTCGAGTGGTCGCCAAACCATACGGTTCCATATGCCGGGAGATGAGTTGGGTTGCATGGCGTATATCTCCTGCATATTTCGCACATTGAAGCGGTAGAAATCCACCAGTTCACATATGGCATCGATCTCCGACTGGTATGCATTCTTGGATTGACCGATCATGGTGACCGCATTCAATTCGGCACGATAGGGTCCTGCAATCAGTTCAGCTGCTTTGAGAAAAATAGCTGCACGGCTCTCCCAACGCATTGCCTCCCATGCCGGTTTGGCTTTCAGGGCGGCATCAATGGCCATCTGAACGTGTGACTGGTCGCCCTGGTGATAATGACCCAACAGCGTCCGATGATCGTGCGGGGGGCGGATATCCATCAGGTTGCCAGTGTGTACCTCTTTCCCGCCAATGATCATTGGCAGATCGAGGCCTCCCTGACTGAGTTCTTTCAACTTAAGCTTCAGTGCTTCTCGTTCGGGTGATCCCGGAGCATAGCTCTTCACGGGTTCATTTTTCACTTCGGGCAATTTATAGACTCCTTTAGGCATGAGTGAAACAGTTTTATGTTGCGTGTATTTTTTTTGAATGATGCAAATTTACCAAAAAATATGATTATTGTACCTTGTCGTGAAGTTTTATGCGGAGAAAAAATTGGATGGGATGACCAATCGCTTTTATTCATCAAAATGGATAAACAGAATTATTTTTTCCTATTTTTGTACGATAATCTTAATGCTTTATAAACGCATGCAATCAGGAAAAACCAATTTGATCGATTTCAGCAATTCGGAGATCGCTTTTCGTGATCAATCCAATGCCAGCCTTCGGGAAGCCTATCAACTTTTCAATATCATGAACAGCCGGACGATGGTCAAAATTGGCAAGCACCTGGTCAGTTTCGCCTTTGCCGTTCATTTCCCGGTAAAATCTATTCTACGACGCACTATCTATCGTCATTTTGTGGGCGGTATGTCGATAGAGGATTGTAGTAAAACAATTGCAAGGCTGGCCAAACGCAATGTGATGTCAATACTGGATTATGCGCTCGAAGGGGAAGAATCGGAAAAAGTCTTCGATGATACCTGCAGGGAGGTTATCCATACGATTGAGTTTGCACACCAGCATACAAGTGTGCCTTTCAGTGCCTTTAAAATTACGGGCATTGCACGCTTCGACCTTTTGGTGAAGGTGAGTGAGGGGCAGATACTAACCGAAGATGAAAAAGTGGAATACGAACGCGTGGAAGAGAGGGTCGATTCAATTTTCAAACGTGGGTACGACCTGAAAGTCCCGGTACTGATTGATGCGGAGGAAACATGGATACAGCCTGTGCTGGACGAGCTGGTGATGAGGATGATGGCGAGGTATAACAAGGAGAGGGCTATTGTCCAGAATACCTATCAGATGTACCGGCACGACAGCATTGTGCGTATCAGACAACACCATCGAATGGCGTTGGAGAGTGAATTCAAGTTTGGTTTGAAGATTGTCCGCGGTGCCTACATGGAGAAAGAACGTGAACGTGCTGCCGGTAAAGGTTATCCATCACCTATTCA
This sequence comes from uncultured Proteiniphilum sp., assembly GCA_964446805.1. Lineage (GTDB taxonomy): Bacteria > Bacteroidota > Bacteroidia > Bacteroidales > Dysgonomonadaceae > Proteiniphilum. Next base: position 24,588 of record CAYUQE010000003.1, on the reverse strand, counting down.
ACCTGACAAGGAGGCGACCGATCATGATTTCGATGACATAATCCGCTATTTCGTGGATCATCATGCAACCATTGATTTTATGGTCGCCACACACAATGAGAAAAGTACGCTCTTACTTGCAAACCTGATTGATGAAAAGGGATTGACGAGAAACCATCCCGGTATTTACTTCTCCCAACTCTACGGAATGAGCGACCACATTACGTACAACCTGGCAGCACAGGGATTTAATGTGGCGAAATATGTCCCTTACGGAGAGGTGAAAACGATGATGCCCTATCTGTTCCGCCGTGCCGAAGAGAATTCATCCGTAAAGGGCCAGACTAGCCGGGAGCTGAGGCTTATACAGACGGAAATAAGGCGAAGAAAATCCACCCACTAACCCATTTACTCGTTTGATGAGATACTGGTTTGGTAATACGTTGATGGAACGAATCCACACATCTTCAGATCACCACATCGCCAATCACTTCACTTCCCAGACATTGGATGAGTCTAACAAAAACTCGGTAAATGATTTCTTGGGAGTGCGCATCTGCACCTCTTCAATCTGCTGTTGGTAATCTCTTTCATAGGAGGGCTCGACCACGCTACGAATCACTCCCAATGCCACCGGAAGTCCATCGGCGGTATCCATGAGGGCAAGCTTCAACTGCAGGGTGCTGTCTTTAGTGGTGGCATCATGTACCAGCACATCATCAAGGGTATAGCCCTCTTCGCCGATGGTAACACCTTTCAGGTTCCATCCATCGAGCACGATCCCCTTGTCGTTATCCTTGCCAAAAATCATTTTCTCACCCTGTTTCAATGTTACCGTGTTGTCGGCCTTCCAGGTGCGGTCACTTATTTTATTGTGAATGCCATCATTGAAGATGACGCAGTTCTGCAATATCTCCACCACGGAGGTACCTTTATGTCGTGCAGCTTCTACCATCACATCCACCTGATTCTTCATATCCACATCAATCGCACGGGCAAAGAAGGTTCCTCTTGCGCCGAAGCATAACTCTGCCGGACGAAACGGCTCTTCCACCGTTCCGAAGGGGGACGATTTGGATACAAACCCTCTTGAGGAGGTGGGTGAGTACTGCCCTTTGGTGAGCCCGTAGATTTTATTGTTGAACAGAAGCACATTGATATCCACATTACGACGGATAGCATGGATGAAATGATTTCCCCCAATGGCAAGCGAGTCGCCGTCACCCGTCGCTACCCACACACTCAAAGCAGGGTTCGCTACTTTCACTCCTGTGGCGATGGCTGCGGCACGACCATGAATACTGTGGAACCCGTATGTGTTCATGTAATAAGGTAAACGCGACGAACAACCGATGCCGGAGATCACCGCAGTGTCATACGGTTCAATGTTCAATTCTGCCAATGCTTTGTGAAGACAGGTCAGGATCGCATAATCGCCACAACCCGGGCACCAGCGCACGGCATTTTCACTCTTGTAATCTTTAGGGAGATGTTTTTGATATTTTATTGCTGTTGCATCCATGCTTATTTTCCTTCCATAATGTTTGTGAATTCTTCAATCAGCTCGCTTACCTTGAAGGGCTGCCCTTCCACACGATTAAACTTGTGGATATTTTTCAGATCGGGGTACTTACTGCTCAGATAATCGGCAAACTGACCATTGTTCTGTTCTGCCACGATTACTCGCTTGTACTTTCGCAACAGATCGTAACTGTTTCTTGGAAGCGGAGAGATATGCTTGAATTGCGTGAATGCGATTTTCTTCCCCTTGGCACGGATACGCAGTGAGGCTTCCAACAGGTGACCATAGGTCCCGCCCCATCCCACCACCAGTGTGTCTGCATCTTTATCGCCCGTGACCTCCTGTTCAGGAATGTAATTGGCAATATTTTCAATCTTCTGTTTACGGATATTCACCATCTGCTGGTGATTTGCCGGGTTCGATGAGATCACACCGGTGAGCTGATCTTTCTCCAGTCCCCCAATGCGGTGCATGTATTCCGGTGTGCCGGGAATACCCCAGTATCTGACCAGTGTTTTTTCGTCGCGAATAAATGGTTTCCATGCTCCTGCTTCACCGCTGAAATGGTGCTGCACATAGGGAGGATGGATATCCGGATAGTCATTCATGTCCGGTATTTTCCAGGCCGATGAACCGTTGGCGATATAACCGTCGGTAAGCAGGATCACCGGTGTCATATGCTCCAGCGCTATCTTCGATGCTTCGAAGGTACTCTCAAAACAATCGGTGGGTGAGATCGCTGCAATCACTACAAGCGGGCTCTCACCATTACGTCCGTAAAGAGCCTGATTGAGGTCGGTCTGCTCACTCTTGGTAGGCATGCCGGTGGAAGGACCGCTGCGCTGCACATCAATCACCACCAGCGGCAGTTCAGTCATCACTGCCAGACCCAGGGCCTCACTCTTGAGCGCCAGTCCCGGTCCCGAGGTGGAGGTGGCTGCAAGGCAGCCGGCAAAACTGGCCCCGATAGAGGAGGTGATACCCGCAATCTCATCCTCCATTTGTAAGGCTTTCACGCCAAAATCTTTTCTTTTCGCCAGTTCCTGCAGGATATCCGTGGCAGGTGTGATCGGGTAGGAGCCGAGGAACAACTGCACCCCTGCCTTCTCGGCAGCGGCAATCAACCCGTAGGCCGTGGCTGTATTCCCGTTCACATCGGTATAAAAACCTTTCCCCGAGTCAATAGGATCAATCCGATAGGTCGAAGCGGTGAGGTGTATGTTGTTGCCATAGTTATAACCATCGGTAAGCGCCTTGATGTTCGCTTCCACCAGTTTCGGCTTCTTGGCGAACTTCTGCTCCAGCAGCTTGTCTGCAATCTCCAGGGGACGGTTGAAGAGCCAGCACACAATGCCGAGTGCAAACATGTTCTTACTGCGCAGCATGTCCTTGTTCTCGAGTCCTGATCCTTCCAGAGAGGCTTTTGTCATCGAGGTAATGGACACACCTATAGGCTGTACATGTTCAAGATTGAGTTCAACAAATGGATCCTGTGTGGTAAACAACGCCTTGTCGAGATCTTTCTTCTGAAACGAATCGGTGTCGTAAAGCACGATAGATCCTTTTTTGAGGTACTGGGCGTTCACTTTCAATGCTGCCGGGTTCATGGCGACAAGCACATCCGTCTTGTCGCCTGAGTTATATACATCTTTTGCACCTATACGCACCTGGAATCCCGATACACCGTGCAATGAACCCTGAGGAGCCCTTATTTCCGCCGGATAATCGGGGAAGGTGGCAATCTCATTGCCGAAGATAGCTGACAATGTGGAAAAGAGTGTGCCCGACAGCTGCATCCCGTCACCGGAGTCACCTGAAAATCGGATGGTTACTTGTTTAATGTCGGTTACGACCAAATTCGTTGGCATAATGTTGTGTGGTTATTGAGTAGTTATCTGTCTCCTTTAAAGAGGATACATGTTTCATCAGACAGAAAGTGTTTATTGATTTTTCTAAATGAAAGTGCAAAGTAATAAAAGAGTTATCGAATAAGCAAATAAATTCTCTGGAAACGCCAAATCCGTTTTTTGCGTTTCCACCGTTACGATGCAATCACATCGCTTTGTTTGTCAGGAGAACAACTTACCGAACCGCTTCTCTGAGATGAGTGACTGGTATAATTCGTCTGCTTTACGGTAACTCTGTGCATGAACGGCAGCACCGCTACTGATACGCTTTACACCCAGTCGCTTAAGTTGTGAGTAGGAAGGGGTATGGGCTTGCAGGTACACATTGAGTGGAAGCGTATTGCTGTCAACAACTAATTTTATCTCTTTATCATCTGTGAGGAGTGGTACAAAAATACCATCGGCACCCGCCGCCTCATAAGCTTTCACCCGTTTAATCGTCTCTTCCAACGGTTGTGGATGTTTGGTGACATAGGTATCTGTACGAATATTGAGGAAGAGCGCCGATTTTTGTTCTGTCAGGAACGAACGGATTCCCTGAACGATCTTAGTGAATTTTTCCAGATCCACCAGCAAGCGCTTACCCTCCCTTACCACCGAGTCTTCGATATTAATACCGGCAGCACCCATTTCAAGTAATTGCTGGATATGCTCGTTCACTTTTCCGATACTTCTGCCGTATCCTCCGTCAATATCCACTGACACAGGAATAGAAACGGATCGTATGACCCGATTCACCACAAACAACAGCTCTTCGAAACGCATATTTTCACCGTCCTTATAACCGAGGTTTTCTGCAATGGCATGTCCCGAGATACCGACGGCTTTGAAGCCTGCTTTTTCGGCAAGTAGAGCACTTTTGGCATCCCACACATTGCCCAGGATAAATGGTTCTTCTGCTGCGTGCAGTTTCCTGAAATCACTGATCTTTGACATAACGCATATTGTTTGAAAGTTTCGTTTCTGTTTAAACGTGGAAAGCTACAGGATGGTTCAGAAGCTATCTTATTCATGAAAGATTACTGACGATCCGTTTTTCTTTGAATGCTCGCTCCTAACCAGTTCAATCGCCTGTCAATCTGCTGATAACCACGGTCAATCTGGTCGATATTGTGAATCGTACTTGTTCCTTCGGCGCTCATCGCTGCAATAAGAAGAGAGATCCCTGCACGGATATCGGGCGACGTCATGATCATGCTTTTCAGATGAAAGCGTTTCTCCAGGCCTATAACCACAGCACGGTGGGGATCACACAGGATAATCTGGGCACCCATATCGATCAGTTTATCCACGAAGAAAAGACGACTCTCGAACATCTTCTGATGGATCAGCACGCTGCCTGTGGCTTTGGTGGCCACCACCAGCATCACACTCAACAGGTCGGGTGTGAGCCCCGGCCAGGGAGCGTCGGCAATGGTAAGGATGGAGCCATCGATAAAGGATTCAATGGTATAACTCTCCTGGCGTGGAATGAAGAGATCATCCCCACGCTGTTCAACGATGATGCCCAGACGGCGGAAACTGTCGGGGATGATTCCCAGGTTTGCAACCGATGAATCTTTGATGGTGATCTCAGAGGCAGTCATGGCTGCCATACCAATGAAACTGCCAATCTCAATCATGTCGGGCAGTAAGCGATGCCTGCAGCCACTGAGGCTTGTAACCCCCTTCACGATCAGCTTGTTCGATCCTATCCCTTCAATCCTTGCCCCCATATGCACCAGCATCCTGCTTAACTGCTCCACATACGGTTCACAGGCAGCATTGTAAATGATCGTTTCACCCTCTGCCAGCACCGCTGCCATCAACAGGTTGGCCGTACCGGTTACGGAGGCTTCATCCAGCAAAATGTAGGTTCCTCTCAGTTGCCTTGCCGTGAGGGTGAACTGTTGCTTCTTTTCATCCAGGATAAGCTCTGCTCCCAACTTTATGATGCCGTTGAAGTGGGTATCCAGTCGCCGGCGACCAATCTTGTCACCTCCCGGTCTGGGCACGACGGCTTCACCGAAGCGTGCCAGCAGTGGCCCTATAATCATGATGGAACCTCTCATGGCACCACTCTTTTTCATGAAATCATCCGATTGCGTGTAGGTCAGGTCAATCTCTTCCGCCCTGAAGGAGTAGGTTTCATCACTTAGCTTCTTCACTGCTACACCCATATCACGCAACAGTGCGATGAGGTTATTCACATCCAGGATGTCGGGAATGTTCTCAATGATTACCTCTTCACCTGTGAGCAGTGTGGCGCAGATCACCTGCAGTGCTTCGTTCTTTGCACCCTGTGGGGTGATCTCTCCCTGCAGACTGTGTCCGCCTTCAATAATAAATGATGACATATGGATTGTTCTTTATTGACTGTTCGTAATTGTAAATTAAAAGATCCACACTTCCGGTTCAAGCACTACGCCAAATTGTTGATATACACTATCTTGAATTTCTTTCATGAAGTCGGCTATCTCCTTCCCCTTGTCAGTGCCGTAGTTGACGATGATCAGCGAATGATGCTCGTAAGTACCTACCATGCCGCGCCGCCTGCCTTTGTATCCCGCCTTTTCAATCAGAAATGCGGCAGATGTTTTAAACAGGTCGTCCCCCACATTGTAAACAGGCAAATCCACCAGCTTGTGCTGAAGCATCTCCTTTTCCGTTTTCGACAACAGAGGATTCTTAAAGAAGCTGCCGGCGTTGGGCAGGACGGTATAATCCGGCAGTTTACGGGTACGTATGCGGATAATTGCTTCCCGCACCTGCATAAGTGTGGGAGAGGGAATACCCTCCAGCTCACGGCTCAGATCGATATATTTCTCTTTGTAGGTGAATGATTTACTCAAGCGGAAGATGACCGAGGTGATGATATAGCGACTGGTGCGTTTAAAGATGCTGTAACGGTATGCAAATGCGCACTCATCACTGGTGAAGAGGGTGGTCTCCCCTGTAGGGATATCAACTGCGTTCACATACATAATCGTGTCTTTCGCCTCAGTACCATAAGCGCCAATATTTTGCACCGGACTTGCACCCACGGAACCCGGTATCAGTGAGAGGTTCTCAAGACCGGCAAATCCTTTCGACACAGTGTATGCCACAAAAGTGTCCCAATCTTCAGCTGCACCGACCTCTAAAACCACCTCACTGTCGGTTTCAGACACGATATTGATCCCCTTCATGGACGGTTTGATGAGAAGGCCGTCGAAATCTTCCGTAAAGAAAAGATTAAATCCGGCGCCCAGGATCAGTTTCTTTTCATCGGGATAAGCGATCACTATCTCCGACAACTCTTCCGCTGTTTGTGGTTCACAGAAAAGACGAGCAACCGCCTTCGTCCTGAAGGAGTTGTATGATTGGAGTTGGATGTTATGTTGGATGTTCATTATTCTCGGTAAAGTAGAAATACACATGGTTTTTTATGCATGTCGGGTAGTTTCCCTCTCCATGCCGTCACCCTTCTTGTCACAACATATTCATCTTCACATGAGATATTCATCGCAATACATAGCCTTGTCTGCGGCTTGCAATGCTCCAATATATCATCAGCCAGTTTTCGGTTGCGATAGGGTGTCTCAATAAATAGTTGCGTCTGGTCCTCGTTGTATGCTCTGCTCTCCAGTTGTTTCAGCCTTTTTACCCTGTCGCTTGCATCGATTGGGAGATAACCGTGAAAGGCAAAGCTCTGCCCGTTGAAGCCCGAGGCCATGATGGCCATTAGTATGGAGGAGGGTCCCACCAGCGGGACAACCTTGTAACCCTCCTGCTGCGCGATAGCCACCACATCGGCACCCGGATCGGCCACAGCGGGACAACCCGCCTCAGAGAGGATGCCGATACTCTCCCCTCTCTTCATTGGCAGCAGGTAACTGGTGATGATATTTCTGTCGGTATGCTTGTTCAGCTCATAGAAGGTGAGTTGTTCAATAACTATGTCAGGATTGCTTTTCTTCAGAAAACGGCGTGCCGATCTGATGTTCTCCACGATAAAATAGTTCAGTGTCGCAATCACCGTGCTGTTGTACGAGGGAATCACCTGTTCAACAGGTGTCTCACCCAATGTTACGGGAATCAAATAAAGTGCCGTATTTTCCATTTCGTTGAAAGACCTTTTGCATACAAAAATAGGTAAAATAAGGCAATGCGAAGCTCCCTTTCTACGGATATCTTTTAAATTGTCTGGCAGCGTTGTCTCACTCATTCACTTTCGTCTGTCACGAAGCGCCAAAAGCTGTTGCATGGTGCAGGGTGACTGTCTGTGCATTTAGAAACCGAGATGAAACAGGTCGGAGAGGGCATCGATCTTGATCTGACTGAAGAAGAATTTGATCAGGTTGATATCTGCCAGAAAGTAGAACAGTACAATCATATAGAGCAGGCCGTATATCCCGCCCGTGATATGTGCGGAGTGGTTGATACCTCCCTGTTCTTTCTTGTCGAGCGCGATGGAGATCACCATGAAGATAATGCCGAAAAGGAATGCGGGCAGCATCACCGGGATAAAGAGGATTCCCATGAAGTTCATCGGATTGATCAGCATATAAGCAAAGATCATTGCCGAAACCGCTCCCGATGCACCCAGTCCATGATAGGCGCGGTTCTGTTTCTGCTTGAGGTAAGTTGGCATGATGGAGACCAGCAGGGCGGTGAGGTAGAGGATGATAAAGCAGAGTGCTCCCGTGCGCTCACCCAGCTGTGCTTTACAAATACGCTCAATATCTGTTGCAAAGAAGTAGAGTGTGAACATGTTAAAGATAAGATGCATGTAGTCGGCGTGCAGGAGACCATAGGTAAACAGCCTGTGCCATTCGCCCCTTCTGACTGCAGGAGGATAAAAGATCATCCTCTCCATCATCGCGTTGTTCCGGAAAGAGAGGATGGAGACGATGGCGGTTACCACGATGAGTGTGATTGTAATCATCTTGCCATCGGTTGATCATGTATCGCCACATACTTCCATAATGGAGCGGCCATGGTTGCCTGAATAATCTGATCGCTTGCAAGGAGCGCTTTCACCTCATCGTAGGAAAAGAGATGCACGGTAAGATCTTCGGACTCTTCCAGTGCCTGCTCACCTGTTTTCACCACATCTTTGGCGATAAAGCACCAGGAGTAGTTGTTGGCTGCGCTCGCATTAGGTGCCACCTGGATGAACTCCTCCCAGTGCCCTCCGCTGTAACCGGTCTCTTCCAGCAGTTCTCTTTGTGCAGAGGCAAGTGGCGAGGGGTCCTCTTCTTCACACACGCCGGCACATAGTTCAAAGCAGGTTTTGCCGATTCCCGGCCGGTATTGCTGCACCAGAATAAATTCACCCTCTTTGGTGATGGCGATGATATTGACCCAGTCGGGGTATTCCAGTACGTAATATTCAGGCACCACATTCCCGTTGGGCATCTCCAGCTTCTCTTTACGCACCGTGAGCCATGGTCTTTGGTGCAGATATTCACTTTCAAGCACTTTCCAGGGGAGGGGAGAGAGGATTTTTTTCATTGTTCACCGTTTTTTCGGAACCCTTTTTCTGGAAAAGGAGCATGGATGGTTTATTTCGGAAGTTAATAAGATAAAGAGGTTGATATTCAATCCGATCAACCTTATTGGATGATAGGGGCTTGTTGTTCTACTTATCTTCTTTCGTTGCAGCAATCATCCCTCTGAAATAGCCGATCGATTCAGCAATTCCCAAAAAGGGATCTTTCATGTTGCGCTCGTGCTCAAGACTGCAAACGCCCTTGTATCCCACCTTGCGGAGCATATGGACAAAAGCGGGGAAGTCGATGATACCACGGCCAATTTCTACCGAATAGCCTTCTTTGGTTGATCCTGTGACATCTTTGATATGGATGTCAAACACGCGGCTATGGTATTTCTCCAGATCCTTCACCGGATCTTTCCCGTTGCGGGTGTCATGTCCCACATCGAGACACATGCCTATCCTCGCATCGAGATCTTTCACGTTGTTCCATACGTCATCAGCATCGGGATACAATGGCATGTCCGGTCCGTGAAGGTGAATGGCGTATTGAAAATCATACTCCTTCACTTTCTGATCCACATAGGGTAGCAACTCATAGTTCGGGACTCCTACGATCAGCTTCACGCCCACTCGTTTTGCATATTCAAAGGCGTGATCTACCTCCTCCTCTGAGCGCATATAGACAGGTCCCACGGCATAACCGGTCACACCTTTCGATTTTAATTTGGCATGAAAAGCAGCGATCTCTTCATCCGTGCTCTTGAGGGGGAGGTGAAAGTCCTTGATGCACAGGTGTTTCACATCGCATTTCTCCATGATCTCCAACGTCTTGTCCAGGTCGAAGTTTACAAAGGTATAGCCGGCCATGCCTACTTTGAATTGCTCGAAACTGTCGGCTGCCGGCTTCGGATCAGGCCTCACCTGTGCTGATAGCAGGAAGGAGCAGAGTAGTCCCGTGAGAATAAACATTTTTTTCATTTCGATTTTCTTTGTTAAATGAGTGAAAGCACAAAGATAACTTTTTTTCGGTATGCTCAATAAAGATTCAATTGAAACGAAACTACAAAAAACCTTTTATCTTTGTAACCAAAAGATCAGCTCAATGAAACTCCCGGAAGAATTTATTTCATCCCTTCAATCACTGCTTGGCAATGAAACGGAACCTTTCCTTTCCTCACTGGAGGAAGATGCCCCGGTGAGTATCCGTCTCAATCCGTACAAAGCAGCACGTAACCCGATGGATCTCGCCAGAACGGCACAACCTGTGCCATGGTCGGAGTGGGGTTACTACCTGGAAGAACGTCCTGCCTTCACGTTCGATCCACTCTTTCACACGGGTTATTATTACGTGCAGGAAGCCTCTTCCATGTTTGTGGAACAGGTGGTCAGGCAGCTGGTGACACAACCGTCGCTCTGCCTCGATCTCTGCGGCGCCCCGGGTGGAAAGTCGGTCAGTATGCTGTCGGCATTGCCGGAGGGTAGCTTGCTGGTAAGCAACGAGCTGGTACGTCAGCGCGCAAATGTATTGTCGGAGACATTGATCAAGTTCGGCGATCCGGGCAGTGTGGTTACCAATAATCATCCGCGTGATTTCAGCGCATTTCCGGGGTTTTTTGATCTTATTCTTGTGGATGCTCCCTGTTCGGGTGAAGGTATGTTTCGCAAAGATGCGGTGGCCGTGGAGGAGTGGTCGCCACGCAACGTGGTGATGTGTGCGGCACGACAAGAAGAGATACTTGGTGACGTGTGGTCCACGCTGAAACCGGGTGGGTTTCTTGTCTACAGCACCTGTACCTATAACAGGGCCGAAAACGAGGAGAATGCGCTCTGGGCGGCACACAACCTGGGTGCTGAGTTTGTGGAGATACAAACAGAAGAAGTGTGGGGTATCACCCCCTCCTTTCTTCACGATGCAGTTGGTTATCGCTTTTTCCCTCACAAGACCAGGGGAGAAGGTCTCTTTGTTACGGTGTTACGAAAATCGGAAACAGCACTGTCTGAAGCTGATTCCGACTCAACCACCCTATTCTCTTCCAAAAAAAACAGGAAGAAGCCATCGGTATTCATAAAGGATACCTCTGCCTACGCAGGATGGATAAGGAATCCTGAATTGTTCAATTTTATGGAAACAGATAACCGCATCACAGCACTGCCAAAAGCACACTCCCAAACCATGCTTTCGTTGAGAGAAGGTTTGAAAATTGTTTCGATGGGAATGGAAATCACAGAGAGGAAAGGAAAGGATCTCATCCCGTCGCATGCGCTGGCGATGAGCAGAAACCTGGACAGGACAGCATTCTGTGAGGTTGAACTTCCTTACGGGCAGGCAGTTGCCTACCTGAGAAAAGAGGCTATCACGCTTATCGAAGCGCCCAGAGGTTTTATCCTGCTCACCTTTCACCATGAACCGATTGGTTTTGTGAAGAATATAGGCAACCGGGCAAATAACCTCTATCCCAATGAATGGCGGATACGAAGCGGTTATCTCCCGGAAGTAAGGCCTGTGATCCTGTCGGATCTGTCGGTTGATGATCACTCTTAACTCCTCACTCCTTATTCCAACAACTATGTATATTCGGCAAACCCTCACCTACCTGTTCGTAATCTTAGCTATCGCATCAGCCCTTCTCTCCCTGGTGGTGTCAGGTAAGTTAGTGAAAAAGCTGTCGAAAGAGGAGCGGCTGAAGATGGAAATATGGGCGAGGGCCACAGCATCGATCTCTCTGGATGAACCCGGAACGGATATGTGGCTAGTCTTGCATATATTGCAAAGTAACACGACGATACCGATTATTCTGCATGATGAGCAGAGCGGCAAACTGCAGTCACATCATATCAAGTTACCACAGGAGGATACCGATGCTTTTCTTCGTGAAAAGATGATACAGTTTGCCGGCAGACATACGCCGATTCGTTTGAAAGCGCTGAATCAGACGCTCTACTTTGACGACTCCTCCACGTTGAAGCAGTTGCAGCTATATCCTTATATACAGCTTTTTATCATAGCTCTGTTTGTCGCTCTTGCATTTTTCGCGCTGAACCGCTCGCAACGTGCCGAGCAAAATAGTCTCTGGGTGGGACTGTCGAAAGAGACCGCCCATCAGCTGGGTACACCCATCTCGTCGCTGGCAGCATGGACTGAATATCTGAAGTTGAAAGAGGTGGATGCTGCACTGGTGGTTGAAATTGAAAAGGATACCGCCCGCTTGCAGATGATTGCCGAGCGTTTCTCCAGGATTGGCGCTGCACCGAATACAGCGCCGGCCGACTTGCGGATGGTGGTGAGAAATGCATTGACCTATCTTGAAAAGCGACTGTCAGAAAGAATTACTTTTTCATTACTTTTTCCCCAACAGCCGGTGATGGTCTCACTGAATGAACCGCTGTTTGCCTGGGTGATTGAAAATCTCACCAAGAATGCGGTGGATGCCATGAATGGCGAGGGCACGATCATCTTCACACTGACTCAAAAGGGTAATCAGGTTTTACTCGATATCTCCGACAGCGGCAAAGGAGTGGCGCGATCGAAATTTAAAACACTCTTCTCTCCCGGTTATACCACCAAACAGCGTGGGTGGGGGCTTGGCCTTACGTTGGTGAAACGGATCGTGGAGGTGTATCACCAAGGACAAATCTTTGTCCTCAAGTCGGAATTGGGCAAAGGTGCTACCTTCAGGATTGAGTTGAAGAAACGTTAATTTCACATCTTTGCAACTGACTGTTATTCTCTATTACCATTCAAAATCAACCCAATAGCATGATATCCACTGCAAATGGGTTTTTAGCAGCTTCACCGAATAATCCACTGCCTTCTGCAACCCGGTTTTTCCCGAAAAACCATGATGATCATCAACAGATGCGTAGTCTTGTCGGTAATCCTCTTCCACTCCTCTATGGTTCAATCTCCATCGCCTGAAAGTCAAAGTTGCAAAATCTCAACCAAAAGAGCCTAAAAATGGTATAAACCGATGAATCGTTGAAAAATAAGGTGGATTTATCTTGTGGAAGTCTGTGGCAATTCCTATATTTGCGTGAATTTTTGTTTTCATACGATTATTTCATTTTTCAAATTAGGGCGTATAGAACATTTGCATTTAGCCAAGTGAGTATGGACAAACTTGTCTGTGCCATTGCGGGTAAACAATAAGTGGATTAGAACCCATCATGTATATTTTCTGAAGTGAAGTAATTTAGTGCCCCGTTTCATATGACTGACGAAAATAATAAGCTGCTTGTCGACCTGGAAGTACGTATCAAACAGGTGATATTTCTATGTGACACGTTCAAGGAGGAGAATGCTAAATTAACTATAGCACTACAGTCCAAGCAGGCACAGATGGATGAGACAGCCAGAGAACTGAAGCAACTGAAAACAAAATACGATAGTCTGAAGACCGCGAGGACCATTACGGCTGCCTCCGTAGACGTGGATACCGCGAAACTGAAACTATCCAAACTGGTGCGAGAAGTGGATAAATGCATAAATTTGTTGAAATAACCTTTGAAGAATTTATGTGATGGGTGACGAGAAATTTTTATTGACATTAGAGATTGCCGGCAGAAGGTATCCGTTGAAAATTGACAAGTCGGATGAGCAGGCATTTCGTGATGCAGCCAAAAAGATAAACAGGAAGATAAACCAATACCGGGTTGCATTCGGTGGAGAAAGCTCCAACATGACAACACAGGATTTTATGGCAATGACAGCCATACAGGCATTGGCAGAGAATTTTTCTCTCGGTGATAAGAATAACACGAAACCCTTTGAAGATAAAATTGATTCGCTCATCAGCGAATTGGATGATTATCTAAAAAAATGACCGGTTCTCACTATAGGTGAGAATACACAGACGCACCTTTTATGCACATAGAAAATGATGTGTGTAACTGTGTGCGATTTTTTATGTGATGTAAATTGGACAAATAAATTAAAAGTCATTGGTAAGAGAGAATAGCATACTTCCTTTCTTGAATAAAATGAGGAAGCGTATATAAATCAATTAAAAAGTAGTAATATGGAAATAGGAATAGGAATTATCGGGTTGGTGATCGGGGCAGTTGTTGCCTGGTACCTTACCGGTAAGATGGCCACCTCCCGTGCCCGTAACATCCTGAGTGATGCGGAAAAGGATGCCGAAGTGATTAAAAAGAAAAAATTACTTGAAGCGAAAGAGGAGACACTGGCTTTGAAGTCTGAAGCGGAGAAGCAGGCGAATGCACGAACAACAAAGATTCAGCTTACCGAAAACAGGCTTAAGCAACGTGAGATGACCCTCAACCAGAAACAGGAAGAGCTGAACAAGAAAGCGCTGGAGGTAGATGAGATAAAGATGAATCTGGCGAACCAACAGGAGTTTATTGAAAAGAAAGGGTCTGAGCTGGAGCGTCTCCACCGTCAGTCGGTAGAAAAGCTGGAGACCATCTCCAGCCTTTCAGCGGAAGAAGCAAAAGAGCGTTTGGTAGAGTCATTGAAGGAGGAGGCCAAGACAGGTGCGCAATCGTACATCAACGACATTATGGAAGAGGCGAAGATGACTGCCAATAAAGAGGCCAAGCGTATCGTGATTCAATCAATCCAGCGCGTGGCAACAGAGACATCGATAGAGAACTCCATCACTGTTTTTCACATCGATTCAGATGAGGTGAAAGGTCGTATTATCGGCCGTGAAGGTAGAAATATCAGGGCACTGGAAGCAGCTACGGGAGTGGAGATTGTGGTGGACGACACACCAGAGGCAATCGTGTTGTCGGGATTTGATCCCGTACGTCGTGAGATTGCACGACTGTCGCTTCATCAGCTGGTCACCGACGGTCGTATTCACCCTGCCCGTATTGAGGAGGTAGTATCGAAAGTGAAAAAACAGATCGAGGAAGAGATCATTGAAACCGGTAAGCGTACTGTGATTGACTTGGGTATTCATGGTTTGCATCCCGAATTGATCCGTATGGTGGGGAAGATGAAATATCGCTCCTCTTATGGTCAGAACCTGTTGCAACACTCACGTGAGGTAGCCAACTTGTGCGCAATCATGGCATCGGAGCTGGGGTTGAACCCGAAGAAGGCAAAACGTGCCGGCCTGTTGCATGATATCGGCAAGGTGCCGGATGATGAGCCGGAGCTGCCGCATGCAGTGCTCGGAATGAAGCTGGCTGAGAAATTCAAGGAGAAACCAGATATTTGCAATGCGATCGGTTCCCATCACGATGAGGTGGAGATGACAACACTGCTGGCACCGATCGTTCAGGTGTGCGATGCAATATCGGGAGCTCGTCCCGGTGCCCGTCGCGAGATCGTGGAAGCATACATCAAACGACTGAATGATCTTGAGAACCTGGCACTTTCTTATCCCGGTGTGGTGAAGACATATGCCATACAGGCTGGTCGTGAACTGCGTGTGATCGTGGGTGCCGACAAGATTGATGATCAGGAAACAGAGAAGCTGTCTGACGAGATTGCACGTAAGATCCAGACCGAGATGACCTACCCGGGTCAGGTGAAGATCACCGTGATACGTGAAACGCGTGCTGTGAGTTATGCTAAATAAAACAACACATCATATGTTACCATAAAAAAAGGAGCGCTAAAGCTCCTTTTTTTATGGGGTGATGGTGTATGATTTACTTCACTGTTCTTCCAGATTTATTACTCTTCTCCACTAACAACTCTTCATTACTGCCAATCACGGTTTTCAATTCCATCTGAAGTCGTTTGATCTCCATCTCCTGGTTGTGGATGGTGGTAAGCAGTGCATTCAGCTCTTCATTGTCCACCGTATCAGGGTATTGTGCTTTCACACGTCCGTTGAAATCACTGAGCACATTCATGTAATTGTTAAAGGCATCGTAAGGTGACATGTAGGGACTAAACTGACTCTCCCCCCCGCCGAAATGTTTGGTCGACATGTAATAAAAGTGATCACTCGACTGCAGATAGATCCAGTCATACTTCAGGCGACGGTCGGTACAGAGACGTACCCTTTCACCCATTTCGTAGAGTGATTTGAGCGCACTCTGTTGTAGCTTGTTCCCCAGCCATGCACTCACGTCTCGCTCTTCGTCTGACCACGAGATCGTATTGGGTACACTGATTGGTCCCACTGCTTCATGGCTATCCAGTGCCTCACGTGGTGTGGTAAATCCGATCCCTTTTTCAAAGGCGAAACGTGGCAATGCTTTCATGAATTCAAAGATGCCGGTGTGCGAAGGTTGCAGGTTACCCAGTGTCTCGTAGTTCATAAAAAGATTGAACACTGTCTCTTCCGTGGGAGTTGCAGCAATCCAGGAGATAAACTTCTCCGCTGTCAGCGGGTACTCATTCCAGCTGTAATTGGAGAACCTGTAAGCGATGTCTTCACTGAAACGACTGTTCTTGAGCAATAGCTTCATCTTTGGTTGTGTGGCAGCATGGTAAACATAATTGGGACTTTTCCACCCGAGAATATGTTTCGCACCCTCGGTAATCATCCCGGTATAACCCATATCATATACCATCTCGGCAATTTCATCCGAATAAATGAGTTCTGTATTGCGAACAACAGTCGGTTTCTGATCAAACAGCACCTCAATTCTCTCGGCATGCTGCTTAATCTGATTACGGAATTCTTCCGGATCATAGAGGCTGGCAAGTGAATGGGCATATGTCTCGGTAAGAAACTCCACATTCCCTGTTTTTGCCAGTTCACGAAATCCCTCAATCACCTCCGGAGCATATATCTCCAGTTGTTCCAGTGCCACCCCTGAAATGGAGAATGCCACTTTGAATTTCCCTTTATTTTGATTGACCAGATCGAGCAACATACGGTTGGCGGGGATATAAGAACGTGCCGCGATCTGCTGCAATATATCCTCGTTGGCGTAATCATCAAAATAATAATGATCTCGGCCGATATTGAAAAAACGGTATCGTTTTAACCGGAATGGTTGATGGATCTGGAAATAAATGCAAATTGTCTTCATCTTGTATGCGTTGATTTGTAGTTGATTCTTACATAAGGTTATCGTAAATGTGGCGTATTTTTTTTCCGGCATCTTCCCATTTTATGTTGTCTACCTCAATCTTGCCTTCTATCTTCAAATGTTCTGCCATGGCAGGATAGGTACAGATAGAATAAATGGCGTCGGCCATTGCATCCACATCCCAGTAATCGGTTTTGATCACATTATGAAGAATCTCCGAACATCCCGACTGGTAGGAGATAATGCTTGGCACATTGCACTGCATGGCCTCAAGGGGTGAGATGCCAAAAGGCTCCGAGACCGAGGGCATCACATATACATCACTCGATTTAAGCATCTCGTATACCTGCTTTCCCCGTAGAAAGCCGGTAAAATGAAATTTATCGGCAATACCTCTGTCGGCAACAAGCCGGATCATCTGATCCATCATATCGCCACTGCCAGCCATCACAAAACGGATGTGATCGGTTTTGCGGATAACCTGCGTGGCAGCATCCACGAAAAATTCCGGGCCTTTTTGCATGGTGATTCTTCCGAGAAAGGTAACCACCTTCTCCGAGACCCCCGAAAGACGTTCAATCGCTTCAATCTCAGGACTGAGCGGATCGACGGCATTGTGCACGGTGGTCACTTTCCAGTAGGGTTGATGGTAGTTGTCTATCACGGTGCGACGGGTGAGATCACTTACACAGATGATATGATCACAATTGTCCATACCGTCCTTCTCAATACCATATACAATAGGGTTTGGCTTGCCCCGGCTGCGGTCGAACTCAGTGGCATGCACGTGGATCACCATCGGCTTTCCCGTCACACTCTTGGCATGAAGCCCGGCAGGGTAGGTGAGCCAGTCGTGGGAATGAATTACATCGAACTGGTAGGTACGGGCAATCACACCCGCTACGATGGAGTAGTTGTTGGTCTCTTCAAGTATATTGTTCGGATATCTGCCCGAAAATTCAATGCATCCCAGATCGTTGGTGTGCATGTAGCTGAAGTCGGCATAGATGTTATCACGCATCCAGAAATATTCCTTCGGATCCATGAATTTACCCACTCTTGCCTCTGCTGTTTCCCAGGGAACATCACGCCATACTAAGGGTGTATTGTTAGCACCAATGATCTTCATGAAACTCTGGTCTTCATCTCCCCATGGTTTGGGTATCACAAAGAGAATCTCCATATCATCCTGCTGGGCCATTCCTTTCGTAAGTCCATAGCTCGCCGTTCCTAACCCTCCCAATATATGTGGCGGGAACTCCCAGCCAAACATTAATGCCTTCATCTATCCGATATTATATAATTCCTGATGCCTCTATATCACCGTATATTGTTCACTCTTCTTATTCGTATCTTTGTATTAAACGCTGTGCCCTCAACAGTTCTCCCACACTCATGGCAAACGAATAACCGCCGTGAGCAATAAATGGGGGGTAGGAGTCATAGAATTCCGAGATGCTTCCTATACAGTCATTCTGTATCTCTCCCTCCATCTCCACCATTATGCGGTCTGCCAGAGACAAACCGCTCATATGGAAAACATTCAGATAGGCCTCAATATAGGGTCCCAGTAACCAGGGAAAAGCCATACCGTTAAAATAGGCTCTCTTCTTCTCATCTTCTGCGCCTGCGTAATGGGGATGAAAAAGGTCACTCTTTGGTGTAACAGTACGTATACCACAGGTGGTAAGTAATTCTTTGGTTACAAAATCAATCACCGATTTTTTTTGACTCCTTTCCAGAGGTGAATGTGGAAGTGAAACGGCAAATATCATATTGGGACGTACATTCGGATCTTTGTAGTTCCCATCGATATAATCATAGAGGTAACCTGCATCATTGAGGAATAACTCAGTGAATGAGTTACCTGCAAGGCGTGCGCTACTCTCATAAGAACTGCTCCCGGCTATATCTCCCATTTCCTGGGCTACCTCTGCGGCAAACTTCAGCGCGTTGTACCAAAGGGCGTTAAACTCTACCAGATATCCCGACCGGGGAATGACTGGCTTTCCATCTATCAGCGCATTCATCCAGCTTACAGCTTTGTCGCGACCGTAGGTCGTCAACAGTGCATCCTCCTCATGATAAGCCAGGTTGGGGTGTTTTCCATCTATGATATAGCTGATTACCTCGAAGAGGAAAGCGCTGTATCTCTCAGTGAAGGCGGTTTTGTTTTCCCTCCAGTATTGTTGCAGCGACCAGACAACCCACAACAGCACATCAGGGTCGTCTATCTGTTTGAGATAGCTCTTGGAGGGCTTGTCTGCCATGAAGTTCCTCAGATGTGGAATGGCGGTATCCATAATTTTTTCATAATCCAGCGGTTTCCCCACCGACAGCGTGCATCCCGGCATTGCAATAAACTGGTCACGGGCCCTCACTTTAAACCAGGGATAACCGGCTAACAGGTAGTACTCATCCTTGTTGGGGACATAATAAAACTGATGTCCGGAGTTCTTCAGACAGTTGTAAAAGTTGGAACGGGGAGTACGTTTGTATATTTCAAAATCAAATTCCTTCGCCAACGTTGAAGTGTCTACCAGAATGTCACCGGCAGAGAAGATGATCACTTCGTCCTTTTCGATGGACATCTCGAAGTAGCCGGGAACATAGAGATCTTCCCGGCACGTATCCCCTTTTTCAAGATCCTGCAGATACTCAATATCGTGATACCAGTCGGGATGATACACAAATTCGGGCATCTTGCTGAACTGCATGAAGAGCTCCGGATAACCGAAATACATGCAGGTGCTGATTCCGTTTTCCACTTCCCTGTAGGATCTGTCTACCTGTTCATTTTCATGTGTGAGTTGTGAGATTTTCCGAAATGCCAGAAATGGTTTGAAGCGGATGGTGGTAGGTGAGTGTGCATCCAGCAGGGTGAAGCGAATCATTAGCCTGTTTTCCTTCGATGAAAACATGATCTCCTTCGACAGGATCACACCCCCCACACGGTAAATTGTCTTTGGCACGCTGTCGCAGTTGAACTCACGTATATATTTGTGTCCCTTGGGGCTATAGTTATCTCCTGCATACCGATGAATACCCAGATTAAATTCAGCACCGTGTTGAATGACTGTTTCATCAAAAGAGGAGAGGATAAGATGATTTTCATCATCCATATAAGGCACGGGCATCACCAAAAGACCCTGATATTTAGTTGTGTTACACCCTGATATCGATGTGTTTTGATAAGCCCCCCGTCTGTTGGTTCTTAATACATTTCGGTATAAAGAATATTCCAGATTGATCATCAGGTCTTTGTCGAATTTCAGATAACTCATTGTTGAAAACAGTTTAGGGTTAAGATCTGCCGTTGAATTCACCCGAAAGATACTAAAATAGAAATTATTGCACAAACAATAAAATGATTAAATACTTTGTAACCCTTTTTTTTCACAGTTGGTGTGATTTGTTTGTACATTTGTGGTGGGAGAGGGGGTAATCGATCCATTTTTATGATTGTCAATGAACAGTAATAATTCATCCACCTACAGTTTTGAGAAAAAAAGGATGTGGCTGGCATTGTTGCCTGCTATGGTGATTGTAGCCATAATCTGGTTATCATTCATGATCACTCATGCCGGTGTGTCTGACTGGAACTATTCGAACCTGGGAATAAAACCAGGTGATGTGAGCGGTTTGAAAGGGATCATTTTTTCACCCTTCCTTCATTCCTCCTTCTCACACTTATGGTCAAACACCCTCTCACTGCTGATACTTATCTGGTTGCTTTTCTACTTTTACAGCAGGATCGCTTTCAGTACATTGCTCTATTTGTGGGTGTTAAGTGGCGCTGTAACATGGGTCATTGGTCGTGACTCCTATCATGTGGGTGCCAGCGGACTGGTGTTTGCCATCCTTTTCTTTCTTTTTTTTAGCGGCCTCTTCAGAAAATATATCCCTTTAGTGGCTGTATCCATGATTGTCGCTTTTATCTATGGCGGTACCGTGTGGAGTATCTTTCCCATCACGGAGATGGTAGATGCCTCCATCTCGTGGGAGGGACACTTGTCGGGCGCTATAAGCGGTCTTCTGCTGGCGGTTATATTCCGTAAGCAGGGACCTCAAAAGCCCGTGGAAACGTGGGAAGAGGAGAATGATACAGATATTTATGTGTTTACAGAAGATGAATCAACCAGAATCGAATAGATCATCCTTTTCATATTTCACCTTTTTGTCTATTTTTGTATTTCTGAATAATCGGTGATAAGCATTGGAGCAATAAAACAGAGTAAAGGAAAAGTATTATGTCAAAAAAAATAAGAGCAGCTGTTGTCGGCTACGGAAATATAGGCAGATATGTGCTGGAGGCACTGGAAAGTGCTCCGGATTTTGAAATTGCGGGAGTCGTTCGTCGTGACGCCACGAATATTCCGTCCGAGCTGAAGCAATATAGCGTCGTGTCTGCTGTGTCCGAGCTGACAGACCCTGATGTTGCCATCCTTTGTACTCCTACCAGAACTGTGGAGAAGCATGCCATAGCCTGCCTGGCGCAGGGAATTAATACGGTTGATAGTTTCGATATCCACCAACAGATACTACCACTACGTGCATCACTCGATGAAGCTGCAAGGAGAAACAACGCTGTAGCTGTGATCTCCGCCGGCTGGGATCCGGGGAGTGACTCTGTGATACGCACACTGCTGGAAGCACTCGCACCCAAAGGGATTACTTACACCAACTTCGGACCGGGCATGAGCATGGGCCACACGGTTGCAGTGAAAGCGGTTGAAGGAGTGAAGGCCGCACTCTCCATGACGATCCCCACGGGGACAGGTATCCATCGCAGAATGGTCTATATTGAGCTGCTGGAGGGATATGATTTCGCATCCGTCGCAGAGACAATAAAAAACGATGATTATTTTGTGCATGATGAAACGCATGTGTTCCGGGTTGAGGACGTGGAAGCACTCAAGGACATGGGACATGGAGTAGTGATGGAGCGTAAAGGTGTTTCTGGAAATACGCAGAACCAGCTGTTCCGGTTCGACATGCGCATCAATAATCCCGCGCTCACTGCTCAGGTACTTGTTGGAGGGGCACGTGCCTCCATGAAACAACAACCGGGTGCCTATACATTGATTGAAATCCCAGTGGTGGATCTGTTGCCTGGAGAAAAGGAATTCTGGATCAAGAAACTGGTTTAATTTTATTAACTTTGCCATAAATTCAAATCTGATGGATATATTACTTTCTGTAACCTGGGATGTTGATCCTACTCTTTTCACCGTTCTTGGACGCGAAATACGCTGGTACGGCCTCCTCTGGGTGATCGGCCTTATTGTTGCCGTCTACATCGTGCAAAAAATCTTCAAACATGAGGATCTCCCCGAAAAGTGGTTCGACTCACTCTTTATCTACATGATGGTGGGTATTATTGCGGGGGCACGGCTGGGACATTGCCTCTTCTATGAGCCGGGTTATTATCTGGCCCACCCCATTGAGATATTAAAAGTGTGGGAAGGCGGACTTGCAAGCCATGGTGGTGTAATCGGTATCATTATTGCCGTATGGCTCTACTCCAGAAAGGTGACAAAGCAAAGCATGCTCTGGACCTTCGACAGGGTGATGGTACCTACCGGATTTACCGCTGCAATGATCCGGCTGGGTAACCTGATGAATCATGAAATATATGGAGGTCCCACTGATAAACCCTGGGGGTTTCGTTTTGTGGATAACCTCTCTCAATGGATGCAGGGTGCAGAACCTATCTACACCGATCCTTCTCATCCCACTCAGATATATGAAGCACTGGTCTACCTTGTTGTTTTTGCTATCACGCTCTATCTTTACTGGGGGACGAGTGCCAGAAACCGTAAAGGACTGATCACCGGTGTGGGTATATTGATCATTTTCCTCTTCCGCTTCTTCGTTGAATACATTAAAAATGTACAGGTTGATGCTGAAATAGCACTGCGCGATAATACGGGATTAATTCTCGGCCAGTGGCTTAGCATTCCATTCATCCTGTGGGGGTTGTGGCTCATCTGGGTAGCGTTGAGACGCCCGGCAGTGGTGGCAGATACCCCGAAGGAGTCTGAGATGGCCAAACCTAAACCAACATCCAAAAAAAGATAAGATCCCGATTATTCAATCAGCGAATTAAAACAAATGTACAAACCGCTCGAAATCACGAAAGATATTTTCTACGTGGGTGTGAATGATCGCACCAAACATCTTTTTGAAAACCTGTGGCCCTTGCCGCACGGCGTCTCCTACAACTCTTACCTTATCACCGATGAGAAAACGGCATTGATAGACACTGTGGATGTCTGCTACTCCGATCTTTTTTTTCACAAGATTCATTCGGTGCTGGGTGATAAACCTATCGACTATCTTGTCGTAAACCATATGGAACCCGATCATTCCGGCTCAATAGGGTTGATTGTGGCACGATATCCCGGCATACGGATCGTGGGGAACAAACGTACGATAGAGATGTTAAAGGGTTTTTACGGCATTACCTCCAATGTGATCTTGATTGAAGATATGGATGAACTGTCCCTGGGCTCCCATACGCTGCAGTTTTATATGACGCCCATGGTGCACTGGCCCGAGACGATGATGACCTATGTGCCCGAGAAGTGCACATTATTCAGTGCCGATGCGTTCGGTACTTTCGGCACACTCGACGGAGGCGTGATGGACCGGCAGCTCAATCCCGAAAAATATTGGGATGAAATGATACGTTACTACTCCAACATAGTGGGAAAGTTTGGTTCACCCGTGCAGACAGCTTTGAAGAAGCTGAACGGAACAGTGATTGAACTGCTCTGCTCTACGCATGGCCCCATATGGACGCAGCAGGAGAACATCAACAGGGTGATAGGAATCTATGACAAGCTTAGCAGGTATGAAGCAGACAACGGGCTGGTGATCGCCTATGGGAGCATGTATGGCTACACGGAACAGCTTGCCGAACTTATCGCCACTGAAGCGGCCGAGAACGGGCTAAAGCACATTGTGATGCATAACGTGGCAAAAAGTCACCCATCGGAGATAATCCGTGATGTGTTTACATACAAAGGTCTGATCATCGGATCACCTACCTACAACAATAAACTCTATCCCGGGGTAGAGAGTCTGCTTTCCGCATTGCAGAACCGTAACCTCAAAAACCGTTTCTTTGGATGCTTCGGCAGTTTCACCTGGGCAGATGCCTCCGCCAAACAGCTGATTGCATTTGCCGAAGGATCGGATTTCGAGTTCATTGCTGAACCGGTAATCATGAAGCAGGGCATGCTCAACGAGGTGAATGAAAAAGCGCGCGTACTGGGCAGCTGCATGGCACGAAAGCTGATCACGGGAGAGGAAGTGGTCCCCAACAAGGTAAATTGTCATTAATAATTAGAAAAAAGATATGAGACTTATCATTCAGCCTGATGCCGACCAAATGGCACAGTGGGCAGCCAATTACATTGCGGCAAAGATAAACAGTGCAAAGCCGTCAGCCGGGAAACCGTTTAAGCTGGGATTACCTACCGGCTCATCTCCCTTGAAGAGCTACAAGGCACTGATCAAACTGTACGAGACAGGCGTTGTATCATTTGAACATGTGATCACCTTTAATATGGATGAATATCTCGGATTGCCCAGGGAGCATCCGCAGAGTTACCACACGTTCATGTGGGATAACTTTTTCCGGCATATCGACATCAAAAAGGAGAACGTGCATATCCTTAATGGGATGACATCGGATCCGGAAGCGGAATGTGCCGCATATGAGAAGGCGATTGAAGATGCCGGCGGTATCGATCTGTTCC
>CAYUQE010000002.1:0-61444 GCA_964446805.1 uncultured Proteiniphilum sp. | reverse complement strand
CAATCTTTGCACTGTCGATATCCACACAGGTTACATCCACACCCATCTCGGCAAAACAGGCGCCGGAAACCAGTCCTACATATCCTGTCCCTACGATTGCTATTTTCATAATATATGTTTTATAACGTTGATCAATATGTGCTGAACCTACCGCTGAGCGCTTACTGCTTTCTACCTACAAGCTACCAAATAAGAGTTTACTGCTTACCACTTACTACTTGTAGCTTATAGCTTATCGCTTATTGCTTACCGCTATTTCCCCAGCTGTTTCCTCAGGTTATTCACCGGATAGAGTACCGTCAGCAGGCCAATCACGCTCACCACGGCAAAGACGATCAGCAGGTCACTCACCTTCACGATCACCGGATAGGCATCGATGATATATGCACCGGGTGTGTTGCTCAGACGCAGCAGACCGAAGTGCTGCTGCAGGAGACAGAGGATCAGTCCCAGCACTATTCCGGAGATGATACCTATAAAAGTGATGAGCCAGCCTTCATACAAAAAGATGCGGGACACCAGGCTGTTGGAGGCACCCATATTTTGCAGGCTGCGGATGTCGTCTCTTTTCTCCACGATCAGCATCGACAGGGAGCCAACGACATTGAAGACAGCGATCAGGAGGATAAAGGCCAGGATCAGGAAAGTGACCCACTTCTCTATCTGTAGCATACGGTACGATGCACGTTGTTGTTCATACCGGTCTTCCACCACGAAACGCTCACCCAGGATAGCCGCCATCTCCCTTTTCAACTTCTTCACGGATGCATCAGGGTTGAGCTTGATATCGAGGGAAGTCACCTCGTTCTCATAATTGAACAGCTCTCTCGCCAACTCGATGGGGATGATGGCCATCTGGTCATCATACTCGGGCTGATTGAGGCTGAACACACCGCCTATCTGTGCATAACCGGTGGTAAACGCGGTAGAGGGGTTGGCCAAGTTCACCCGCACATCGCGCTTGGGTGCATAGATCTCTATGGGGTCGATAAATCCGGGACGCGCTCCCAGTGCTATTGCCAGGCCAGCGCCGAGCGTAGTGTAGTCTACTACATCTTCACGCAGCCTGAAGGAGCCATCCATGATCAGCCGTTGCATATCGGCCATCAACCTGAACTCTTCCGACACACCCTTCACGCGCACGGGCACCTGCTGCGCATCAAACTTAAAGAGTGCATTCTCTTCCAGCGATTCAGAGAGCAGCTGTATGCCTTCAAGCTGGAGTACCTCCTCAAACGGGGAGGTATGATAATCGAACACTTTACCCTCCTTCACCGATATCTTCAGGTGAGGATCGAAGGCACTGAACATCCCCTCCACAATACCTCCAAAACCATTGAACACGGAGAGCACGGTGACCATTGCCATTGTCGCGATGGCAATACCACATACCGAGATGGCCGAGATCACATTGATGGCATTGTGTGATTTTTTTGAGAAGAGGTATCTCCGTGCTATGAAAAAGGATACGTTCACAATAGGTGGAAATTAATCGTCTTTCAGTAATCGGTCTATCTTCTCGATATAATCGAGCGAATCATCAAGATGAAAGGTAAGCTCGGGAATCACACGAAGCTGTTTGGCCACACGCTTACCCATATCGTAGCGAATCGTCTTCACATTTTCGTTGATATTGGCAATCAACTCTTTGGATTTCTCCGCAGGGAAAATGCTCAGATAGGCATGTGCGATGCCCAGATCGGGCGATACACGCACATTGGTCACCGATATAAACACCCCATGCATCTTCTTGGTATCCAACAAAAAAATCTCACTGAGCTCTTTTTGTATCAACCTGTTAATTTTCTCTTGTCTGTTTGAATCCATCTTCTTCTATTTTTTCCGGATAAGTGTAAGCCCGTCGCGGAGAGGTAAAATCACCTTCTCCACACGGTCGTCACCCGCCAGTTTATTATTGAACGCTTGAATACCTTTTGTCTGCCAGTCGTTGCTCTCCGGCTCCCGCAGCACCTTTCCGTGCCATAGTGTGTTATCGGCAAGAAGAAAACCGTCTCTTCTTGTTTTCAGAAGTGCGAGTTCATAGAGACGCCAATAATCCCGCTTGTCGGCGTCGATGAACACCATATCGAAATAATCGGCTGCAAAACGGGGGATGATCTCAAAAGCATCGCCCACATGCAATGTGATTCGCTTGGCAAGGGATGAACGACTCAAATTGTGCCGGATCATCTCCTCCATCTCATCATCTATCTCGATCGTATGTAATTCTGCATCATCCTCCAGCCCCTCGGCAATGGAGAGTGCCGAATAACCGGTATAGGTGCCGATCTCGAGTACCCGTTGGGGGCGGATCATCTGCACAAGCATCTTCAACAAACGACCCTGCAGATGACCCGAGATCATTGACGGATGCAACAGCTTCACATGTGCTTCACGCTGCATCATTCTCAACAGCGCCGGCTCTTGGTCAATATGCGCAAGAATATATGCTTCCAAGGATGGGACCATTCTCTTTACATTACAACATGGATATGGTGCCTACTCCGTATAGTCGGGCAGGTTGTATTTGTCCATGGCTTCAAGGATTCTCCATACCTCGGAAATCTCAAGATAGGTGGTTCCCCCCACTTCACCAAAGCTGCCACCCAGGTATGCCACCCGATCTTTGCGCTCAATGAGTCCTCTCTCGAGCAGTTTCTTTATTGCCTCCACAAAGTAGGCCCGTCTGCTCTCTTTGGTGTTGCCGTCACCCTTGCCATGCTGATGTTCTGCGATCACACCATAGGAGAGTGCCAGTTCACGTGCCAGCCGCTCGGTGGTGGTGATGGCGTAAATAGGACTTTTCCCGCGGAAGGCAGCCAGCACACGGGCTGTCTTTCCAGTATGACTATCAGTGACGATCGCCTTCACATTCAGCCGTACGGATGATTTCACCGCCTGCTTGGCAAGGAACTCAGTCACCTCACGGTCGTCTTCGGGATTGTAGGGCACACGGATATCATTCTCCGACAGCTTGGTCAGTTCAGCCTCATAGGCCGTCTTCATCATCGTACTCACCGCCTCCACCGGATACTTGCCGTAGGCAGTCTCACCACTGAGCATCACTGCATCGGTGCGGTAATAGATGGCATTGGCGATATCGGTGATCTCGGCCCGTGTGGGGCGGGGATTGTGGATCATGGAGTGGAGCATCTGCGTGGCCACTATCACCGGCTTCTTATATTGGATCGCTTTCTTGATGAGCACCCGTTGAATGCCGGGAATCTTCTCCTGTGCCACCTCTATCCCCAGGTCACCACGGGCTACCATGATCCCATAAGCTGCTTCGAGGATCTCATCGGCATTGTCCACCCCTTCCTGGTTTTCTATCTTGGCGATGATCTTGATGGGGCTACCCAGCTCATCCAGTATCTCTTGCACTGCAAGCACATCCTCTCTGTTTCTGACGAATGAGTGGGCAATGAAGTCCACCTCGTATTTTTCAGAGAGAGCGATGAATTTCTTATCTCTTTCAGTGATGGCAGGCAGGTTGATCCGCACACCGGGGATATTGACACTTTTACGGCTGCCGATGATACCATCGTTATTCACCGTACAAAGCAGGTAATCCTGCTGTATATCGATCACCTTCAGGTCGATCTCTCCATCATCTATCAGGATATCATCACCCAGATGCATCTCTTGCGTGATATTGGGATAGGAGATATAAAGTGTTTCCGAGGAGGATATTCCGGTAGGATCACCCACAATCTTGATCTGTTCACCGGTCTTTAGTTCAATAGGCGCCTCTGACATCGTGGTACGTATTTCCGGCCCTTTCGTATCCACCAGTATAGCGATCTGAGAGGACACCTCCCTGACGTTACGTATGATTTTGAGAAAGCCCTCCTCATTGAGGTGGGCCGAGTTGAGTCGCACCACGTTCATCCCTGCTTCGAATAGTTGCTGCAGGAAGACCACATCACATCTTTTGTCGGAAATGGTGGCGATAATTTTCGTTGATTTCAGCATATATATATTTAACTATTGTAATTTTCTGTCTATGGAACGTTTGGATCTATATTTTGTTTGCTAGGAGGAGCGCCTCCACAGCCAGCCGGTAGGAGTGCAATCCAAAGCCGGCAATGACCCCCATACATACAGCCGCAAGCAGGGAGTGATGACGGAATGCTTCACGTGCATGCACGTTGGAAATATGTACCTCCACCACCGGCGCGGGCACCGCCTTGATCGCATCACGTATAGCCACAGAGGTGTGGGTATAGCCGCCCGCATTGAGGATGATACCGTCACTGGCATAGCCTGCCTCCTGGATCTTGTTGATGATCTCACCCTCTACATTGGATTGAAAGTAGGATAGCTCATTACCTTCGAAATCTGACTGCAATGACTCCAGATAAGCGTTGAAGGTGATGTTGCCATACATATCCGGCTCACGCTTACCAAGCAGATTAAGGTTGGGTCCGTTGATGATTTGAATGTTCATATCCTGATATCTTTATCGTGCGTCCTTTTATAATTCTTAATTCTTATGTTCTGATTTCTAATTTCTAATAGCTTACAGCTAACAGCTTATAGCTATTTCATGACAAAGATACAACTATTTCCAGAGTATTAATCATTGTGGGCCGATCATGGTTTACCACATGATGTCACCTAACAACCGGGGGCATCACCCACAGTGACACCCCCGCAATAGGTGGATATGTTTCAGTCCCTAATTTTCTCCTTCTGCAGCCACCGCTACTTCACTGGCCGGCATATCGCCAAATTGAGCCGCAGCCATGCGCTGGTAGGAACGATAGCGCCACTGGGCACTCTCCTTAGCCGCCTCGAACAGTTCATCGGCCTGTTTCGGGAATGATTTGATCAATTGTGTGTAACGTACCTCACCAAGCAGGAAATCCTTGAACTTGCTCCATTCGGGCTCCTTGCTGTCGAGCTGGAACGGGTTCCTGCCCTCTTCTTCAAGACGTGGGTCGTAGCGCCACAGATGCCAGTAGCCGCAATCAACGGCTGATTTCTGTTCCATCTGCGCACTGCCCATACCCTTCTTCAGACCGTGACTGATACAAGGTGAGTAAGCGATGATCAGCGAAGGACCGTGATAGGATTCCGCCTCTTTCAATGCCTTCAGGTAGTGACCCTGGTTGGCACCCATGGCCACCTGTGCCACATAGACATATCCATAGGTGGTGGCGATCATGCCGAGGTCTTTCTTGCGAATCCTCTTGCCGGCAGCGGCAAATTTAGCCACCGCAGCTATAGGTGTGGACTTGGATGATTGTCCTCCCGTGTTGGAGTACACTTCCGTATCGAGCACCAGCACGTTTATATCCTGTCCACCGGCCAGCACATGATCGAGTCCGCCAAAACCGATATCATATGCCCATCCGTCACCGCCAAACACCCAGATCGATTTCTTGGCAAGGTATTTCTCCATCGAAAGTATCTCGGTGGCAATACTGTTGTCCATGCCTGCCAAGGTTGTCACAATTTGTGCGGATAGCACTTTCGAGGCATCGGCATCCTCTCTCTTCTCTATCCACTGGCTGAACAACGTCTGCTGCTCTTCAGTGAAAGCGGCCGATTGCATTCCCTGCGACATCAACTCCTGGAGGTGATTACGCATGCTGGTGTGGGCAATCACAAAACCATATCCAAACTCGGCATTGTCTTCGAAGAGTGAGTTGGCCCAGGAGGGACCCTTACCCTCTTCGTTTTTGGTGTAGGGCGTGGCTGGTGCCGACGCACCATAGATGGAGGAGCAACCAGTGGCATTGGCGATCATCATCCTGTCACCATAGAGCTGTGTGATCAACTTGATATAGGGTGTTTCACCACAGCCGGAGCAGGCACCTGAGAATTCAAACAGCGGTGTGGCAAACTGTGAATTCTTCACGTTCAGCTTCACATCGAGCAGGTGCGCCTTGCTGGTCACGTTCTTCACCATGTAATCCCAGTTCTGCTGGTTCTCATATTGTGTGGCGATGGGCACCATCTCGAGTGCTTTCTCTCCCTTCTTTCCCGGACATACATCGGCGCAGTTACCGCAACCGAGACAGTCGAGCACGTCTACCTGAATACGGAAGCCCATGCCGGTGAACTGTTTACCCTGTGCCTTCAACAGGTCAACGCCTTCACCCACACCCTTCTGTTCTTCCTCATCGAGGACGAAGGGCCGTATGGTAGCGTGAGGACAGACATAGGCACACTGGTTGCACTGAATACAGTTTTCGGGGTTCCAGAGAGGTACGCTCATGGCCACTCCGCGTTTTTCATAGGTTGCCGTGCCCTGCTCCCAGGTGCCATCCTCACGTCCCTTGAATGCGGAGACGGGAAGCGTGTAACCACGTTGTCCGTTCACCGGACGAACCACGCGCTGAATGAAGTCGGGTGCATCATCGGATGCATCTGCCACTGTCTGCAGGGTGGCCCATTCCATTGGGATCTCAACCTGCTCCACCTCACCGCCGCGATCTACCGCCGCATTGTTCATTCTCACCACATCTTCCCCTTTCTTGCCGTAGGATTTGATGATGAATTTCTTCATCTGCTCCACGGCCAGATCGTAAGGGATCACGTTGGAAATTTTGAAAAACGCCGATTGAAGGATGGTATTGGTGCGGTTGCCCAGACCAATCTCCTCGGCAATGGCAGAGGCGTTGATGATATAGAGCTGGATATTGTTCTCGGCAAAATATCGCTTCACCTGATCGGGCAGATGATTCGCCACTTCTTCTTTGGACCATAACGAA
The DNA here is from genome assembly GCA_964446805.1 of uncultured Proteiniphilum sp. Classification (GTDB taxonomy): domain Bacteria; phylum Bacteroidota; class Bacteroidia; order Bacteroidales; family Dysgonomonadaceae; genus Proteiniphilum. The sequence goes on along the minus strand of CAYUQE010000002.1, from coordinate 54,725 downwards.
TTGAGCAGGAACGTTCCGTTCTTTTTCAATCCGTTGGTCACATCGTAAAGATAGAGATAGGCCGGCACATGGCACGCCACGAAATTGGGCGTGTTCACCAGATAGGTGGATCGAATGGGATTGTCGCCAAAACGAAGGTGTGAGCAGGTGAAGCCGCCCGACTTCTTGGAGTCGTAAGCGAAGTAAGCCTGAACATATTTAGTGGTGTTGTCACCGATGATCTTGATGGAGTTCTTGTTCGCCCCTACCGTGCCATCCGATCCCAGACCGTAGAACTTGGCCTCGTAGGTGGTTTCATCCATCGAGATCTCCGCCTTTACCGGAAGTGACTTGAAGGTGACATCATCGACAATACCAATGGTGAAATCATTCTTCGGCAGGTTCATCGAAAGATTCTCGTACACCGAAATGATCTGCGAGGGTGTGGTGTCTTTGGAGGAGAGCCCGTAGATGCCTCCCACGATCTCGGGAGCATTCACTTTTCCGTAGAAACAGTCTTTCACATCCAGATAGAGCGGTTGTCCGGTGGCACCGGGCTCCTTGGTACGATCAAGCACGGCAATACGTTTGACCGTTTCCGGCATCACCGACAGGAAGGCGGCTGCCTTGAAAGGTCGGTAGAGATGGACAGCCACGACACCCACCTTCTCACCCTGTGCTCTCAGATGATCCACCGCCTCACGGATGGTTTCCGTCACCGATCCCATGGCAATGATCACTCTCTCGGCTGTCGGATCGCCATAATAGTCGAACAATCCATATTTGCGGCCGGTAACGGCAGCCAGCTTCTCAAGATACTTCTCAACAATGTCGGGCACCGCATCATAAAACGGATTCGATGCTTCACGTGCCTGGAAATAAATATCATCATTCTGTGCTGTTCCTCTTGCTACGGGCGCATCAGGCGACAGAGCCCTGTCACGGAAACCCTTCAATGCTTCCTGGTTGATGAGCGGTGCCAGCTGCTCAGTAGACAATGCTTCTATCTTCTGAATTTCGTGGGATGTGCGGAATCCATCGAAGAAATGAAGGAATGGTACACGGCTTTCAATGGCACAGAGATGAGCTACTGCAGCCATATCCATCACCTCCTGCACGGAGCCTGTGGCAAAGAGGGCGAACCCTGAAGGACGCACGGCCATGACATCCTGCTGATCACCAAAGATGGAGAGTGCATGCGATGCAAGCGCACGGGCCGAAACATGAAAGACTCCCGGAAGCAACTCTCCCGCCATCTTATACATGTTGGGCAGCATCAGTAATAACCCTTGTGACGCGGTAAAGGTGGAAGTGAGCGCACCGGCCTGCAACGCACCGTGCATCGCACCGGCAGCACCGGCTTCCGACTGCATCTCCTGCACCAGCACGGGCTGTCCGAAAATATTCTTTCTTCCGGCAGCAGCCCATTCATCCACATATTCAGCCATCGTGGATGATGGTGTGATCGGATAAATCGCAGCCACTTCGCTGAACATATACGCGATATGTGCAGCAGCCTGATTCCCGTCGCAGGTTAAATAATTCTTTTGTGTTGACATAATTATATGATTACTAAAAAAGTGAAATTTTAGTGAATAAATTGCTCAATTAGTTAGGTTGGGACCACGAAATTACGACAAAAAAGTGGAAACAACAAACGGAACTATTTTATTGTTCACGAAGAGAAACATAAAAAAGAGAAAAAATATAAACTATCTTAAAGAATAATCTTTCCCTGCCTCTCAATGTTATATAAGAGGAAACGATTCACTTTCTGGTAAGATGAATTATAAAGTATGGACGCTATACACCTCCAAGGATGTGTAGTAATTTAAACGGTTTAACATGAAAATCATCATTATTGCAAACAGGTTGCCTGTAAAGATCGAAAGAAAAGAGGGCCAATTGAGTATTGAAAGAAGCGAGGGTGGCTTGGCAACCGGGCTTGGTTCATTGGAGACCACCACTGAGAAATTCTGGGTCGGCTGGCCTGGCATATTTACCGAAGATGAAAGCGAGAAGGAAGAGATCACAAACAAACTGCATGAGCTGAACTTTCATCCTGTTTTTCTGTCAGACAATCAGATAGAAAACTATTATGAAGGTTACAGCAACAGCACTATCTGGCCCTTGTGTCATTATTTTTTCTCTTATATCGAATATAAGGCAGATTATTGGGAGGCTTACCAAAAAGTGAATACCCTCTTCTGTAATGAAGCCGTCCCCTTTATCGAGAATGACGATATGGTATGGATTCAGGATTATCAGCTGATGCTGTTGCCAAAGATGATCCGTGATCAGAAACCGAACGCGAATATTGGTTACTTCCATCATATTCCATTCCCCTCCTATGAGCTCTTCAGGGTGCTCCCCGAAAGAGAAGAGGTGCTGGAGGGTCTCCTTGGCGCCGATCTCATCGGTTTTCACACCCACGACTATATGCGACACTTTATCAGCGCCATCTATCGGGTGCTCGACCTCAACTGCAATCTCGATGAGATCAACCTGAAAGAGAGAATAGTGCATGTAGATGCTTTTCCAATGGGAATCAATTATGAACAATTCCATCAGGCACCCGCTCTGCCGGAAGTAAAGGAGAAGGCGATGTTGCTGAAAGAGGAGCTGGGAGACAAGACGGTGATACTCTCCGTTGACCGGCTTGATTACAGCAAGGGGATACTGCACCGCTTGAACGGTTTTGTGCAGTTCCTGGAAAATCATCCTCTCTATCACAAAAAGGTTTCACTGGCCATGATCGTGGTGCCTTCACGTGATAGCGTAGGGATGTATGCCGACCTGAAGACAAAAATTGATCAGGCTATTGGCGAGATCAACGGTAAATATTCCCAACTAGGGTGGAACCCTATCTACTATTTTTATCGCAGTTTCAGCTTTGAAGAGCTGATAGCGATGTATGACATCTCCGATATTGCGCTGGTCACCCCGTTGCGCGACGGCATGAACCTGGTTGCCAAAGAGTACCTGGCTACCAAAGGCGACAACACCGGCGTCCTCATTCTCAGCGAGATGGCTGGCGCAGCCATTGAACTGCAGGAGGCCATCATCATCAATCCGAATGATTCCGATGAGATTGAAAAAGCAATCGTCCAGGCACTCACCATGTCGGAAAAGGAGAAAAAAGAACGGTTATTGAAGATGCAGAAACAGATCTCCACGCAGACAGTGAAAAAGTGGGCGAATGATTTCGTGAACGAGCTGCAGTCCATTAAAAGACAGAACAAAGAGATATTCCAAAAGATTGTAGGCAAGAGACAACTCACACAGATAAAGAGTGCCTACGATGAAGCCCATTCACGTCTCATCCTGCTCGATTACGATGGAACGCTTGCCCCATTCGTGAAGAATCCGGAGGATGCCGTCCCCTCTCCGAAGCTACTGGAACTGCTTCAGCAGATGAGTGCCGACAAGAAAAACAAGGTGGTGATCAACAGCGGAAGAAACCACCAGATACTCGATCAATGGTTTAAAGGGTCAGCGCTCGACTTTGCTGCTGAACATGGTGTATTCTTTAAAGATAACGGAGTATGGCAAAAGAACATACTGGAGAAAGTGGTGTGGGATGATGAGATCATCGACATCATTCAACATACAATTGACAAAACACCCCGCTCACAGATGGAACAAAAAGATGCCGCCCTGGTGTGGCACTACCGTAATGTGGATGTGTGGCTTGCCGATCTGCGTTCGCAACAGCTGATCAACGCATTGATCGGTCCCTGTGCCAGATTAAATCTCCAAATCGTTCCAGGAAACAAGATCGTCGAGATCAAACCACCTGATTATAATAAGGGCAGCGAGGTTGTGCGAAGGCTGGAACAGAAAAAGTACGATTTTGTGCTGGCTATCGGCGACGACACTACCGATGAGGATATGTTCAGAGCTTTACCTGCCGACGGCATCAGCATCAAGGTGGGCAGCTTTTCACCCGCAGCGAAATACCGTATACCGCTACAGTCATCTGTAGTTCCTTTCCTTACGAATCTCATCAAATAACATTCCTACATGGATTTTTTCAATCAATTAATATCACCAGAAAGCGCATTCAGATATCCCCTCATTGCGTTCATTTTCTTGTTGCTGTTTGTCATCCTGGCATCCATATTCAGATTAATCATGAAAAAATGGCGACAGCGTACCCGAAATAGCAAGAGTCCCATTGATGATTTCATCGTGCGTCTCTTCACAATACCTGGCATATGGATCATCTTTTCCATCCTACTGAATATATTCAGTTCCCTGCTCAAAGAGGATGAAGGCACTTATGCCGTTTTGCAAAAAATAAGTTTAATCCTGCTCATACTCACCATAGGTTGGTTTATTGTGCAGGTCATCAGGGCGTTTTTTCACTACTGGCAAAAGAAATTCGACATCGACAACCCCAACAATCTGGAGGCAAGGAAGAGACTCACACAGATGAGTATGATTGAACGGATTGCGGTGATTGCCATTGTCTTCATCTTTGTCTCGATTGCACTGATGACCATCGAGCCGGTACGACAGCTGGGGGTGAGTCTCCTGGCCTCGGCCGGAGTGGCCGGAATTATCATCGGGTTTGCCGCACAACGTAGCTTCGGTCAAATATTTTCGGGCATACAGATCGCCTTTACACAGCCCATCCGATTAGACGATGTGGTGGTGATTGAAGGAGAATGGGGGCGGATTGAGGAGATCAACATCACTTATGCCGTGGTGAAGATCTGGGATGAGAGGCGACTGATTGTTCCTATCGACTATTTCCTCAATAACCCCATACAGAACTGGACACGCAGCACCTCCAATATTTTGGGAACAGTTTTCTTCTATGTATCTTACGATCTGCCGGTGGATCCGCTGCGTGAAGAGCTGGCTCTCATTGTGAAAGAGGATCCCAACTGGGACGGACGGGTGCAAAACATCCAGGTTACCGAAAGTCGTGAGTGGTACAAGGAGATACGCGTGTTGGTGAGCAGTACCAATTCATCCATGAACTGGGATTTAAAAGTAGCCGTACGGGAGAAGTTGATTGACTTCATCAATGCCCACTATCCCCGCTCCTTTGCCAAGATCAACAGCGCCGGGGCCGACAGTAGTACGGGCAGGTTTACACAGGAGAGCGGAGAATCTCAACAGCCTAAGGGCGTATAAATTTAGAGAGCTGCTTCTCTTCGGAAAAGAGCACCGCCGTATTGATCAAAGCCAGGTGTGAGTATGCCTGCGGAAAGTTACCCAGCTGTCTCTTGCTCATAAAATCGAGATCCTCGCTATAAAGCCCCACATGATTGGAATAGGAGATCATCTTCTCAAAGATCTCTTTCGCCTCCTCCCGCTCTCCAATTATAAAGAGTGCCTCAATCAACCAGAATGTGCAGATGGTGAACGAGGAGGTGGGCACGCCAAAATCATCCTCCGCCTTGTACCGGTACATCAACCCTTCATGGTAGAGATGCTCCTTGATGGCTTTCACTGTTTTTTCATATCGCTCATCGTCGGGAGCTATAAAATCATAAAATTGCATCAGGAGCAGCGAGGAGTCGTAATCCCTGTTTTCATATGCCTGGGTAAAACATTGCAACTCTTCGTTCCACCCTTTCTCGTGCACCTCCGCCTTGATGATGTTGGCCTCCTCGCGCCATCTCTCAGCATAACTGTCTCTTTGCAGCAACTCGGCAATGAGCGATGCCCTGTCGATGGCCACCCAGCTCATCACCTTCGAGAAAACAAAATGCATCTCCCTGGTACGGAACTCCCAGATACTCCTGTCGGGCTGTCTCCATGCTGCCAACACGGAGCGAACCATATTCTTCACGATCTCCCATATCTCCTCCACCTCATCGAGTGTGCCCGGAAAATAGAGGTAGTACTTGTAGATGATATCCAGCAGATACCCTATCGAGTCATTCTGTACCTGATGGTAGGCGGCATTGCCTATCCTCACGGGATGAGAGTGTGCATAACCGCTTAAATGAGGAAGCACCTCCTCCGTCAGCTCACGTTCTCCCCTGATGCCATACATGATCTGGATGGGTTCATCGCGTGACGACTTCAGGATTTTCTTCACGAAACCGATGAATCGCTCTGCTGCCGTCTTCTGTTTCATAAACAGCAGGGTGTCTATTGACATGGAGGCATCGCGCAACCAGCAAAAGCGATAATCCCAGTTTCGGGTCTCACCGATGTTTTCAGGCAGGCTGGTGGTGAGTGCCGCCAGCATGGCTCCGGAATTTTGATACGACAACAGCTTAAGCACCAGCAGGCTCCTTTGAATCATATCGTTATACTGCAGGTAATGCCGTGATCGGTTAGAGAAGTTAAGCCAATAAACTTTGGTGCGTTCATATTCCAGAAGGATGCGGTGGATATCGATGGTGACCAGCTTCTGGTTATAGGATAAAAGGAAAAACTGATGATCATGCAACGTAATTTCTTCCCTGTTTAACACTTTCTCCATATCCATGCTGGTGTAGAGATACATCTTATCCTCAGAGTCCTCTTCAGAGTGCGTTTTGATATAGTTTCCCACAATCTCATGACGCACCCCTTCGCGGGCATAGTTGATCTGTGGATCATAGACTACACGTACTACCGGTTCTCCCTTGATGACCCGTATATAGCGATGAATCTCGGGAGGCATGTAATATCTCAACTCTTCGGTCCTGTAGCGGGGCATGTAGTCAAAGACGATGAAACCATGCTGTGGTGATTCAAATCTCGTTAAGAGAATATTGGTGTGGCCATGATAGTTTTGGGTGATGGTGTAATCATCGGTTACCTGAAAGTAGAAACTGCCCCCTTTATCCTCGTCAAGTATCTTCGCAAAAACCGAGGGAGAGTCAAAATCGGGCAGGCAAAACCAGTCGATACTTCCTTTTTTCGAAACCAGGGCAGCTGTCCGGCAATTGCCTATCACTCCGTAATCCAAGTTATCCATGTAGAAATCATTAGTGAAAAACCTTTTGTCAAAGAACAAAGATAATGATTCGGTACTATTAAAAAAGGAATAGATGCAGCTGACAGGTTTAATAAGTCTTAAATCTCAACCCCTGACCGTCAGTTCCCCGCGAAGTGATACCTGCATCAGACGTCGCACCTCGGCGGGCGTTTCTCCTTTCCCAAAGAGTATCATCAGCTTGGCCAGTGCTGCCTCCGTGGTGATGTCATTGCCGCTAATCACGCCCACCTTCTCCAGCTGCTGACCGTTCTCATAACGGTGCATCTCCACCCCTCCGTAGAGACACTGCGTCACATTGACAATCACGATTCCGCTCTCCACTGCCTTATGAAGCTGAATGGTGAACCAGGGATAGATGGGTGAGTTTCCCGTACCGTAAGTCTCCAGCACCACCCCTTTCAGCCCGGGAATCTCAAGATGTGCTTTCACCACCTCTTCGGTGATGCCGGGAAAGAGTTTCATAATCACCACATGATGATCCATCTCATAGTTCATGCGCACATCGCGGTTGTAGTCGGGCTTTAAGATTGCTTGCTTATCGTAACGGATATCGAGGCCGGCCTGTGCAAGATAAGGGTAGTTGGGACTGTTGAACGCACTAAAATGATCGGCATTCACCTTCGTGGTCCTGTTACCCCGCATCAGCAAATTCTGCATATAGATGCAGAGCTCTGGTACAATGGGACGACCATCGACATCTTTGTCGGCAGCGATCTCAAGCGCGGTGATCAGGTTCTCCTTACCGTCTGTACGCAGCTTCCCGATGGGCAACTGTGACCCTGTGAGAATCACCGGTTTTGTGAGGTTCTCAAAAATTAAACTCAGTGCGGATGCCGTGTAGGCCATCGTGTCGGTACCATGTAGAATCACAAACCCATCGTAATCACTGTAGTGCGATTCAATCACCCCGGCCATCTGCCGCCATATTTCAAGCGAGACATCGGATGAGTCGATGGGTGGATCAAAGAGATAGGTCTCCACTTTGAAGTTCAACCGTTTTATCTCCGGCATGTTGGAACGGAGATGACTGAAGTTAAACGGTTCCAGTGCACCTGATTCAGGATTCTCCACCATCCCGATGGTCCCTCCCGTATAGATAAGAAGTACATTTGCGTTGCTATCGATCATATTAATCGCATTAATTGGGTGCAAATATAGCAAATTGTAAACAAATAATATCTTATTGATAATTTATTATCGATTACCATTGAGACAGTAGCCCATTGACAACTATCCATTTTCCACGATTCGAACCAAACAGGTGCATTTTTGTTTAAGTGAGTAGATAATTAACAATAAAAGAAAACAAATTCGATGGCAACACATTCAATTAAAACAGTTTGGAGAGAGCAAAATATTTTTGATACTGAGATCGACGGTCATACCATCACCATCGATTTATCGGAAGAAGCCGGAGGGAGCGATGCCGGTCCCCGTCCGAAGAAACTGTTGCTGATTTCTGCGGCAGGTTGTTCAGGGCTCGATGTGGTGGAGATCGCACGTAAGATGCGCATTGCGATCAAGCGATTTAACATTCGGATAGATGCGGAAATGACCGAAGAGCATCCCAAGCAGTATACCTCACTGAAGGTAATCTATGAGTTTGAAGGGGATCAACTGCCGAAAGAAAAGCTGGAGAAAGCCTGCAAAATGTCGTTCGACAACTATTGCGGGGTGATGGCGATGTATAAAAAAGCGGTACCGGTGAGCTATGAGGTAGTCATAAAGGATTGAACTACTTTTTACCGGTTTATTACTGAAAAATTTCCATATATTTACTTACCTTTGCAGTCTGGTTTATCGGCTATCAAGAGCATATCGATTTAACAATATTCATAAATTATACTGAACTATGCAAACAATGGACTCTTTTAATTTCGCCGGCAAGAAGGCGTTCGTGCGCGTGGATTTCAACGTGCCACTCGATGAGAATTTCAACATCACTGATGACACACGCATACGTGCAGCCATCCCCACACTGAAAAAGATACTGAAAGATGGTGGTAGCGCAATCATCGGATCGCATCTGGGACGGCCTCAAGGACCGAATGAAAAATTCTCGCTGAAGCATATCCTGTCCCATCTGTCTGAACTGCTGGGTGTGGATGTACAGTTCGCCAACGACTGCATAGGCGACGAGGCGGAAGCCAAAGCTGCGGCACTGCGTCCCGGAGAGGCCTTGCTGCTCGAGAACCTTCGGTTTTATGCCGAGGAGGAGGGTAAACCCCGCGATCTGGCCGACAATGCTTCCGAGGAAGAGACTGCTAAAGCGAAGAAAGAGGTGAAAGCATCACAGAAGGAGTTCACCAAAAAGCTGGCTTCCTATGCCGATGTATATGTGAATGACGCTTTCGGCACTGCACACCGTGCACATGCATCCACAGCACTGATTGCCGACTATTTCGATGAAGATCATAAACTTTTCGGTCACCTGTTACTGAACGAGATTGTAGCGGTGGAAAAGGTGATGAAGGATACGGAACGTCCTTTTACTGCCATCATGGGAGGGTCAAAAGTATCCTCGAAGATTGAGATCATCAAGAACCTGCTGGATAAGGTGGACAACCTGATCCTTGCAGGGGGGATGACCTACACCTTTGCCAAGGCTTTCGGCGGGAACATTGGCGATTCGATCGTAGAGAATGACAAACTGGACCTGGCAAGAGAGCTTGTGGAGATGGCCAAGGCCAAAGGGGTGAACCTGGTGCTTGCAACCGATGCCAAGATTGCTGACAGCTTCAGCAACAATGCCCAAACAAAATTCACATCGGTGAAAGAGATCCCCGACGGATGGGAAGGGCTCGACATTGGCCCTGACTCGGAGAAGCTATTCACTGAAGTGATCAGAAAATCGAAGACCATCCTCTGGAACGGACCGGTAGGTGTGTTTGAGTTCGATAATTTCGACAAGGGATCACGTGCCGTGTCGGATGCGATCGTGGAAGCCACCAGAAAAGGCGCTTTCTCTCTCGTGGGTGGGGGTGATTCCGTTGCTTGTGTCAACAAGTTTGGCCATGCCGACGAGGTATCCTATGTCTCCACCGGTGGTGGCGCATTGCTTGAGATGATCGAGGGGAAGGTACTTCCCGGCGTGAAAGCGATCCGCGGCTATTGAACAGCATATAAGCGGGATGATTTACCCGCTGCTCCTATTTACACCGTGTGAACGAAATTGTTCACACGGTTTTTTTATTCATCGTCACCTGTTACATTATCTCACCATTTTTTTGTAATTTTGGGGCTCTTTATCGGGTATTGATTCCCGTAACGTTCAAATTAACGCATAATGAATATTTCTTATAACTGGCTCAGAGAGTATCTGCAATTTGATTTAACCCCACAGGAGACAGCCGATGCGCTCACCTCCATTGGCCTGGAAACAGGTAGCGTGGAAGAGATTCAATCCATCAAAGGGGGACTGGAAGGACTAGTCATCGGCGAGGTGCTTACCTGTGTGAGCCACCCCAACTCCGACCATCTGCACCTGACCACTGTAAATATCGGTGACGGCGAGGAGCCGCTAAAGATTGTATGCGGTGCGCCTAACGTCGCTGCCGGTCAGAAGGTGGTGGTTGCCACTGTAGGCACGAAGTTATGGTTTGGGGAGGAAGAGATTACCATCAAAAGATCGAAGATACGTGGTGAAGAGTCATTTGGAATGATCTGTGCCGAAGATGAGATAGGCATCGGCAGTTCCCACGACGGCATCATCGTGCTCCCCGCCGACGCCCCCGTTGGCACGCCGGCCAGTGAGTATTACAATGTAAAAAGTGATTATATACTCGAGGTAGATATCACACCCAACCGTGTGGATGCTGCCTCCCACTACGGCGTGGCACGCGATCTGGCGGCATACCTGGAGCAGGCGGGAAAACCTTACCTGCTCACCAAACCCTCTGTGGAGTCATTCAGTGTGGACAGAAAAGAGCGAGGCATCGAGGTGATTGTGGAGAACAGCGAAGCCTGTGCCCGTTACTCGGGAGTGACCATCCGTGGTGTCACCGTGAAGGAGAGTCCCGACTGGCTGAAGGATAAACTGTTATTAATTGGGCTGCGCCCAATCAATAACATCGTGGATATCACCAACTTCGTACTGCAGGAGACAGGCCATCCCATGCATGCCTTTGATGCGGCAAAAATCACCGGCAATGAGGTGGTTGTGAGAACGATGCCTGACAAGACCGCTTTCATCACCCTCGATGAACAGACACGGGTGCTCAGTGGCGAGGATCTGATGATATGCAATGCAGAAGAGGCAATGTGTATCGCGGGTGTGTTCGGTGGACTCCATTCCGGTGTGACGGAGAAGACGACAGCTATCTTCCTGGAGTCAGCCTACTTCCATCCCACCTGGGTACGGAAAACAGCACGCAGGCATGGGCTCAGCACCGACTCCTCCTTTCGTTTCGAGCGGGGTGCCGATCCCAACAACACGCTCTACGTACTTAAAAGAGCCGCCTTGCTGGTGAAGGAGTTGGCCGGCGGTGAGATTGAAGGCGAGATAAGAGACATCTACCCTACCCCGGTAGAGAGAGCAGCGGTGACACTACCCTATCAGAAGGTCTATTCATTGATCGGAAAGGAGATCCCGAAAGAAACGATCAAAAGCATCCTCCATAGCCTGGAGATAACCATTGAGAAGGAAACAGAGAGCGCACTGACACTTCGCATCCCCACCTATCGTGTGGATGTGACCCGCGATGTGGATGTGATTGAAGAGATTCTGCGCATCTATGGTTATAACAATGTGGAGATCAGCTACTCGCTGAGAGCGAACCTCTCCTATCAGACAGCTACCGACCGCAAGAACAAGCTGCAGACACTGATCTCAGAGCAACTGACGGCGAACGGTTTTGCCGAGATCATGAACAACTCGCTCACAAAAAAAACCTATTACCAGCAGCTGGAGAGTTTTCCCGTGACAAATTGCGTCTCGCTGATCAATCCATTGAGCAACGACCTGAGCGTCATGCGTCAGACAATTCTCTTTGGAGGGTTGGAGAGTATCGCATACAACCGCAACCGCAAACAGGGTGATCTTCGTTTCTATGAGTTCGGCAACTGCTATTTCTTTGATCAGCACAAAAAACAGGAAGAGATGATTCTTGCCGAATATGCTGAGGAGAACCATCTTGGAGTATGGATATGTGGTAGAAGAACGCATAAGAACTGGGCTACTGCCGAAGAGCAGAGTTCTGTTTTCGAACTGAAGGCTCACGTGGAGAACATACTGAAACGATTGGGCATCAACAAGAAGAAGGTGCGTTTTGAACTGTTACAAAATGAGATCTTCGCCACCGGCATGCATATCCGCACCGACAACTATACCATTGGAAGTTACGGCATTGTCTCCGCTAAGCTTTGCAAACAATTCGATATCGATACCGAAGTTTTTTTCGCCGATTTGAATTGGGATATGCTGATGCGGGAGAGTGAGAAGCAATCGGTCCACTTCGCCGAGATATCCAGGTTTCCTTCCGTAAGCAGAGATTTAGCCCTTTTAATCGACAAAAATATTACTTTTGCACAGATTGAGCAGATAGCCCTGAAAACGGAAAAGAAACTGCTGAAGCAGGTGTCTCTGTTTGATGTATACGAGGGTAGTAACCTGCCGGTCGGTAAGAAATCGTATGCGGTGAACTTCCTCCTGCAGGATGAAGAGAAAACACTGAACGACAAACAGATAGATGCGGTGATGCAGAAGATACGACACAACCTTGAGAGGGAACTTGGAGCACAGTTGCGATAAATACAGCGAAGAATCATCCGACGCGTCTACCTTGCGAAGAAACAATGAAGTGAAGATCCAATTCGATTGAGAAGCAAAGTACTAACAATATAAATTAAACCCGTGGGGGTCTCACAGATCGCCAGGGACAGACAGATATGGGAAGAGCATTTGAATACAGAAAAGCAACCAAAATGAAACGGTGGGGCAATATGGCCCGCGTTTTCACGAAACTGGGTAAACAGATCACCATTGCCGTACGCGAGAGCGGCTCCGATCCCGACACCAATCCTCGTTTACGGGTACTCATACAGCAGTCCAAGAAGGAGAACATGCCGAAAGAGAACGTCGAACGGGCCATCAAGAAGGCGACGGACAAGGATGTGTCGGATTACAAGGAGATGGTGTATGAAGGTTACGGACCTTACGGCATCGCTATGGTCGTGGAGACGGCTACCGACAACACCACCCGCACCGTGGCCAATGTACGCAGTTATTTCAACAGACATGGCGGCTCGCTGGGCACATCGGGCAGCCTCGAGTTTCTGTTCGACCACAAGTGTGTGTTTAAAGTCGCGCAGAAGGAGGGTGTCTCCCTCGAGGATCTCGAGCTGGAGCTGATTGACTATGGTGTGGATGAGGTGGTGCTGGACGAAGATGAGATACTGCTCTATGGCGATTATAAATCCTATTCCGGTATCCAGTCCTACTTGGAAGAGAACGGCTTCGAGATCCATTCCGCCGAGTTTGAAAGAATACCGCACGAGACCAAACCGGTGACCGATGAGCAGCGTGCCCAGATTGAAAAGCTGCTGGATAAGTTTGACGAGGACGAGGATGTGCAGAACGTGTTTCACAACATGGCGGTGGAATAGCAGTTCTGGGAAGTCCTATAACACACAAAGCGAGATCACCAGTGGTCTCGCTTTAAATTTTCTCCTGATTCGGTCGTACGGATCATTACGTAGCGCACAGCGGAATCGAACCGCTATTCATTGCCTGAGAAACAATTTTCCTAACCGTTAGAAGAGTGCGCCTTGTTATCAGACAGTGCAAAAATAAATAAAAGTTTGTACCGTTGTACGCAAAACACTGTTTTTTTTCGGCACTTTTCCATCTGTCCCTATCATTGCTTTCTGGGACAGGTGGAAAGTGACTATTTACCCTCCCTGCGGTAATAGCTCTCGAGTGCTTCGCGGGCAGCTACGAATGAACTTTTACGGGAGTGGAGGACCTCATCCTCCAACTGTGTCAATAGCTTTGCGATCGCCGGATCACGGTAAAAACCGTTGCGCAGCTGCTCGTTGATGCTTTCGAACATCCAGTATTTCGCTTGGTTCCTCCGCCTGAGATCGAAGAAGCCGTTCGATTTCACAAAATCGACGTAGCGATGAATCATATCCCACACTTCCACAATGCCCAGGTTATAATAACCCGAATAGGTGAGCACCTCGGGTGACCAGCCCGACTCGGGCAGGGGATAGAGATGCAGCGCATTGCGTAACTGCCGTTGTGCCATCTTCGCCTTGTCGATATTATCACCATCGGCCTTGTTGATCACGATACCATCGGCCATCTCCATGATGCCCCTTTTGATGCCCTGCAGCTCATCTCCCGCACCGGCAATCTGTATCAGCAGGAAGAAATCAACCATCGAGTGGACAGCTGTCTCAGACTGACCCACTCCCACCGTTTCCACAAACAGGTAATCAAAGCCGGCAGCCTCACACAGCACAATCGATTCCCTTGTTTTGCGTGCCACGCCGCCCAGTGAACCGGCCGCAGGGGAAGGGCGGATAAAAGCGTTCTTCGCCATGGAGAGCTTCTCCATCCTTGTCTTGTCGCCCAAAATGCTGCCTCCTGAGCGTTCACTGGAGGGGTCAATGGCCAGCACAGCCAACTTATGTCCTTTTTCCAGCAGATACATCCCGAAGACATCGATAGAGGTACTCTTCCCGGCACCCGGGACACCCGTGATCCCTACCCGGACAGCATTCCCCGAATGAGGAAGACACTGCTCAATGATGGCCTGCGCCGTCTCCTGATGCCCCGGGAGGGAACTCTCCACCAGGGTGACAGCCTGACTGAGTATCACCCTGTCTCCCGCCAGGATGCCGTCCACATACTCAGCTACAGAATAGGAGCTGCTTCTCACACGCTTTTTCAGGTAAGGATTCAGGCTGGGTGGTTGTGCCACCCCCTTGTTCACCATGAGGCTGTTGTATTTCGGGTCGTTCTCGGGATGTTCCATTTTCACTTGTTCAAATTAAAAAACCGAATGAACTCTTCTACAAAGATACCTCATTCGGTTACTATTTCAAATCGGGAGATGGATTTTATTTTTTAGGAATCACGTTTCCCTTGATCCGTAGCACGTAGACCGTATCGGGTACATTGGTATAGACGGTGATGGTCTTGCTGAATTTTCCCGGTCTGCCAACGGTGGAATATTTAGCGGAGATGGTACCTTTCTTGCCCGGCAATATCGGTTCACGCGTATAGCCGGGAGTGGTACATCCACATGAAGCAGAGACACGCTGGATGATGAGCGGACTCTTACCGGTGTTGGTGAATTCAAACTGGGTGGTAACCGCTTCCATCTCCTCCTTGATGGTGCCGAAGTTATGTTCTATTTTTGTGAAATCCATCTGGGGTTTCTGTTGTGCAAGGGCAATACCACCTACAAGGATTGTAAACAATACAATTAAACTTAATTTTTTCATTATACTCTTTTTAATTAACTATTTCTAATTGTGAAATCCAGTGAATAGCTATCCTGCTGAATTTCTGATAAATAAATGATATGTTTCATACCATGAACGGGTTACGGACTAGTTGAAACTTTTAACCGGTCGTTGTGATTGATCATTATCATTGTAGACACAAAAATAGTGATTTAGTTGAATGACCGGTTACTATTTAACAATAATTCTCATTCCCGCCGTGTGCGATGTAAACTCCGGGGCATACATACATTGGATGGTGGTGATGCCGTTGGAATAGCTGCCGGCACGGTTTACATGGACTGCATATTCAAACAGCCATGTTCCCCGCGGCAAGAAGTCGAAATATAAACTGGTGGAAGCATCTTTAGATGTCTGATAGTAAGGCACACTATTCTGCCATCTCATCCCGGAAAGCTGGTCTACAGGCTCAAAAGCTACGGCACGCATATCTTTCAGATGTACAAACTCCAGATCGCGGTCTGTTCTGACGGTAAGACGGACAATCACCTTGTCTCCTACTTTCAAAGGATTCTCTTCCGTGATGCGCACAAGCTCAGGGCCGGATGCTCCGTTGTGCTCCACAAACAGCAGCTTCTCAATATCGAGCGAGGCGTCTCTCTTTGTGATCTTGTCCATCTCTTCGTAATACTGCCAGTAGAGAGCACCCCACGCGGGAACATTGCCTTTATGCGCGACCGTCACCCTGCCCATCGCCGGGAGGATCTCACTACGGTTCCAGGTCTCCTTGAAATAACCGGTACCCGCTTCTTTGCTGTCAGGTTCAACGGGCAGGCTGCCAAGTGTGACACGGGTCTCTCCCTCAGCTGCGAACCAGTCGCTGCCGCTGCTCAGCAGGGCATAGACGGCATCCATGGTGGCATGGGTCGACTCCCACAGTTGTGTCTGCTTCTGTTTCAGCAGCCACCGTTTCATATTGTCGATTTCGCCGGGCTTGCCACCTCCTGCCAGGAATGCGTCCATGATAAAGGTATGCACCGAGACGGCCGACTGCGACATAAAGACATGTGCCTTGTTGTTCGCCCAGAACATACCCATCTCTTCGGAGACGGTGGCATGCTCACGGAAGGAACGTAAGATATCCTGCACGACGGCTGCTTTTCCTTGCCGTTGCATCAGCCGTGCTATGAGTGAACGTTCATACAATCCATACGTCTGCCAGTTTTTCTCAATTACGGAGAGGTAGAATCCGGTCATCTCTTTGTCTTTTTCGCCCGGCACCTGTTCGTCATAGGCAGAACGTACATAGAGGTATTCCAGATCGGTGAGCGGGATTGTTTTTATTTTTTCCCACTCTTTGTTGTTCTTCTTCAATGCGTCGAAGCGCCGGATCGCTTCAGCATCGATAAAGGAAACACCATTGACTTGCATGGAGCGCATCTCTTCCGAAAATGCGACAGAATCCAGCACCTTCAGTTGCTGAAAACCGTAAAGGATATAGTGTGTGATGCCTACACTCGGGTTGAACCCTTTGAACCAACTCCATCCCCCTTGTGTTGTCTGCAGCTCCTTCAGCTTATCGAGTGCGGAGGTGATGCGATGCTGGCTGCGGTTCAAGTCGAAGAGCAGTGAAAGTCGCTCTTTCTGATCCGATTCAGATTGCGCCTCCAGGACCCAGGGTGTCTCTTCCAACAGCACATTTTTCAGCTCCTGGTTCTTTTCGAGGTTAGAGAGGAAGGTCTCCTTGTTGCCACCGCTCTTTTTCCAGGCTTCCACCATTGCCGCCACTTTGGGATAGGCTTTTCCTATGTGGGCTCCCAATGTATTGGCATAGTAGGAGGCAAACCAGGAGACGGCATTGTCACTCACGGGATCACTCAGCACCGGCAGTGACTGCACGGCATACCATGACGGATTGGAGGCAAATTCGAGCGTCAGCCGATAATCATCTATCGTGGCAGAAGATCTCTTCAGTAGGCGATCCATCGTGAACACTTTCGTTTCAGAACCGTTCAGGTCCATCCGCATGCTCTCGGTCACCAGCATCCGGTGGGGCAGCACAGCAAGGGCATGCTGTTCACCATCGCTGAACGCATCGGTTTGGGCGACGAAGCGCACGCCCAACAAATCAACGCGTGTCGGCACCTCAAAACTCCAGGAGGCATCTGTAGAAGCCTCTTTAAGCAGCGTGAACTTCTGTATTTGATTCGACAACGGGATGTTTTCTACCACCTTATCGGTCACGGGATCAAAGAATTCCAATTGCACCTTACCGCTGACCGTACTATCCGAGAGGTTGGATATTTTCGTCGCGATGGTTGTCCTGTCGCCATGACGCAGGAAGCGCGGCATGTTGGGTGTTACCATCAGCTCTTTTTGTGAAACGGTGAAGGCCTCGGCCTTTCCCACCCGGAGGTTCTTGTCATGTGCCAGCAGACGGAAACGCCAGCGGGTGTTGCTTTCCGGCACCGTGAAGGCTATCTGTGTTGCACCCTTCTCGTTTGTCCTCAGTTGAGGAAGGAAGAAAGCGGTCTCGTTGAAATTACGGCGGATCTGGGGAGCCGATTTTTCACCAGTGGCGGAGTGTGGTGCCGGGGAAGCGGGAGGCGCCTCACGCATGGCAAACACCTCATCCAAGGATGCATCTTCGGCCACACTATTTTGCGTCGATAACCCTCTTACATGCACTTTAGATGCACCATAACCTACCACCATCACCTCTTCCAGACCCTTTGTGTTGGTACTTCTGAACATCATCCGTGACCCGTGATAGAGTGAAAAATCGAACCAGTTGAAACGGTCAAACTGAAATTGCAAGATATCTTTCATGGGCAGATGAATATATCCTCTCCCGAAACCAGGCCCGTATGAAATGTCAGCAGTGAGCCCCATACGTGAAAAATAGCTATTGAATGAGTTGAGGGAGAGGTTCCACGGTTGTGACGGGTAAATATTGTCCAGTGAAAAGTCGTACATTGAGGCCAGCACCTCTGCCTGTGAAGGATTACCCGCGTTATCAGTCACCGTGATGCGCCACTCCTCGCTGGTTCCGGGACGGATCTTGTCACGGAAAACATCCAGCTTCACCTTCAGCTCCTTGCGCTCTTTCTCCGGCAGCATATTCACCTTGTGTGCATGGAACTGCTCCTTGATCACATAGGTAAGCATCAGCGTGATGCCGTTTTTGTATTCCGTTTTATAAGGAAAGGCGAAACGTCTGTTTTCATTGTTCAAGGTGATCCATTTACGCTCCATAAGCGTGTTCTCCTGCCACAGTTCATACAATACATGTACCTTGTCTGTGACACCGAGCATCACCTCTGCCTTCCTGTCGGGTGAGAAGGTCGTATTCCGCTCTATCAGCCAGCTGTTGGTCTTGATGGGGGGACGTGGATCAGCGTAGGAGAAGAGGATCAGATCCTTTTCTGCATCAATGGCGTTACCCCTGTCATCGTGCGACAGCAACTTCACCCTGTATTTTCCGGAGGGCAGTTTTGAAAGCTGTTTTGCGAGCACTGGTTGTTCTCCGGTGGTGAAATCACCTGTCGCCACCTGCTGGTGAATGGAATCGTTCTCATGCAAGGAGTAGATCGTGTAGGTTCCCTTTGCCGTGATCTCCTTCTCATCGAGGTTCTTTGCCGTGATAACGATTTTTTCTGTATTCTCCTTCTCCAGGCGTTCCGGCATCTCCAGCTGCAGCAGCATGGAGATATCACCCACAGTGACCGAATAGTTCCCCACCTGCGTCTCACCGTTCCTGTCGGTGAGGGTAGCTTCCACCTCGAAACTGTAGACTGAACGTATGCCCTGCTCACCGTCACTCTTCTCGGGTGTAAAACGTATTTCAAAGCTACCCTCCTCATCGGTGGTCAGTGATCCCTCACCGTACTGCTCAGCCGATCCGCCCCAACGCCACCACCACGACTGGCGGCGGGTGATGCGGTATTGTACATCGGCGTCCTGCAGTTTGATTCCCGAAAAGGAGAGCGCCTTCCCCTTCAGGGTGATCTCTTCATCGAAGCGATAGGTCTGTTCGATGGTATCGAAGGTGATTTCAAACGTGGGCCGCTTGTACTCTTCCACACGCAGCGATACGCTCCCCTGCTCCGTTTCAATGGTAAACATCCCGGGAAGGAGGCCCTGGGGCAGCACAAACTCACCTGTGACAGAGCCGAACGCATTGGTTTTCAACTTCTCCGTCGCTACTTCTCTACCGTTGGTATCACGCAAAACGAATTCAATCACTTTATCGCTCACAACGCTGTGCTTGTTCTCCTCTGTATCTATAAGTACAGCTTTGTAATAGATGGTCTGCCCTGGCCTGTAGAGGCTGCGGTCGGTGAAAATAGAGACGTGCTCCCGTTGCTCCGTTGCTCTTTCGGAGTAATCATATCCGCCATAGGGGAGGCGGTTCAGCAATGAGCCGTTGTCATTGCCGGCCACAGCGTGATAATAGACATCGTTGTTCGGTATCTCTTTATTGTACACCGCCAGCCCCATCTCATTCACGGGAAGAGATGCAACCAGGGAGAGCGTTGAGTTGTGCCAGCTCCCCGGCAGCTTGTAGATCTGAACGGCGGCATTCTTTACCGGTAGGCCGGTGACCCTGTTCACCACGAAGAAATCATACATATCTTTGGCCGAAGAGCGGGAGAAAAGGGTCAGGTCTGATACAGCAAAGTAATAATCGGTGTTGTTGTTGTCATCCTGCGACTGAGGGTTCGAGGTGAAGGTGAGCATATAAGTTCCCGGCTCCTCCACCGCCACGATGAAAGAGGTATCTCCCGTTGCATAATCAGGTTTCTCGGAGAGCGCTATCGGGACATTCTTCACAAACGTTCTTTTGGCATCGATCTCTTTGCGAATACCGGCGTTTGCCATCTGCACATCCTTCGGGGAATCAATGCTGTATAGTTGGGCGGAGAGCGACCGGAGATTCTTCCAGGCAACCTGCAATTTCTTCTCTCCTTTTACCGGGAAGGTATTCTTCCCCGAAATTGAAAATTCGGGTTGTGTCAGTTGTAACAACTTGTTTTCAAGAAGAGAGATACGTTCGTAGTTGGGATATCGCTTGATCGTACTCTGTAACAACAGATAGAGCTTCTCCGTCTTTTCCATTCTCTTGAGACTATCCAGCCGGTCGGTCCGGTAGATCTCATGCTGATACCAATCGGCCATCTTGTCAATGATCTCCACGCTGAAGTCATTGTCGGTCCATTGCTCCAACAGCCTCTCGAGCGACGGTAATGCCTCTTTGGCGTACGCATTTTGCAGTCTTGTCAAATAATCAAGCTTATCCAGTTCTGTCAATAATACTGAACGCGCCAGTGCTCTTTCCTGCAAAGAAGTGAGCAGTAACCTGTATACCTCGAGTGCCCGCAGATTGTACTCCCGCGGCTGAGGATCAAAGTTGAGTCTTACATACTTTTCTGCCGGGGCAAACAATGATGGTTGTGGGATGTGCTTCTTTGCCAGTGAACGGCTCAACTCTTCGTCATTCTCCGTCTGACTGAAAACTTCAATAGCCCGTCGTGCCAGGAAATCGTACAGGGTGGGATAAAACTTGCGTGAGTCATCACCCATATGGATGACTTCAGCATAGGTATCCACTTTCACCTTTTCTAACGTAGGCTGAGTTGCAAGGGAAGCATTCAGATGCTCCACTACTTTGTCGTAAAAGATAGTACGTGTCCACTCCTTCATGTCGGCCGGGACATAATTACCCAGTTCGGTGCGTTGTTGAATGATCCATTGCTCTTTTTGGTAGTATTGCAAATAGAGCTCACCCAGCATGGAGTGCAGCACGGCCCTCTCCACCACATCGGTGCTCTGCTCCAGCATATGGCTCAGGCTGTTGAAGATAGCTGTATCGTTTTGCCCATCGATGGTCAGCTCATACTTCCCCCGGTGGATCAGCGCCTTGATGATCTGGGGACTGTTCCTATCCTCCACAGCCCTGCGCAGGATGCTGTCCACGACTGCTGCAGCCGACTGTGGCAGTGATTTTCTTTCAAGTTCAAGGACTTTGACCCATTCGTTCGTATATCGGTTGTGGTTCATCGGTTGTTTTTTTTGTGAAAAAACGCCAAAGGCAAAAAGCATTATGAGCAGTGTAAGTGATATTTTTTTCATGAGGGAAATGATTGTTTGCAAGAAATGGATAAACTACCCTTTTAACAAATAGCCGTCGCATTTGTTGCTTCAAGGCAGTTAAAAAATACCGGCACCATCTTTCTTCGCGAACGCTGGAAAGAAGATGCCGGATCAAAGAATAAAGAAACGCGCTGATTACTGTTGCACCTTCACCGCGAAGGTGGCATTCACCCCATTCTTGTCGGTAACCTTGACGGTGGTATTACCCACCTTCAGGCCCTTCACAACAATCTTGGCACTGTTGACAGTTGCGTCAACCACGGTGGCATCGGTTTCTAAAGCACTGTAGGGAGTAGCTCCCCCGGTGACTTTTACCGTGTCGGTGTCGTTCACACCCACTGTGACAGTGTTCTTATCGAATGTCAGTTTGGTTTCTGCTTCATCATTATCGCATGCGATAAATAGCGCACTTACGCTCAATAGCGTAAGCATAAGAAATGGTTTCACTTTCATAATACTTCGTTCTTTTTTTAATAATTAAAAAATTGTTGGTAGTAATTATGAGATCTCATGTATACATAACCAAAGATGCATTTACGATAAAAATGTTGCAATGCTCCCTGAATATTAACCATCATTAACGCGTTTTACGCAGCCCGGGGAGGGTGTTAGGACTACCTGCACGCAGACAAAACTGTCCGGGATAACAGGATTATTTGCCCGGACAGCTACACAATCTTATTAGAAATAAAATGATTACCTCCCAGGCTTTAATACAACACCCATCCTCTTTTTACCATTGATCTTGAGGCATATGGGTTGCTCGAAATGCACCTGTCGCAGAAATTTTGTTTCATGTACTGCCGGCTGCAGGTTCAGAAACTCTTCATCAAAATAACCATCGTTTTCCAAAAAAGGATTCATCGTGAAGTAACCCACACCAAAGGAGGTGAGGTTCTGAAAGAAATGTGTTCCCTGACTCGGCTCAATGCGGTAGTTCTCTATGCCCGACTCCACAATTACACGGGCCTGTGAGATATGCGGCCATTTCACCGGTATCCCCAGCCATGGATCGGCTGATCCCCAACGGCCCGGACCGACAAGGACATAGTTGTTGCCCTCAGCTATAAACCGGCTGTTAAGGGTTTCAATCTCTCTTGCAATCGCTGTATTGTTGGATGCATTGAACGCCTCTGTCTTCACATATATCACATCATGTACATCGCTGGCGATTCCGTTACCAAGGGCATTTCTCGAGAACAATAGAGCATCATTCATATCTATCGCATCCAGGTTTTCATGTACCACCTCCTTACTATCCACCACAGGGCGTATTTGCAATACATAGAACGACGCCAGCTGCTGGTCGGTGATGTCCACGGCAAACTCGATCTCCACAGGACGTCCCATCTCTTTTTGTCCCGCCTTCAACAGCTTCTCCAGGATCTCACTCAGGGGGAACATGCTGTGCTGTAGAATGTTAGCAAAAGAGATGATCTTCCTGCCCCCTTCATAAAAACCATCACGGATGATCTGGTCCTGCGGGTCATAAGTGGAAGCTACAAAACGGAGGGGACCCTCCTTCTCCGACTCTTTCAACCGTAGTTTCAACAGGTTGAAGCCGTCATCGATGGTGAAATCTTTTGCCACCGAATCGAGATCAAGTGCATAGTATTGTGTCTGCGTATCTCTCAAGGCCAGATCCAGTGAACTCAACTGCAATATGTTTGAGGCGTGTGGCGGCGAGAAACGCAATCCCATATTTCCATCCATGATGTATTTTCCCAAGCCGAACGCCATATTTACAATCCCGTCTTCCGTCTTTTCATTACCAATAGGGTAATAATTGATGGAACGGGCCACACCCGAAATGGCAGGATAAAAATGAGTCCCATATTGCGAGCCTACGACCTCCTGGAGCACGATCGCCATCTTCTCCTGGTCGATAAGGTTATGTGTGGCAGCCATATAGCTCTTGCTGTCCTTATAGTAGACCGATGCATAGACCGCTTTGATGGCACTGCTCAGCAGACGCACCATCTCATACTTATCCTCCACATAAGGGATCATGTAGGTGGCGTAGATGCCGGCGAAAGGCTGATATTGCGAGTCCTCCAACAGGCTGGAGGAGCGGATGGCAATAGGTCCTTCAATGGCATCAAAGAATACAAGAAAGTCGCTCACCAGCCTTTTTGGCAACTTGGCTGCAAGAAAATGCTTCAAAATATCTTCATCATCCCTGTCCGATAATGCCACCGGGTAGAGGTTGTTGGCTTCCATAAACTCATCGAAGAGGTCAGTGCAGAGCACCACCGTCTTGGGGGTGGTCACAGGGAAGTGCTGGTGATTGTTCAGCTCCAGGTGTGTTTTTACCATGTAACCTATAAATGCCAGTCCCCGACCTTTACCGCCGAGCGATCCTTCACCTATGCGCGCGAAATTGGAGTACTGATCGAAGCGGTCTTTCTCAAACACAGCCACCACACCTATGTTTTTCATCCTCCTGTATTGTACGATGGTAGCATGAATCAGTTCACGGGCATCGTTCATGTTGGCGTATTCCGACACATCGATCTTTTTCAGCATCTCCGCCACGGGGAACATGGCACGGGAATAGAAAAAGCGGGAGAAGTGATTCCGTGAGAGGTGATACTGGAGGGCATCGTCCGGAATATTGCGGATGTTCATTTGCAACTCCTTCAGGTTCTTGATGCGAAAGATCTCCTCCTTGGTGTGGGGATCGGTAATAATGAAATCACCAAACCCAAGATTATCTTTTATCGACTTGCGTAAATCCTGAGGAAACGTTTTGGAATTCTTATCGATGAAGACGGCATTCACACTATTGATATGTCTTCTGTTTTCCGAATCGGAAGAGGTGAAAATGATGGGTATATTGGTATCTTTCAGTCTGATCCATTCACCCAAATGTTTTCCTGCAAACTTATCCTTCTCGCCCTTCACATTGAAGCTCATGTCGCTGATTACCCCCAGCATGTTATCTCCATATTTCTTGTAATAGGAAACCGCTTCTTCATAGTTACGCGCCAGCAGTATTTTAGGACGACCGCGCATACGCAGCATCCGCAGGTGGTCGTTGAGTGCCTCCTTTGAAAATTCTTTCGATTCGGAAAGTACAAATTTATAAAGCAATGGCAATGCCGATGAGTAGAAACGGATGGAATCCTCCACCAGCATGATGGTCTGTACTCCTACGGTCTTCACATCGTGCTCTACATTCATCCGGTCTTCCACCAGTTTAATGATTGCCAGCAAAAGATCGGTATCACCCAGCCAGCTGAATACATAATCCACACCACTCAGGTTCTCCCTGCTGAGTGATCGTGTCACTGCTTTTGAGAAGGGAGTTAACAGCACTACAGGAATACCGGGATAATGCTCTTTGATTTGTATGGCCAAGTCGAAGGCATCGCTGCTATCCATGTTGGGCATGCAGATGATTAGCTCGTAATGGTTTTGATTCAGTTCAACAAGCGCTTCCTTGTTGTTGTTCACCTGTGTGAAGCGTGGCGGATAACGGAGATTGAGCGACACATACTCGTTGAATATCTGCTCATCCACACGTCCGTCATCTTCCAGCATAAACATATCGTAGCGCGAGGCGACCATCAGAATATTATAGATGCGTTTGTTCATCAGCTTCACAAAAGGTGTATCACGAAACCGGAGCTGACTGATATCGTGTGCTCTAATGACAGATTTGGGCGTGTTGAGCTTCATAGATTTATTTTTGCTGTAAGTGGTCTGTTTCTCTTAACCGTGCTTGTTTCTCTTTTCTGACAGAGCAGATCAAAAGCTGTGAGGCAGTTTAAAAAATCGGAACAGATCAGATTTATCTCAGCTACAAACTTAAGAAAAAATGATGAGATACGATTATACAGCGATTATTTTGTATATTTGTTAGTTCGTCGCAGCGGTATTTACCACCATCTGATACCTTGTGGATATTCAATTAAACATCTGATAACAATTAATTATGAAACGATCAACACTGTTCTTCACTATATCGATGCTGGTTGCCAGCATGGCAATGTTCACCCTGTTGCTCACTTCCGGGAATGGCATCGCAAAAACCGAATCGCAAAAACCATTGGTGCTATCCATGACAGCATCGGTAGACATACCCCAAAGCATGTCCTTTGCGGGGGAACAGATCACCTTCGACCGTTACGATAAGCGGGAACGGATGGACAGGGAGCTGAACAGCTTCACCTACTTCCACTCCACCACCATGCTTCTTTTCAAACGTGCCAACCGCCTCTTTCCGCTCATTGAACCAATCTTGAAAAAAGAGGGTCTCCCCGACGACCTGAAATACCTGGCAGTGATTGAGAGCAGCCTCGATTACCGGGCAGTCTCCCCCGCACGGGCAGCAGGACTATGGCAGTTCATGGAAAGCACGGCCAGGCAATATGGTCTGGAGGTCACCGCAGAGGTGGATGAACGGTATCATATCGAAAAGTCGACGGTAGCGGCTAGTCGCTATCTCAAAGATGCCTATCGCAAATATGGGACGTGGAGTGGTGCCGCCCTCTCCTATAATGGAGGGCAGGGACGCATCACCACGGAGATGAATAAGCAGCAGGCAGAGGAAACCCTCGATCTGTGGCTCGTGGAGGAAACATCCCGCTATTACTATCGCATGCTTTCCATCAAGCTGATCTTTGAAAACCCGCAACAATATGGCTATGTGATCAAGCCCGAGCATCTCTACAAACCAATGGAGTTCAAGGAGGTGCGTCTGACCACCTCCATACCTGACCTGGTGACTTTCGCCAGGGAGAATAAAGTAAGCTATGCGCAGTTAAAGGATTTCAACTCCTGGCTGCGTAGCACCAAACTGAGTAATCC
Source organism: uncultured Proteiniphilum sp. (assembly GCA_964446805.1). Taxonomy (GTDB): domain Bacteria; phylum Bacteroidota; class Bacteroidia; order Bacteroidales; family Dysgonomonadaceae; genus Proteiniphilum. The sequence goes on along the minus strand of CAYUQE010000002.1, from coordinate 28,420 downwards.
ATCAGGCAAAAGTTATACCATCGTCATACCCACCAGAGAGAGTCTTTATTACCAAAAAGGGGAGCAACCCAAGGTGCATGATGCCGCCTGGATAGGGAAGTAAACTTTTTAGGTGATCATTCGTTTATACAAACTATGGCTTCCGAAACAGAACTGATTCAAGTGTACGGCGCACGCGTACACAACTTGAAAAATATCGACGTGACCATCCCGCGCAATTCGCTCACTGTGATTACAGGGTTAAGTGGAAGCGGGAAATCGTCGCTTGCATTCGACACCATCTTTGCCGAAGGACAGAGACGCTACATCGAGACCTTTTCGGCTTATGCCCGCGGTTTCCTGGGCAAGATGGAACGACCCGATGTGGATAAGATCACCGGCCTTAGTCCCGTGATCTCCATTGAGCAGAAAACAACCAACAAGAATCCCCGCTCTACCGTTGGCACCACCACCGAGGTGTATGACTTCCTGCGTCTGCTCTATGCACGTGCAGGGGATGCATACTCCTACCTCACCGGGGAGAAGATGGTGAAATACACCGATGAGCAGATACTGGAACTGATCCTCGAGAAATACATCGGGAAGAAGATATATATCCTCTCACCGGCTGTAAGAAACAGAAAAGGACATTACAAGGAGCTTTTCGAACAGATCCGCAAAAAAGGATACCTCAACGTGAGGGTGGATGGTGAGATCAAAGAGATCATCCCCGGCATGCGGGTCGACCGTTATCAGAACCACAGCATTGAGATCCTGATCGACAAGCTTGTGGTATCCAACAAGTTCGCCGACAAGCTGAAAGCAAGTGTGCGTACGGCCATGAAGCAGGGCTCGGGGTTGATACTGATTCAGGATGTGGAGGCTAATGAGGTGCGCCACTACAGTCGCAGTCTGATGTGTCCTACCACAGGCCTCTCCTACGGTGAGCCGGCACCGCACAACTTCTCGTTTAACACACCTCAGGGAGCCTGTCCCCGCTGTAAAGGCATCGGCACAATTGATCAGATTGACATTGACAAAATCATTCCCGACCCAGTGCTGAGCATCGCCGGGGGAGGTATCCTCCCCCTCGGCAAGGAGAAGAGCACCCTTCTTTTCTGGCAGATAGCCGCCATCTGTGAGAAGTATGGGGTGACCATGAGAACGCCTCTCAAAGATATACCGAAAGAGGCGGTGGATGAGATCATGTATGGCACCGATGAACGGTTAAAGATCAAAAACGAGTCGCTGGGCAACTCCAACTACATGGTTTCCTATGAGGGTGTAGCCAAATATATCGAGATGCAGCAGGATGATGATGCATCGGCCACCGCACAGAAATGGGCAGGCCAGTTCATCACCACCTCTCTCTGTCCCGAGTGTCACGGACAGCGGCTCAATAGGGAGGCACTCCATTTCAGGATCAACGGGAAAAATATTGCCGAACTGTCACAGATGGATATCAGCGAACTTTATGAGTGGCTTGTCCATGCTGAATCGGCAGTGACTGAAAAGCAACGCCTTATTGCCGGTGAGATCAGGAAAGAGATTCTTTCGCGATTGCAGTTTCTGCTTGATGTGGGGCTGGGATACCTCTCCCTCTCACGTGCGTCGGCATCGCTCTCGGGCGGTGAGAGTCAGCGTATACGGCTGGCCACACAAATAGGATCGCAGCTGGTGAATGTACTTTATATCCTCGATGAGCCGAGCATTGGGCTACACCAGCGCGATAACCACCGTCTGATCGATTCACTCAAGAAACTGCGCGATTCGGGTAACTCGGTGGTGGTGGTGGAACATGACAAGGATATGATGCTCGCGTCGGACTATATTGTGGATATGGGACCCTTTGCAGGGGAAAAAGGAGGTGATGTGGTGTTTGAAGGGATTCCCTCAGAGATGCTGAAACACAACACGCTCACATCCAACTACCTCAATGGGAAGCTCGAGATAGCACTGCCCGAGAAGAGACGCAAAGGGAGTGGGAACTTTTTGATGATCGAGGGAGCCACAGGCAACAACCTCAAAAGTGTGACCGCGACCTTTCCCCTGGGCTGCCTCATATGCATCACAGGGGTCTCAGGCAGTGGCAAATCGACGTTGATCAACGAGACGCTTCAACCCATCCTGAGTCAGAAATTCTACCGTTCGCTCAGAGATCCACTTGCCTACAAGTCGGTGGAAGGCATAGAGCATCTCGACAAGATAGTGAGTGTTGATCAGTCTCCCATTGGTCGCACACCCCGCTCCAACCCTGCTACCTATACCGGTGTCTTCGCTGACATACGCACCCTTTTTGCCGGCATGCCGGAGGCCAAAATACGGGCCTACAAGCCTGGCCGTTTTTCATTCAACGTGAAGGGGGGCAGGTGTGAGAAATGCAGCGGGAATGGTTACAAGACTATCGAGATGAACTTCCTTCCCGATGTGATGGTACTCTGCGAGGAGTGTCACGGAAAAAGATACAATCGCGAGACCCTGGAAGTGCGGTTCAAGGGTAAATCCATTGCAGACGTGCTGGATATGTCCATCAATGAGGCAGTGGATTTCTTCGAGAATATTCATATAATCCTTCACAAGATTAAAGTCTTGCAGGAGGTGGGACTGGGATATATCAAGCTGGGGCAATCCTCCACCACCCTCTCGGGAGGAGAGAGTCAGCGTGTGAAGCTGGCCACTGAGTTAGCCCGGGTTGATACGGGCAATACCCTTTATGTGCTGGATGAGCCCACCACTGGATTGCATTTTGAGGATATACGCGTGTTGCTGGGAGTATTGAATAAACTGGTGGACAAAGGCAATACGGTGATCGTAATAGAACATAACCTCGACATGATTAAATGTGCCGATCACATTATCGACCTGGGGCCTGAAGGTGGAGAAAAAGGAGGCAGTATTCTCGCTACCGGCACACCGGAAGAAGTGGCACTTAACAAACAGAGTTACACGGCTCACTACCTGAGGGAAGAGATCTATTAACCACCCTTGAAAGTTAATTTTTCATTTATGCTGAACAATATATCAGACGCATTGTTTTAAGTTTGTGACAAGATCACTATTAAGAATAATTTTAAATTGACTGTATTATATGGCAACGATCACATTTAAAGGCAACCCAGTACAAACGACCGGTGACCTGCCCGTTAAGGGCACCACAGCTCCTGATTTCACCCTTGTGAAAGGAGATCTTTCAGAGGTGAAACTATCCGATTTCAGGGGTAAGCAGGTGGTGCTTAATATCTTTCCTAGTCTCGACACAGGCACCTGTGCTGCTTCGGTTCGTCGGTTCAATAAAGATGCTGTCGCATTGAACAATACAGTGGTGCTTGGCATATCTGCCGATCTGCCGTTTGCAGCGGGTCGTTTCTGCAGTGCCGAAGGTATTGAAAATGTGATCACCCTTTCCACCTTTCGGGATCATTCGTTTGGCAAGGATTACGGATTACTGATGAGCGACGGTCCTTTAAAAGGACTGCTGGCACGTGCAGTGGTGGTTGTCGATCCCGATGGAAATATCGTATATACGGAACTGGTTCCTGAGATTGCACAGGAGCCGGATTATCAATCTGCAATCAACTCGATAGTGTAGTTTGTTTCATGAAGATTGTGTTAACAAGAGAAGTCTGCGAAGTGATTCGCGGACTTTTCGCTTTTGCACCGTGATTGGAGAACAATCACAGGGTTTTAGGTGTTCATTGATAAACGTTTAAAATGGCATGATATGAAAAAGGCGATTGGAGTGATATTGATTGTGGCAGCTTTGGTGTTGGGATATCTGGGTGTCAACGGACTGAGTGAGAGTTCCAAATCGGTGGAACTGCTGGGTATGGAGATCACTGCTGAAGATGGTTCGGCAAAGCAGAATGCTTACATTGAGTTGGGACTTGGTGTGGTAGCGCTTGTCGGAGGCTTATACCTGCTAGGGCAGAAGAAGAGATAGTGTTTCTCCTCAACGAGAGACTGCAAGAGAGAGAGATACACCGTCCAAGGTGTATCTTTTTCCTTAAATAGGGTTCTTAAACCTTTCAATCTACCATTCTTTTTCCTAAATTTGTAAATTAATTAATTGATAACACTTTTCACCCTTTCAAGGGTTGTTGCAGAGATTAACTGACAACCTATGAATGGATTGAAAAGAGAGCACTATGGCAAAAAGAAAAAGGAAGAGACCTTCCGCATCCAGAAAAAAAGGCATCGCATGGGTTGAACTGCTCAAGAACGAACGCTTTCATTTTATCATCGGGGTGATCATCGCTTTCGCCGGCATCTTCATGCTGCTGGCAATCATCTCCTTCTTCTTTACAGGTGCTGCCGATCAAAGTAAAGTATTGAACAGGTCGTTTTTTGAGCTGATACGTTCTGCTGCTCCGGAAGTCGACAACTGGACCGGTGCCGGGGGAGCTTTCATTGCCGAGTTGCTGGTGAATGACTGGTTCGGCATTTTCTCGGCACTCATCCCTCTCTTTCTGATATATATAGGTCTGCACATTATGAGAGTCTCCGACTTCTCATTTTTGAAAGCTCTTTTCATCACCACTTTCGGGCTTATCTGCGGATCCATCACCAGCTCCTTCATTATGGACCGTATTTTCCCCAAAAGTCATGTAAGGTGGGGCGGAGCACATGGCACGGAGATTGAGCAACTACTGGAGAGCAGTGTGGGCTGGCCGGGTGTAGTGCTGCTGATCCTGCTGTTTATCCTGATTATTGTGGTCATCTTCCGTAAAAGTTCAATGTACAATATCCAGCAAACATTGGTGAACAGTAAGCCCTCTTTTGCCAAAGAGGAGGAGGAGGAGCTCACAGATGAACAGGATTGGGCCGATAGCGGGAAAGGGAGCACACCGGGAGTGCTCAGCCGGTTCTTTACCTGGTTAAGAAAGAAAAGAGGAACCATTCATAAATCGGATGATGAGAATGGAGAAGAGGATGAAGGTGAAGAGATACCGCCATCGGGGATCCCTTTGACTAAGGTCGACAGTGGCACCAGGCCATTAAGAACATCAACAAGGAATAAAGCACCACAACAGGTGAAAGAGTTTGAGGTGATCATTCCTAAAGATGATGAGATCATGCAATCACCCATCATCCAGGAAAATAATCCCGCCGAGGAAGAACCCGATCTCCTACAGACGGAGCTGGAGGAGGATTACGACCCGCGAAAAGATCTCTCATCCTTCAGGTTCCCCACCATGAATCTGCTGAAGGTCTATAACACCGGCGACAGGGCTGTAGACATGGCCGAACAAAACGAGAACAAGGAGAAGATCATTCACACGCTCCGCAATTATGGGATAGAGATAACCTCCATCAAGGCAACCGTAGGCCCCACCATCACTCTCTATGAGATTGTACCCCAGGCAGGTGTACGCATCTCCAAAATCAGAAACCTGGAAGACGACATTGCATTGAGCCTTTCTGCGCTTGGTATACGTATTATCGCGCCGATGCCCGGAAAGGGTACTATCGGCATTGAGGTTCCCAATAAAGACCCTCAAATCGTATCCATGCAGTCGGTCATCACCTCAAAAAGGTTCCAGGAGTGCACTTATGAGCTGCCCGTGGCACTGGGTAAGACCATCACCAACGAAGTGTTCATGTTCGATCTCACCAAGATGCCCCATCTGCTGGTTGCCGGTGCCACAGGCCAGGGTAAATCGGTGGGACTGAATGCGATCATCACCTCACTGCTTTATAAAAAACACCCGTCGGAGATGAAGATGGTGCTGATAGATCCCAAGATGGTTGAGTTTAACATCTACTCCACCATCGAGAAGCACTATCTCGCCAAGCTGCCGGATGAACAGAAAGCGATCATCACCGACGTCACCAAGGTGACACAGACACTGAACTCGCTCACCAGGGAGATGGACGATCGTTATGAGCTTTTGATGAAAGCACATGTACGCACCATTAATGAATATAACGAAAAGTTTATCAAGCGGCGACTGAATCCTCTGAAAGGACACAAGTATATGCCCTATATCGTAGTGGTGATTGACGAGTTTGGCGATCTGATCATGACCGCAGGAAAAGAGATAGAGATGCCCATAGCACGCATCGCACAAAAAGCACGTGCCGTGGGTATGCATATGGTGATTGCCACCCAGCGCCCTACCACCAATATCATCACTGGCACCATCAAAGCCAACTTCCCTGCCAGAATGGCCTTTCGTGTAACCTCGCAGATCGACTCGCGCACCATCCTCGACATGAGTGGTGCCAACCAGCTCATTGGCCGCGGAGATATGCTCTTCTCCCAGGGGAGCAACCTTATCCGTATACAGTGTGCCTTTGTAGACACACCCGAGGTGGAGGAGATCACCCAGTTTATCGGCAAGCAGCATGGCTACGACAATGCATTCGCGCTGCCAGAGGTGGCAGGCGAAGTCGAAGCGTCGCCGGGAGCTGTGGATCTGAACGACCGGGATGCGCTCTTCGAGGAGGCGGCACGTCTCATCGTGGTACATCAGCAGGGTTCCACCTCACTCATCCAGCGTAAGTTCTCCATCGGTTACAATCGTGCAGGCAGACTGATGGATCAGCTGGAGGCAGCAGGCATCGTTGGTGCGGCACAGGGCAGCAAACCGCGGGATGTATTTATTCAGGATGAATATTCACTGGAGAAGATGTTGAATTCGTTGCAATAAGGCGTCTTTTATCCCTCATCGTTCTCTTATGGATTCATTCGGGGGTAGCTCCTTCGTCCCAGTGAATGTGTAAACAGTGGTGCAGGTCATTAAACCCGCTGCGCTCATTTGTGTCTATAAGGTAATTAATAACCCGCATAAAACAACAAAGATGACAAAACGAAATATACTCACCCTTGCTGCACTCCTCCTGGCTTTCGCCTCCTTTTCTCAAAGTCCGGCTGCGTCAAGAGCCCTTTTAGACAAGAGTTATGCAGCCTATGAAGCATCACGGGGGATTGTTCTCTCTTTCACTTCAACCACGCTGGAAGCCGATGGCACGACCAGCATGCTGCAAAAGGGGAAAGCATTCATCAAGGGTAACCGGTTTAAACTTGAGATGGAATCGATGGATGTCTGGTTCGACGGGGAGACACAATGGGTGTGGATGAAAGATGTGAATGAAGTGAATATCAGCAATCCTGACCCTCAGGAGATAGCCGCCATCAGTCCGCTGGCACTCCTGGGGATGTATAAAAACGGTTATACCCTTAAAGCACCCCGCTCAGAGATGATGAATGGAAAAAACGTTTTCGTGGTGGAGATGACACCTGCCATCAGCAACAGGGAGTTCAAAGCGGTGAAAACGGCAATAGAGAAGAACAGTCACACGCTGGTACAGGTGATCCTCATCATGAAGAATGGGATGACCAACAAAATTGATATAACGGACTATAACGCGAATCACCTATTGAGTGATGCCACGTTCAAGTTTGACATTACTGCATATCCAAAGATTCAGATTATTGACCTCAGGTGAGGTGTCTGCCAGACAAGGGAGAGGCATTTTCAACAGCTTATATTTTCCATTTACAATGAATAGATAAAGCTAATATCGGTTTCATTAATAAAAGATTAGTTGTACCTTTGAGGTAATTATAAACACAAATACCTTCACCCCGCAGACGCTTATGGCGAAGGTTTATAAATATACGGATAACATATGAATGAGAAAGTGAGATGCCTGATCATCGGGTCAGGTCCTGCCGGATATACGGCTGCTATTTATGCTTCACGTGCCAATCTGGAACCGGTTCTGTATGAAGGTATGGAACCCGGAGGGCAGTTGACCACGACCACCGAGGTAGAAAATTTCCCAGGATACCCCGACGGCATCACAGGCCCTGAGATGATGGATGATCTCAAAAAACAGGCAATGAGATTCGGTACCGATGTACGTTCGGGAAGAGCTACCGCTGTGGACTTCTCGCTGCGTCCTCTGAGGGTGACCATCGATAATGAGAAGGTGATCGAAGCCGATACCGTGATCATCTCCACCGGAGCTACGGCCAAGTACCTGGGACTGCCCGACGAGGCAAAATATGCCGGTCAGGGCGTATCGGCCTGCGCTACCTGTGACGGTTTTTTCTACCGTAAGAAGAAGGTAGCCGTCGTGGGTGGCGGTGATACTGCCTGTGAGGAGGCAACCTATCTCTCCGGCCTGGCAGACAAGGTCTATATGATTGTCCGCAAGCCCTATCTGCGCGCATCGCAGATCATGCAGGAACGTGTGATGCAGAATCCTAAAATTGAGATTCTTTTTGAACACAACGCCATGGGTCTCTTCGGAGAGAAAGGGGTGGAAGGGGTGCATCTGGTAAAACGGATGGGTGAGCCGGATGAAGAAAAAAAAGAGATCAACGTGGATGGATTCTTTCTTGCCATTGGACACAAGCCTAACACGGAGATCTTCAAGGATTATATCGATCTCGACGAGGTGGGCTACATCAAGACCGAGAGTCCTTCCACCAAAACCACCGTCGAGGGCGTCTTTGCCTGCGGTGACGTGGCCGACCCTATCTACCGTCAAGCAGTAACCGCTGCCGGCACCGGTTGTCGCGCCGCCATGGATGCGGAACGTTATCTGACTGAAAAAGGGTTATAAACGCTTACACGATACGCATGAAAAAGATCCTCTTACTTGTATCCATTCTCCTTTCGACCTGTTCACTTGCTGCACAGCAGTTGGAGGGCACCTATACAAACGGATCGGATTCAATTGCCTTCACTAGCGACAAGGCAATCTTCCGACTCACCGGTTTCGCAGGGTTATCGGTTGCGCAGGTGGGTGAAGGCAGCTATGAAGTGGCAGATCAATTCCTGTTGATTCACACGGATGATTATTCAGGATTAAAGTCATCCTATCAGTCGGTGGAGGGTTCCAGGAAAGACAGCTGTGTGGTAAAAGTGGTGGGATTGCACAATTATCCCCTACCGACAGTGCTGGTAGAGTCCCGAAACAGATCAAACAAACTGATCCGGAGTAAAGTTACCGACACTGAAGGTAAGATCTATTTCACCGACAATGAGAAGATCGAATTCATCGCTGTATCCGCAATGGGTTACAATGCCATTTCTTTTGATTTTGAACCGGGGAAGGATTTTCTGGTCAGACTGGTCGAAAACGAAATCATTGAGCAGAGGACGGTCGTTTTCAAGATAGCAATTATCGATGATGAAACGATCTCTCTCCTGTTGCTGGGTGACGATTTTGAAGCAGACAAGAACCGCGGCAATGAATTGAAAAAGCTGGATAAAAAAGCACGTAAAAGCAATCTCCTCGACAAAAGATTCAAGAAGGTGTACGTGCCCTACGAAAGAAAAATGGAGTTCTCCCTCCTCTAAGACAATAAACGCTTCACCATCGCCGAGATGGCCCTGCCCTCAGCCTTACCGGCCAGTTCCTTTGTGGCCAGGCTCATTACCATTCCCATCTCTTTCATGGAGGAGGCGCCGTTCAGGTCGATGATTCTCCTCACGGTTGCCTCGAGTTCTTCGGCAGTGAGTTGTGGCGGCAGAAACTCCTGAATCACTTTCATCTGTTCCAGCTCGGGCTCCGCGAGGTCGGGACGATGCTGTGTGGTGTAGATCTCAGCGCTCTCTTTACGTTGCTTCACCATCTTCTGTAAGATGGCAACCGTTGTTTCTTCGGTAAGCTCATTGCTGGCACCTTTGGCCGTCTTGGCCTCCAGCAGCTCTTTTTTAATACCCCTCAATGCATCCAGACGCACTCTCTCTTTAGCGAGCATCGCCTTCTTTATCTCTTCGGTAATAAGTGCTAACAGTTCCATAGTGTATGCTTTAATAGGATCATCGTTATGATTTGCTGATCCCGTAATTGAAAATCCAGTGACAAGAATGTAAACAGGCTGACCAAGAAAAGAGGCCGACAGATTGTGTGATCCCGAAAAACGGGAAAGGAAGACCCACTCCCGCTAATCGAAGAGGGAGGTCGATTGCTGCTGTATTTCCGATTTAAACACCCTTGGATTGAAGTCTGACTCACGCTTAAAAACGGGCGTCTTCTCCAGCACATCCAGTACCTTGTCATCATCCAGCTCGTCAATGCTCAACACAAAAGGCTCGAGCCTGTAGTTCACGGAGGTGAGCGTTTTCAAGCCCTTTTTGCCGTAATACTTCTCTATCAGCTCCTTATCTTTCCTATCCTGTTCAATTTTCGCATCTCTCTCAATCTGTTGTTGTATTTCCTCGGCTCTCGACAATTCCTGCTGCTGTTCCTGAATCCCGGGAACACTGGTGATGGAGAATCCGGTAGCCAGCAGTGTTACTTTCACCTGTTCACCTAAGGTAGGCTCCACGGCTGTACCCCAGATCACCTCAATCTCGCGGCTGAACTTAGACATGAAATCGTGCAGTGCATTCATCTCTTCCATCATCAGCGGATCCTCTTCACCAAAAGCAAGGTTGATCAGTATCTTCTTGGCACTGAAGACATCATTGTTATTGAGCAGGGGTGAGTGCAAGGCATTCTTTATCGCATCATTGATACGGTCGTCACCACTACCCAGGCCGCTGCTCATGATAGCGACGCCGCCATCCTTCAGTGTTGTTTCCACATCTGCAAAGTCGAGGTTTACATGACCATGCACCGTGATGATCTCGGCAATGCTCCGGGCAGCCGTCGCCAGCGTATCATCTGCTCTGGCAAAGGCGTTAAGCATCGTCAGGTCGCTGTATATATCACGCAGACGCTCATTATTGATCACCAGCAGGGCATCCACATTCCTGGCAATCTTTTCCACACCTTTGAGTGCTTGCACGATCTTTCGGGGACCCTCGAACATGAAAGGGATGGTCACAATACCCACGGTGAGCACACCCATGTTTTTGGCTATGCGGGCAACTACGGGTGCAGCGCCCGTACCGGTACCGCCACCCATTCCCGCGGTGATGAAAACCATTTTGGTGCCGTCATTGAGGAGTTCTTCAATCAGATCGGCACTCTCTTCAGCTGCTTTTTCAGCCACTTCAGGCTTGTTGCCTGCTCCCAGGCCGCCCGTCGTGTTTTCTCCCAGCTGCACTTTCACCGGCACGGGCGATTCTGTCAACGCCTGATTATCGGTGTTACAAAGTGCGAAAGAGACATCGTGTATCCCCCCCTGAAACATATGGTTCACAGCATTTCCGCCGCCACCACCCACGCCAATCACCTTGATGATAGCATCCGTGCGGCTCACTATTTGAAAATCGAGTATATCATCATCCATTGTTTGCAGTTTTTGCGCTGTTATTCATCTTCTTCCGTAAAAAAATTTCCGAAAACATTTTCTATAGTTGTGATGAATCCCCCTTCTTTCTTTTCGGTTTTCGTATTTTCAACTCCCTTTACAGGTTTAGGAGAGTTTTTCTCATTCTTTTTAGGTTTCGGCTGCTTATTTTTGTTTCCGCCAAACCAACCGCTAGTGAATGTACGGCCTCCATCTTTCTCATCGTCATCATGTAACTCCACGGTCACCCGTTCGCAATCCTCCTCAGCAACAAGCAGCATTCCCAACACCTGCGTGTAAGAGGGATCGTTGATCAGCTCGGGGGCGTTGTTGACCAGGGTCTTCTTGGCGTATGTCTTTCTCACGGGCAACTTCAGTTTTTGGGTGAGATAGAGATCGAGATTCCTTAGCTGTGCGGCCCCTCCGGTGATGATCAGTCCTGCTCCCAGTTGCCCCTCGTAGCCCGATAGTTTGAGCTGTTCCTTGATGTTGGCGGTGATCTCATCGAGACGCATGCCAATCACTTTATTGAGCTCTGCCAGGTCAACATCGGGTTTAGAGGAAAAAGGAGATGAGAATAGAGGACCTTCCTGATTTTCAACTGCCTTGCCGAATTTAATTTTCAACTGCTCCGCATCATTTTCGGTAAAGTTGAGTGCAGAGATATCTTTCGTAATGTTCTTACCACCGAAAGGAATGACAACCATACGGCGGAGAATGCCATTCTTATATACAGACAGCGTTGTAGTCCCGGCACCGAAATCAAGATACGCACATCCCAGTTCTTTCTCTTCTTCGGTCAACGCAATCATCGCAGAGGCAGTAGCACCCACGATATAATCCACAATCTTAAGCTCTGTCTTTGAGGAGATGCTCTTCTCAATATTGGAAAGCAGATTGGGTCTCCCTACAATCAGTTCATAGCCGGCTTCAATCTGTGAGCCGGTCACACCTACGGGACTACGTTCCGGCTTGTCATCAATATAATATTCCGCATCCGCAACCCGGTAGTTACGTTTCATCTCGGGCTGGAACTTTTCGGCAGCCTTGCGCAACTGGTTCACCACCTCCTCGGTAACCATTCCCGAAGGGAGTTGTTTCATCTCATTGAACTCCATGGTATGTAATGACTGCCCCGCAAGGGAAACGTAAACGCTGCCTATTCGTCGGCCGATGCTGTTCTCGAGCATCATCACCAGCTTATGCACATTGGCCCCCGTTTGTTCAATGTTATACACCATTCCTCTGCGGATAGAGCTACCGGAGTCAATGGTGCTGCTGGCCATGACGGAGATGACACCATTCTCATTTTTACGTCCGACAACCCCCTTAATGCGGGAGGTTCCCAGATCAATTACAGCTAAGAACCCAGATTGCGTCATATTATTCGGTTGTTGAATAGTTGGTCATATTGTTACTTTACAAACACTCTGCAGCGTTTTTTGTTTGGTCCATTCACATCATTATAGGGATGCTCACCTTTACAGGATCTTAGTGATCATCTTTCACAGAACATCCCACTATTTTCGGGTACATACCACCTGGTTGTCATACTTCAGGTTTATCGCCGAGTAACGGTTCCACCCTACCACATTTAAACCCTCCTCCACGAAAAAGGCAAATTTGGACAACTTTGCCGGATAATCATCCAGACTACCCATCACAATCTGGAAGTCTCCCACACGAGGAATCAATTCAATTTCCCTGTCAGAATGGACAACGATCTGCTCTACCCATGCATCCCAGTCGGGATGCTGATGAAGAAACAGAGCGAAATCAAAGAGGTCGTTCCGGGCAAACTCCTCATCGATCTCCCCCGTAGCCAGAGGTACGTAAACAGTGAAGCCCGATGAGACAGGCATGATCCGGCGATCCTTGTCCACATAGAAGCTGCCCTTCAAGTTGGAGACCACCCTTAAAACCGGCTCACGTTGATGAATGGTGGCAATGATAGCACCTCCAGGGGTTAAGTATACTTCTGCCGACTCAACCAGTTTATTGGTGAGGATGGTGTCGCGAATGGCGAGGGTGTTGATCTCTGCAAAGCTCTTTCCCACCGGGTATAAATCATATCTCTTCACCAGGTTCACAATATCGTGCGACAGCACAAACTGTGTACGGGCACTATCTTTGATGATCACTTCAAAGCTCTCGCACAATTGATTGCGTGATGAGTCGCTGAAATAGTTTGCTGAAAATATCAGGTATCCTATAACCAGCACTGCCACCAATATTACAAGGAATTTCTTCAATCTCTCATCTGTTTTGATCCCTATTACAAAGATACATCAAGATGTTCAATGAGAGGGAAAATTTATAAACATTAATCATTCAACCGATACTTCTCTCTCAGCAGCTCTTCTATTTCAGGTAACATACGGTCTATGTCGCCCGCCCCGAATGTCACAAGCAACTCCACCTGCTTACTGCGCAGCAATGCCGGCAGCTCGGTCTTGCTACATACGATCTTCCGTGTTGAGGTGATCCTGTCGAAAATGAGCTGCGAGGTGACACCTTCAATAGGCTCTTCACGTGCCGGATAAATATCAAGGAGGATCACATCATCTGCCAATGACAGGCTTTCTCCAAACTGAGCAGCAAAATCACGTGTACGTGAATAGAGATGTGGCTGAAAGACAGCAGTCAGCTTTTTATCCGGGTAGAGTGCTTTAATCGAACGGATAGCCGCTGTGAGTTCCTCCGGATGATGGGCGTAATCATCAATAAAAACGATATCCTGCGACTTGATATGAAAATCGAAACGCCGCCTTGCTCCGCTGAAAGTTTGCATGGCATGACGTATCTCCTGCGGTGTGACACCGCACAACTCAGCTGCAGCGATGGCAGCCACGCTGTTCTCGATATTCACCATCATCGGTACACCTAAGAAGATATCTGCAATCTTCCCGCCGGGTGAAACATAATCAAAAAGTATCTCTCCGTTTCCGATTCTTATATTCTCAGCATGGTAATCACCCTCCGTTTCTGAATAACTCCGTATTGTGACGGAAGTGTCACAGCGGGGTGTCACTGCTGCATCTTTTTTCATCAGTAGATAACCCTGCGGTCGGATCAGTGAGGTGAACAGCTCAAAACTCTCCCTGTATGCCTTCGCGGTACCGTAAATATCCAGATGATCGGGATCGGCTGAGGTGATGATGGCTATCCAGGGTCTTAACCAGTGGAATGAACGGTCATACTCGTCTGCCTCCACAACGGTGATGTTGCTTTTGTCAGACAGCAGCAGGTTACTGTCATAGTTCTTCAAGATACCTCCCAGGAATGCATTGCAATCGACCTGTGACTGGCGCAGCAGATGTGCCGTCATGCTCGAGACGGTAGTCTTACCATGTGTTCCCGCCACACAGATGGCATCGCTTGTTTTGGTGATCTCACCCAACAGCTGCGCACGTTTCATCACTTTAAATCCGTGCTCCCTGAAATAGATCAGTTCACCATGGGTGGAGGGTACTGCAGGTGTGTAGACGACAAGCGTCTTTTCCTTGTCAGTAAATTCGGGTGGTATCTCCTGCAGATCATCAGCATAGTGAACAAAAGCACCCTCCTCACGTAGCGACTCGGTGAGGGGCGATGCTGTCCGGTCGTACCCTCCCACTCTCTTTCCATGTGCGAGAAAAAAGCGGGCCAGGTTGCTCATGCCAATACCTCCAATACCTACAAAATATATATTTCCGTAAATCATCTTCCTTGTTTCCCTCCCATTAAGACAACACCTTTTCTATTACAACGATTCATCTGGACGATTCATTCCATACTATCTTCTCAATCTCATCCACAATACGTTTTGCCGAATCATGCTGGGCCAGCCGGGCGATCTGTCTGCGCAGGCTCTTGAGCTGTTCATCGTTCCTGACGAGCGACAGTGCTACATCAAAGAGCAGGTCGGCTGCAAGTACATCTGAAACCATGACGGCAGCATCTGTAGTGACCAGTGCTTGTGCATTTTTGGTTTGATGATCCTCCGCCACGTTGGGTGATGGCACCAGCACCACCGCCTTGCCGAGGAGACAGAACTCAGAGATGGATCCGGCACCGGCACGTGAGATTACCAGATCGGCCACCGCGTAAGCCCAATCCATACGTGACACGAAATCAAACAGATGCACGTTAGCCGGGATTTTACCTTCCACCTGTAACTGCTGCATCTCCTTATAATAGTACTTCCCGCATTGCCAGATCACCTGTACATCTTCTGCCAGCGCCAGCTTAGGGAAGGATGCAACCATACTTTCGTTGAGCGTGCGGGCACCCAGGCTACCGCCCAGCATCAGGATCGTTTTCTTTGTGGGATCGAGTTGAAAAAAATCAACTCCCTTCGCGCTATTCTCTTTCGAGATCACCAGATCCTGACGACAGGGGTTCCCTGTAAGCACGATTTTCTCTTTCGGGAAAAACTTGTCCATCCCTTCATATGCCACACAGATGGTTGCAGCCTTTTGCGCCAGCATTTTGTTGGTGACACCCGCGTAGGAGTTCTGTTCCTGTATGAGTGTTGGCACACCTTTCGCTGAGGCGGCCTTGAGTATGGGACCACTGGCATATCCACCCACTCCCACTGCAATATCTGGTTTGAAATCAGTCACTATTTTTCGTGCCCGTTTCATGCTTTTGAGCAGCTTAAATGCGACCGGTACATTCCTCAGCATGTTCTTTCTGTCGAATCCGGCCACAGGCAGTCCGACAATTGAATAGCCAGCTGCGGGAACACGCTCCATCTCCATGCGATCTTCCGCGCCCACGAAAAGTATTTCCGCATCGGGCCACCGTTCTCTGACGGCGTTGGCAATGGATATGGCGGGGAATATGTGCCCTCCCGTTCCGCCGCCGCTGATGATTACTCTCAGCGGAGGTTTATTGCCAGCAGCAGCTGAATTCGCATTGTATAGGTTGGTCATACTATATTTATTTTGTATCATAGAAAAAAGTAGGGTTCATCGTTCAATGCTAAATCACCTCGAACGTTACTGTATCTTCAGGCTGTTTCATCATCTCCTCCACCTTTAACGATAGGTCGTTCTTCTCACGATCACCCTCATTGCTCTGATCATTTTCATTATTTGCCAAGGTCTCATCCACCATTTTCTTTTTCCCTATTCCGAAGCGATCAGCACTTAAGATAAGACCGAAATAGGCACAAGTGATGAGCGTGGACGTGCCCCCGCGGCTGATCAATGGCAAGGGCTGTCCGGTCACGGGAATAAGACTGACAGCCACCCCCATATTGATGAATGCCTGCACGGAGAGCATGAGCGCTGATCCCAGGACCAGGTACTTGGGAAACATCTTCTCCGTCTTTCGGGCAATCATGCCGGCTCGGATGAGGATGATCACGTAAAGCAGCAGGACAAACAAACCTCCCAGTATACCCATCTCCTCGATGATGATGGCATAGATGAAATCAGAATAGGCCTGTGGCAGAAAATCCCGTTCGCTACTGTTGCCCGGGAAAACGCCCACCACCCCGCCATTGGCGATGGCTATCTTGGCATGTGCCACCTGATAATTCTCATCGGTAACCGCATAATACTCCTCCTCAGACAGATCATCGGATGCCCCAAAATGAGTGATACGGTTCTGCCATGTTCCCATACGGCTTAAAGGCCCGGCATCCGTCCAGCTCGCGGGAATCACGTTCAGCAGCAACACCAGCAGAAGCACTGCAGCAATACCTGCTCCGGCAACCTTCAACATACGGGTCATCTTCACATTTCCGATAAACATCAACAGATAACAAACCCCGAAGAGGAGTACCGCCGTGGAGAGGTTATCCATCGCGATAATGGCACTCACCAACACCATCAGGCCAATCATCCATCGGAAGAGCAGCCCGTCGTTCTGTCCGTTCTGCTTGCTCAGAAGAAAGGCGATGGTACCCATCAGCGAGATCTTGGCAAGTTCTGAAGGTTGGACAGTGATGCCCATGAAAGAGATCCATCGTTCGGCCCCATTGACGCTCGTGCCGATAAAGGGAGTTAATATCAACAATACAATGGAACCCATCAGCACAAAGATCAAAAGCGAGAAATAGCGATAAGGGATGTTATGGATCAATAATATCACGCCTACCCCTCCAATTAAAAACATGGCGTGCCGGAGAATAGGGCCCCAGATGTTCTGATGTCGATAGACGATGGTGCTGGTGGCACTGAAGATCTCCACCAGTGAGATTACACATAGGATGATAAAGACCGACCAGACCACCTTGTCGCCCTTGAATATTTTACGACCCAAATCGCTCAACGTGATTGCCGGTTCCACCACATCCTCCTCCGCAGGTGCAATTGGATTATTTATTTGATTGATTTGATCTGACATACTTTTCCTGATTTATCAATTTACAGAGACCCACTATCACTCTAACTAACTAACTAACTAACTAACTAACTAAACTAACCAACATACCAACTAACTAACCTGCCAACATTCCAACAACCTAACAACCTACTAACATACTAACCTGCCAACATTCCAACAACCTACAAACCTACAAACCCACAAACCTACTAACCTACTAACCTATTGTCATAGGTTCCTTACACACTCCCTGAATTGATCGCCCCGGTCTTCATAGTTCTTAAACAGATCGAAGCTGGCACAACAGGGCGAGAGAAGTACCGTATCTCCTTTTTCGGCCAGTGCATATGCTTTGTCCACAGCGTCCTTCATTGTGAGGGCATCACTGATCACTTTTACTTTCCCGTCGAAGAAGGCATGCAGTTTGCTGTTGTCTTTCCCCAGGAAGATCAATGCCCTCACTTTGGAAAGCACCAGCTCTTCAATCTCGCTGTAATCATTTCCCTTGTCAGTACCCCCCAGAATAAGCACCGTTTTGGTGCGCATACTCTGCAGTGCGTACCAGCAGGAATTCACGTTGGTCGCTTTGGAATCGTTGATATATTGGACACCGCGCACGTTAGCCACCTTCTCGAGACGGTGCGGCACACCTCTGAAGTCGGAGAGTGAGGTGCGCAACTGCTCATCACTGATATCCATCAATTTTGCCACGATGCCCGATGCCATCGAGTTATAGACATTATGCATGCCCTCAAGGGCCAGTAATTCCAGTTCCATATTAAATGTATGCTCTTTGGTACAAATGAATAATTTCCCATTCTCGGTATATGCAGTGGTATGATCACGTCTCTTTTCTCCAAAGGAGTAGTGGGTGACTATCGGCTGTAATTTCTCTAGTTCTTTTGTCACTACGGGATCATCAATCCAGTAGATGAACGCATCCTCCGTCTGCTGATTTCGCAGAATACGCATTTTAGCATCCACATAGCGCTGCATATGATGGTCATAACGGTCCAGATGATCAGGAGTGATGTTCAGCAGTACCGCAATATCGGCTTTGAAATCATAGACTCCCTCCAGTTGAAAGCTGCTTAACTCCAACACGTAATAGTCGTAATGCTCCTCAGCCACCTGTAGTGCGAAGCTCTTGCCTATGTTTCCTCCCAGGCCCACATTCAAGCCGGCTGATTGCAAAATATGATAAATAAGGCTGGCAGTGGTGGTCTTGCCGTTGCTGCCTGTAATACAGATCATCTTCGCATCGGTATACCTGCCGGCAAACTCAATCTCGGAGATCACGTGAATGCCTGAATTCCGCACTTTCAGCATAAGGGGAACCGTGTCGGGAATTCCGGGACTTTTCACAATCTCATCTGCCTCCAGCACGCGCGCTTCAGTGTGGCCACCTTCCTCAAAATCGATCCTGTATCTGCTCAACTGTTCCCTATACTCCTCATTCAATAATCCATTATCAGAGAGGAACACACGAAATCCTTTTTTCTGGGCGAGTATCGCGGCACCAACGCCACTCTCGCCCCCTCCAAGTACAACCATCAATTTTTGCTTCATTTGCAGCTTCACTTTATTTTGTCACTCGTCTTATCTCATCTTGAGCGTTGCCAGCGCCAGCACGACCAGAATCATACCTACCAGCCAGAAACGACTCACGATCTTAGGCTCTGCCAAAGGGGCAAATGGTCTTTGAAGAAGTGAGTCAATGCTCCCGTCACCCGGCTTCTGATAGTGATGATGCAGGGGTGTCATCTTGAAAATACGCCTGCCGGCACCATATTTTTTCTTTGTATATTTAAAATAGGAGACCTGTGCAATCACCGACAGTGCCTCCACAAAGAAGATTCCACAAAGGATGGGCAGTAACAGTTCCTTGTGGATCAGTACGGCAAACACGCCGATGATGCCCCCCAGTGTCAGGCTGCCCGTGTCGCCCATAAACACCTGGGCAGGGTAAGAGTTGTACCATAGAAATCCGATACAGGCCCCCACGAAAGCGGAGGCAAACACCATCAGCTCGTCCCCCCCGGGGATATGCATGATATTCAGGTAGGAGGCAAAGTCGACACGCCCCGACACATAGGCCAGGATGCCCAGTGCCACGCCAATGATGGCAGAGGTGCCGGAGGTCAGTCCATCCAGTCCATCTGTCAGGTTCGCACTGTTGGAGACCGCCGTCACAATCAATATCACCACCAGGATGAACACGATCCATACCGCTTCGTCGGCGAAGTCACCCATCCAGCTTACCAACCATCGATAATCGAAGTTGTTGTTTTTCATGAAGGGGATGGTGGTAGTTGTGGTCTTCACATCTTCAGTGAGGTAAGTCACATCTTCAATGACATTATTCACCCGCACCTCCATGTTTTCACGCACCACAATATCGGGGCTGAAATAGATGGTCAGCCCGACGATCAGTCCCAGTCCCACCTGCGCCACAATTTTGAATTTCCCTTTCAGGCCCTCTTTATCTTTCTTGAATACTTTGATATAATCATCGGCAAAGCCAAGCATACCGAGCCAGACAGTACTGACCAGCATGAGGATGATGTAGATGTTTCCCAGCTTCCCGAAAAGCAAGGTGGAGACCAATATGGAGAGGATGATGATCACCCCTCCCATGGTAGGTGTACCTCGCTTGCTGTACTGTCCTTCCAGGTCGAGATTACGGATAGTCTCCCCGATCTGTTTCTGCTGCAGCTTGTCAATGATTCTTTTACCGGCAAAGATGCCAATAAGCAGTGAGAATACCACCGCCATGGCCGAGCGGAACATCACATACTGAAACATGCCCGCACCGGGAAAATTGAGTTGGTCTAAATAGTCAAATAGATAATATAGCATATTTTATAAATTTCGAAATAGCTGCTCTACCTCCTCCTTGTCATCGAAATGATGCTTCACCCCTTTAATTTCCTGATAATCCTCATGTCCTTTTCCGGCAATGAGGATCACATCACCCGCCTGAGCAAGTGCACAGGCAGTCTTGATCGCTTCACGCCGGTCGACGATGGTGAGGGCGGCAGCTCTTTGCTCCTCCGTGAGTCCCTCAAGCATATCCTGCAGGATCGCTTCCGGCTCTTCAAAACGGGGATTGTCAGAGGTGAGCACCACCTTGTCACTGAGCACTACTGCCTCACGTGCCATGATAGGTCGTTTGGTCCTGTCGCGGTTACCGCCACATCCCACAACGGTGATCACACGCCCCCTGTTACCAAGCACTTCATGGATCGCATTCAACACGTTTGTGAGCGCATCGGGCGTATGGGCGTAATCCACTATGGCCGTATAACCACGCGACGAGCGAATGGTTTGAAAACGTCCTGCCACAGGCTTCAGCAATGAGAGCACACGGAGGATGTCGCTCTCTTCCAGTCCAAGCAGTTGAGCAGTACCGTAAACAGCCAACAGGTTGTAAACATTGAATACACCTACAAATTGAACGATGAGTGCTTTTTCATTTATTTCGATGTTGGTTCCATCGAAATGTTTTTCAAAGATGCGGGCTTTAAAATCGGCCATGCGCTGCACGGAGTAGCTCCATTTTTTCGCCCTTGTATTTTGCAACATCACCGGGCCGTTTTTATCATCGATATTGGTCAGTGCGAATGCGTCAGCAGGGAGATGGTCGAAAAAGGATTTTTTCACATTCCTGTAATCCAGCATATTCTTGTGGTAGTCGAGATGATCCTGGGTGAGGTTGGTAAAAATACCTCCCACAAACCGGAGACCGTGTACACGCTTTTGGTGGATAGCGTGGGAACTCACCTCCATAAAGGCATATTCACAACCGGCATCGACCATCTTACACATCAATGCATTCACCGTGATGGGATCGGGTGTGGTATGTGTGGTGGGATAATGGTCATCGTTCACGTAATTCGCTACGGTGGATAATAAACCGGCGGGATATCCCAGGCTGCGAAACATCCTGTATAACAAGGTGGCGATGGTCGTTTTGCCATTTGTTCCGGTCACACCCACCAGCTTCAGCTGTTGTGACGGATTGCCATACCATTCGGAGGCGATCAGTGCCAGTGCTTCAGCGCTGTTTTCCACCTGGATATAGGTGACGCGGGAAAAATACTCCTCGATCATTGGCTTGTCATAGACCACCACCGTGGCACCCTGTTCAATTGCTTTTCCAATGTAGGCATGCCCGTCTGTGCAGATCCCTTCCACAGCAATGAAGAGTGATCCCGGCTGCACCGAACGCGAGTCGGAGGTGACCGAAGTAACCTCTGCCTCTTCATTGCCCCGCAAGGCAATAAGCGAACAATTTTCAACAATTTTTGTCAGCTTCATATCTGTTATCGTAATGTGATGCTTATGGTTGTTCCTTTCACCAGTCTCTGACCGGAAGGGAAGGATTGTGACACCACTTTCCCCGAGCCGGTAATGATTACTTTAAGACCCGATTTTTCCAGCAGATAAAGTGCATCGCGTGCCCCCATCCCCTGTACATCGGGAACCAGGGTACCTGTCACTGTCATTGCCTGCGGGTGATAGGCAATACTATCTTGGGTCATCTTCACCCAATCGATGGCTCCTTCATCATCTCCGGTGGGGAAATTAAGTGAAGCCAGCAATGTTTGATTATGTTTCCAATTGCCGTTTTTCAGGGGAGGGTTTTTCTGTAGTGTGGAATCGACACGGCATTGTGTCACAGAAAGCTGCACTTTCCTCACATAGGTCTGCTCGGCAATATTCTTGAACACCATGCCGGCCATCCCTCCTCCCGAAGGAACACCTTTCGGTTTTCTAAGACCTACGAAGATGGTGTACATCGGCTCTTCGGCGGGAAAATAACCGCAGAAGGAGACATAATAACCGCCATAAGCTCCCCCCGACGCTATTTGTGCTGTGCCTGTCTTACCTGCAATCGTAAAATAGTCCGAAGCGACCACTTTGGCTGTCCCCTCCTTCACCACACCTACCAGCATCTCATGTATCTGCTGCAGTGTGGTCTCCTTGCATATCATCGGATTTACAACCTCCGCCTCCGTGCTCTTCACCACTCTCCCAGCCTCAACGAACTGCTTGGCAATAAAAGGCTTTATCATCTTACCACCATTGGCAATTCCATTGTAAAACATCAGCATATAAATGGGTGGTATTTTGGATTCATAACCGAAAGACATCCATGGAAGGGTTGTTTTCGACCAGTAGTTCACCTTATCATTAGGAAAACGGATGGAGGATGTTCCCTCGATGCCCTGCAGGGGCACATCCCACTGAAGCTGTTTTCTTAATCCAATCCGGTCGATCCCTTCGACAAATCTGGTTGGATTGTCTTCATATCCCTTCAACACGATCTTACTCATCACTATATTGGAGGAGACATACATACCCTCGGCTACCGTTAAATAACCCCGATCCTGACCACGACGCCAGTAGTGATCTCTCACCCATCTCTTATTATATTGAAAAAGACCACTACCTACATGAAATGAATCCGTCGGGGTTACCACCCCATCATCGAGCGCCACCATCGTCGTGACCGTTTTAAAGGTCGATCCCGGTTCATTCATATAGGAAAACGCATTTGGGTTTCCTTCGCCATACTCGCCGTTACTCATGCGGTCAAGGTTGACGATACCCTTAATTTCACCGCTTTTCACCTCCATGATGATGGCGGTGCCCGATTCAGCCTCAGTCTCGATTAACTTATCACGGAGCGATCGTTCCGTGATATCCTGAATATCGGCATCGATGGTGGTGATGATATCCCACCCCTCCTCGGCCGGCTTCTCCACCACATCGATCCATTTACCCTGAATCTTCTGACGGAATTTCACTCCCGGGATACCCCGTAGCAGCGAGTCATACTTTAATTCAAGCCCGCTGGCACCTCCCTTTTCAAGATCCTTGTATACATTCCCCACAGTTCGTGTGGCCAGATTACCGAAAGGTTTCTTGCGTGCATTCCGCTCCTCGGCAATCAACCCGCTACGGTTTGAACGCTGGTTCCAGAAAGGAAATGTACGGATCTCCTTCAGGTCGACATAGGAGATGTCGCGGCGGATGATCTTCACATAACGAGATCGGATGGGTACACTTTTATCCACTCCTCTTGCTTCGTAATCGCGTATCTTCTGTTCCTCACTCTCGCGCATTTTCCATCCGCTCATGATCACATTCCTGTATTGAGCAGCATTTCTGTCGGGGAATTTTCTGGCCAGCTCAAGCGAAAGATCACCCACATACTTTGTGAGTGTGTCTTTTTGAATTCCATCTGCCCAGAAGTCCATATATATGCTAAATAGTGGCTCGGTGGTTGCCAGCAGCTTACCATCGCAGGTGTAAATATTCCCCCGTTGAGGCAGAATCACCCGATCCCTGATTACCGTCTCCTTCTCACCTACCTCGCGCCACTTTGCACCTTCCGAGGTGAAGACGATCTTGCCAGCCTTAAAGATGATCGACACTGCAAACAGCATCATCAGGAAGACAATAAGACCATATCTCCCCAGAGCACCATTCTTGTCTTTCCTGTTCCGTTCTTTCATTTCCTAACAACCCGATGAGAATTATTTTCCAATATAGTAGACCGGCTCATTCGTCACCCTCAACTCCAGACCAGCCTCTGCCACACGCCGCTCCACCTCTCCCTGTCTGCTTGCCTCCGTGAGTCTTGAGGAGATCGTCAGTGATTCATATTTCGCATCTTTCAACACCCTCTCGAGGCTTTCAATCTCAGACATTCTTTGCAGTACTGTATAGCGATGACTAATAAACAGGAACATAATAAGCACGATAACCAAGATAAATCTCATGTTTCGGAGGAAGAAATCCTCAGTGAGAACACTTCCTCCAAAAACATGGACAAACGATTTGCGTATGTTATCGAACTTGATTTTCATATGATTCACAGCTTTCAGCGGTCAGCGGTCAGCTTTTCATTTTTCTTTTTCTTCCATCTTCTCCGCAACACGCAGCTTGGCACTTCGTGATCGCGGATTTTGCAGTTGCTCCTCGTCTGAAGGAACAATCACTTTCCTGTTGATCAGCGTGAATGGGGTCTCTATATTGCCATAGAAGTCCTTGATCAGCTTGCCTTCAAAATTGCCCGTCTTGAAAAAGTTCTTCACCAGACGATCTTCCAGTGAGTGATATGATATCACACTTATCCGTCCTCCGGGCTTCAACAGCTGCAATGCCTGCATAAGCATCTCCCTCAATGCATTCATCTCTCCATTCACCTCTATGCGTAAGGCCTGAAATGCCTGCGCCAATATCTTTTTCTCCCTGTCCCTATAGGCGAACGGTTCCAGGATAGAGAGCAGATCCTGTGTATCTTCAATCTTCTTTGAGGAACGGTATGCCACCACCGACGACGCAATCTTGCGTGCGTTCTTCAGTTCACCGTAAGCAAAAAAGAGATCGGACAATTTTTCCTCCGAGTACTCATTCAGGATGTCTGAGGCTTTCATTACTGCGTTACGATTCATGCGCATATCCAGTTTCCCCTCAAAACGAAATGAAAAACCGCGTGCTGCTTCATCAAAATGATGTGATGATACTCCCAGATCGGCCAATAGACCATCCACCTGTTCGATATCATGATAACGAAGAAAGTTTTTCAGAAAACGGAAATTGGCGCGTGCAAAGATAAACCGCTGATCGTCAATCCTGTTCTTGAGAGCATCTTCATCCTGATCGAATGCAATCAAACGACCTTTCTCACCCAATCTCTTCAGTATCTCCCTTGAATGTCCGCCGCCACCAAAAGTGACATCCACATACACTCCCCCGGGAGAGATGTTCAGTCCCTCTAAACTTTGGTGAAGTAATGCCGGTGTATGATATGCGCTCATCTGCCTGTTGTCTGAAATAAGTTGCGAGATGCTATTCATTGATGAATATACCTCTTCTTACATGTTGCCCGCCCAGGAAGGAGGAATACAGGGGCTTGCCGTTTTCAACCCTCCATTAACTGCTGTAATTTCGAAGAAAACTCATCTGGCTCGACAAGTGGTCTTTCCAGTTTCTCCTTTGCCCAAACCTCGATGGTTTCATCCACCCCAAGGAAACGGACATCACTATCAATGAAAACCATTTGCAGGTAGCGTCTTGGTACAAGGATTCTTCCGCTTGCATCCATCTCCAGCCTTTCGGCATCCAGCACAAACTGACGAAATAGCTGCTGTTGCTCCCTGTTCCACTTGTTCAGCCTGCCTCGAAGTATCTCAATCTCTTTCTCCCATACACTCCCGGGATAGAGCACCAGACAATCCTGAAAAATATCCTTCCGAAGCACTAGAAATTCCTCACCCTCGCTCTGTAAGCGCTTGCGAAAAATGGCCGGTACAAATATTCGCCCTTTTGCATCGGCTTTGGCTTCCATATTTCCAAGAAACTGTATCATTTATACATCAAATTCAGCTAAATAGCGATTTAACTGCTGTAAAAGTACAAAATTATCCACTTCCCCCCACATTTCCACACTTTATTTTATAAAAAAGTTA
This sequence comes from uncultured Proteiniphilum sp., assembly GCA_964446805.1. GTDB lineage: Bacteria > Bacteroidota > Bacteroidia > Bacteroidales > Dysgonomonadaceae > Proteiniphilum. The sequence continues at coordinate 2,446 of CAYUQE010000002.1, read as the reverse complement.
TCAACATCTCTGATTTATTTACTTAGCTCCTCATTTACTGCCATTTAGTTGTTTTTCAGTGATGTGGAAATTCTTCACGCAATGAAAAAAAGTTGAAAAACCCACCTTGATTCGTATTGGGTTGTCATATTTTTGTACATTTGTGTCAAATTAGATGTGGAGAAGATGCAATGAACCGGACCAATGCATTCAGAATTAATATTGATAAGGTATTAAAGGACAAAGCTTCAAAATATTACAATAAGATTCCCAAGTTTCTTATCAATTATCTCAAGCGGACAGTACACCAGGAAGATATCAACGGCATTCTTGAACGGAATCAGGATGTTGAGGGGGTAGCGTTTATGCATGCGTTAGTGGAGAAAGAGTTCAACCTTCGTCTTCAGCTGGAGGGAGAGGAGAATATACCCGCTACGGGGCAGTTTGTGTTCGCCTCCAACCACCCTCTGGGGGGACTGGACGGGATCTGCCTCTCGTCGGTGTTGGGTGGAAAGTACAACGGGAAAATCAAATACCTGGTCAATGACATCCTATATTATATTGATCCTTTGAAACCAATCTTCATCCCTATCAACAAATATGGATCACAAGCGAGAGGATTTGCACAAGCATTGAATGAGGCCTATGCTTCCGACAACCAGATCATCACCTTTCCTGCTGGTTTATGCTCTCGCAAGGTAAAAGGCGTAATTGAAGATATGGAGTGGATGAAGAGTTTCATCATCAAGGCAGTAGAATTTAAAAGAGAGGTCATTCCCGTACATTTTGCAGGCAGGAACTCCAACTTCTTTTATAATTTTGCGAACATCCGCAAGGCAACCGGCATCAAATTCAATATCGAGCTCATCTATCTGCCTGACGAGATGTACAAAAACAGGAACCAAACCTTCACCATCACTTTTGGCAAGCCGATACCCTGGCAAACATTCGACAAATCAAGAACGCCATCAGCGTGGGCGCAATATGTAAAAGAGGTGGTCTACGCACTGAAGTGACGAGAATCTTAACGAATTATAAATGTATGGAAAAGATTATTGACCCGATAAAAAAAGAACTGATAAAAAGTGAATTGACAGTTCAGAAAAGGGTACGTATCACCAATAAGGCAAACAATGAAATTTACGTCTTCACTGCCCACGACTCGCCCAATCTGATGCGTGAAGTAGGACGTCTACGTGAGATTGCATTTCGACATTACGGAGGCGGCACAGGCATGGAAGCCGATATAGATAAGTATGACATCATGGATGTCCCCTACCGGCAACTGATTGTGTGGGATCCGGAAAATGAAGAGATCCTGGGTGGTTATCGTTTTATCTACGGCTCCGACGTGGAGTTCGATGAAAATGGCAAGCCAAAGCTTGCTACGGCTCACCTCTACAACTTTTCACCGCAGTTTATCACTGATTTTCTGCCGACAACGGTGGAGTTGGGCAGATCGTTCGTCTCGCTCGAATACCAGTCCACACTGCTGGGCAGAAAAGGTATTTTCGCTCTCGACAACCTCTGGGACGGATTGGGCGCACTCACAGTCATTGACCCGGAGATTGAGTATTTCTTTGGAAAAGTGACCATGTATGGCACCTATAACAAGGACGCCCGCAACATGATCCTCTATTTCCTCAACAAGCATTTCCCCGACGAGCTCAAGCTCGTCACACCCATTGATCCTCTTTTTACCGGCACGGATGCCGAGAAGATGAGGCACCTGTTTCACGGCAAAAGCTTCAAGGAGGACTACAAAATCCTCAACAAGGAGGTGAGAGCATTGGGATATAACATCCCCCCACTGATCAACGCCTACATGGGACTCTCACCCACCATGCGCTTCTTCGGCACGGCCATCAACGATGAGTTTGGTGAAGTGGAGGAGTCGGGCATCCTCATCCGGATCGATCAGATCCTGGAGGAGAAGAGGGCTCGCCACATGGACACCTACATGAAAAGCAAGCCCAGCAAACGTTTCCTGTTGAACCTGAGAAGATTTATCAATGTGAAATCATCAAGAAACAGTGTTACTGCAGCAAATGTAACTTCCGGAAAAGAGAAGAAGTAATCCCTCATTTTCAGAATAAAGTCATAAATGACCCCGAATATTTTTCTGGTCAGTAAGGGAGGAGTGTTTACAATAGGAACACTCCATTCTTTATTTATCTCCAGTTAACCCACCTCCCCCCATGACAGGTAACTAATTGATAGTATATTTTTTACACTTCTAAAAAATGCAATCGATTGCATGGGTCATGGAAGTTAATTCCACCTTTTCAAGTACCTCAGTTTATAAGATCTTCTAACTTTGTATCATAAGTAATGTAAATGAGAAGATGAAAATTTAACCTTTCATCTTGTCAATTTTGTATTTTATAGAGAATGAAGAGAGTATTAATCAGTTAATCTTATAAAGTTAACAACATGTATTTAAATGTAAAAAAAAGTACGAAAGCGT
>CAYUQE010000001.1:0-70699 GCA_964446805.1 uncultured Proteiniphilum sp. | reverse complement strand
ATCCCTATTGCCTGAAACAATAAGGCAGGAAAGGGGAGAAAAGAGAGATCAGCAGGGAAGGCATGAAAAAAGGGGTTGTTCCACGCCGATTTTTATGATTTCGATTCTTATTCGTACCTTTGCACCTCGAAATATATGTAACAATGGAGATAGCAGCGTTGGTTTCCGGTGGAGTGGACAGCTCGGTGGTGGTGCATCAGTTAAAGGAGATGGGCTATGATCCAACCATTTATTACATCAAGATTGGCATGGAGGATAAGGATGGCTATATCGATTGTCCTTCGGAAGAGGATATTGAGATTGTCACTTTCATTGCCAAGAAATATGGATGCAGATTGGAGATAGTTTCGCTGCATGAAGCGTATTGGGAGAGTGTGGTTCAATATACCATCGAGTCAGTGAAACGTGGCCTGACACCTAATCCTGACATGATGTGCAACAAGCTGATCAAGTTCGGTGTATTCGAACAAAAATGGGGACACCACTTCGATAGGATCGCCACGGGTCATTATGCTACCACGACCGAGCTGGAGGGAAAGACCTGGCTCTCCACGGCGAAGGACAAGGTGAAAGATCAGACCTATTTTCTGGGACAGATAAGCTACCTCCAGGTATCTAAACTGATGTTCCCCATAGGTGATCTCCTCAAATCGGAAGTAAGGGCCATTGCTGCGGCACAGAAGCTGCCCTCGGCACAACGCAGGGACAGTCAGGGGATCTGTTTTTTGGGTAAGGTGAACTATAACGAGTTTATTGAGCGTTATCTCGGCAAAAAAGAGGGGCTGATAGTGGAGCTGGAGACAGGCAATATACTGGGGAAGCATCAGGGCTTCTGGTTTCACACCATTGGTCAGCGTAAAGGACTCGGGCTGAGTGGCGGCCCCTGGTTTGTGATTAAGAAAGATGTGAACCGGAATATCGTCTATGTCTCCAAGGGCTATGATACCATCCATCAGTTTGGGGAGATGATCAATCTGCAGGGGTTCGACTTCATCACTGAAGACAGCTGGGGTGATTTTGAAGATGAGAAGGAGATCACCTTCAAAATAAGACATACACCTGAATTCACCAGGGGTAAGATCAGCAAGATGGGTGACATGTACAGGATTCACTCGGATGAGCCCGTACAGGGTATTGCTGCGGGACAATTCGGGGTGGTGTATGATGAGCATAGCCGTTTGTGTCTGGGGAGCGGGATGATTATCTGACACCATCCCTCCAGCTTCAACAACGACAATCGGACAATACTCCCCTCGATGAGGAAGCAATGAACAGAGAGGGATATTTGTCTTGTCACTGCCGACGGAGAAGGAAGATTTGGCAGTAATGTTTCAGCGGCATCATCCCCAACTGAAAAGGGTTGAAAACAATTGCTTAACTGTTGTGCTTTCTCTGCTCATTTGGTTATCTTTGTGACATATAATTGGTAGGATATGAAGAAATCCTTTCTTTTCCTTTTACTTTTTTCTCTGTTTTCGCTTTCAAAACTTCAGGCACAGTTCGAAGGCACCTTCGGCATGGGTGTTCATGCAGGGTTCGCAACAGAGATAAGCAGCCCGGGTGTGGGAGTCCACCTCCACTATTATCAGACGAACAATCTGCGGTATGCCCCTTCATTCACCTGGTTTCTGGAGCGTAAAGGTGAAGGAGTGTGGATGGTGGATGCAGATGCACACTATATCCTGCCGCTCTCATTTTCAATGTCGTTGTACCCTATCGTGGGTGTTCATTACTCGCGGTGGAGCTACTCCAATTGGATAGACCCTGACAGGATCTACGATCAGGGGCCGGGAGGAACGCCAGCGGGAGAAGCACATAGCCTTCACCGTCCGGGAGCAAACCTGGGACTTGGATTCCAGTACGATATCAGCTATCGTGTGCGTGCTAATTTGGAAGTGAAGTATCAGTTCATCAATGATTATTCACAACTGCAGTTGATGGCAGGATATGGTTTTTGGTTCTAACGAAGAGAGGGTGCCAGCTAAAACGAGTAGACTGATCATTCCTGATAGAATAGCCGGTGATTGCCTGTTGCATGCACTTAGGCATTAAAATGTATCATTATTGTATGAAAGACTTTATTACGAACGAAATAAAAAACCAGACAGCCGTCCTTGTAGGCCTGATCACACCGGAACAGAACGAAGAGAGAGTGGCTGAATACCTCGATGAGCTGGCTTTTCTGGCTGAGACGGCAGGCCTTGTTCCCAGCAAACGTTTTGTACAGAGGCTCGAAACGGCCAATGCCGTCACCTTCGTGGGTAAGGGCAAGCTCCAGGAGATAGAGGCGTATGTGAAAGATGAGGAGAACGAAATAGGGGTGGTGATCTTTGATGATGAACTCTCAGCAAAGCAAATACGCAACATTGAGAAGGAACTGCAGGTACGCATCATGGACCGTACCAGTCTCATCCTCGACATCTTTGCCATGCGCGCGCAGAGTGCCAATGCGAAGGTGCAGGTGGAGCTGGCACAATATCAGTATCTGCTACCCAGGCTTACCCGCATGTGGACGCACCTTGAGCGTCAGCGGGGTGGTGGCGGCACCATCATGCGTGGTCCGGGAGAGACACAGCTGGAGACGGACAGGCGGATCATCCTTGATAAGATCTCACACCTGAAACAGGAACTAAAGGATATAGACAAGCAGAAGACCGTTCAACGCAAAAACCGTGGTAAGCTGGTGCGTGTGGCGCTGGTGGGTTATACCAATGTAGGGAAATCGACCCTGATGACACTGTTAAGCAAAAGCGAAGTGTTCGCCGAGAACAAACTGTTTGCCACGCTCGACACGACCGTACGCAAGGTGACCATACAGAATCTCCCCTTTTTGCTGACCGACACTGTTGGATTTATCCGTAAGCTGCCTACCCACCTGATAGAATCATTCAAGTCGACCCTCGATGAAGTACGCGAGGCGGACATCCTCCTTCACGTGGTGGATATCTCCCATCCCGCGTTCGAGGAACAGATAAAGGTGGTGGAGCAAACGTTGTTTGAGATCGATGATTCCGAGAAGCCGGCCCTACTTGTTTTCAACAAGATAGATGCCTTCACGCATGTGGTGAAGGAGGAGGACGACCTGACACCTAAACACAGGAACAACTACACCCTTGAAGAGCTGCAACAGAGCTGGTTTAGCAAGATCAATGCCAACTGCATCTTTATCTCGGCTAAGGAAAAGGAAAACATTGAAGAGCTGAAGCAGCTAATCTACGACAGAGTGAAAGAGATCCATATCTCCCGTTTCCCCTACAACGATTTTCTTTATCAGACCTTTGAGGAAGAGGATGAGTAGAGGGATGACTTGCACAACGCGTCGTTCAGCGCGATCACTGCCTCCTCGTAATGGTCACGCTGAATGATAAACTGCATATTTACCTGCATCAGCGACTGAGCAAAACTCTCCACGTTAATACCTTTCTCGTACAACGCTTTCGTGGCATGATACAGAAATCCCGGAAGTGCAATGTTGGAGCCCATGGCACAAATGATGGCCATGGGTAGTGCATTTACCTGATAAAACACCTCCTTGAGAATTTTTATCAATTCGTGGCTTTTCTCATTATCCCAGACGACCATCGTGATGGAGTTGGCATTGGTCGATTTTAAAATGTAACTCACATCGAGTTTCACAAAATAATCCATGATGCGGCCGTCGAAACCCACCTCGCCTACCATCATCGGGTCGTGCACTTCAATGGCAATCACTTTACGTGAACCGGACACGATCTCCACCCTTGGCTCCGGTGAGATATAATCGCTGGATATAAGCGTTCCGGGATGCTCCGGCTCGAAGGTGTTCTTTATGCGGATATCAATACCTGCCAGCTCCAGTGGCTTGGCTGCCTTGGGATGAATGGCTTCCATCCCTATATCGGCCAGCTGGTCGGCGATGATATAGTTGGTATGTCCCACGGGTATACTGTTCTCCACACCTACAATCTTCGGATCGGCACTCGAGAGGTGGTACTCCTTATGTATCACAGCCTCATCCGCTTTCACCTCCACAGCGATCTTACTGAAGGTCACCTCGCTGTAACCGCGGTCAAATGCACGCATAATACCCTCCGTACCTTTTGTATATCCGGTCACGATGCAAAGCACCTTGCTGAAGTCAATGCCTTTAAACTCCTTATGGATGCGCTCATCGATGGTCAGCGGCTCGTTGTCGTTAAACCCGCAGAGATCGATGAAACGGGCATTGATGCCGTTGTTATTCAGTATATTGACTGAGTTCCAGGCAGAATGCGCCTCACCGATGGATGCCAGAATCTCCCGTGCAGCCAGATGAATCTCGGTGCGGTTTACATATCCCGAAGCAAGCACTTTCCCCAAGCTGTAGAGTACTGTTTTGGCCTGATCCACACGAAAACGAATAAAGTCGCGGGCCTCCTTCAGGTCAAGGCCGTAATCGGCAAAGCCATCGTTGATCAGCAGGAGGCGTTGACAAAATGAATCCAGGGCGCTGCTATAATCTTCTCCACCTAGGAATTTATTGTAGATACCGGGTTCACCGGTTTTTTTATGTTCAAGCAACCAGTTGGTGACGTTATTATAAGCGGAGACCACAAATATGCGGTTGTACAACGCATCGCCCTTACGGTTACCTCTGATGATGTTCTGCAGTACGTCCTGAAACTGAGACATGGAGGTACCTCCAATTTTTTCTACTGTAAGCATGGGATACAAAGTGTTAGTTGAACCTCTATCAATTCATGCGCAAAGATAGAAGAATATTTTTTTTAAAACCGCTTTAGCTCCTGATATACTTTGAAAATGGGTAAACCCATCACATTGAAGTAGGAGCCTTCAATTTTCTCCACCGCCACATAGCCAATCCATTCCTGTACGCCATAAGCACCTGCCTTATCGAGAGGGGTATAGTGAGAGATATAATAATCGATCTCTTGCGCAGAAAGAGCTCCGAAAGTAACATAGGCGGTATCTGAAAAGCAGGTCTGTTTATGTGTCGCGGTGAAGCAGACTCCGGTGATTACGCGGTGCGTCCTGCCAGAGAGCATCGATAGCATCTCCCTCGCTTCCAGGTAGTTGTCGGGCTTACCAAGGATCATACCGTCCAGCAACACGATCGTGTCGGCGGTAATAAGCAGCTCATTCTCTTTTAATTCAGGGAGATAGACCGATGCTTTCTTTCGTGCAAGATAAGCCGCCACCTCCTTGTGAGGGAGTGTTTCCGGAAAGGACTCATCGATGTCGGGCAGGGTACGTATTTCATAGTGCAGATCGATGCCCGAGAGCAACTCTTTCCGTCGTGGTGAGTGGGATGCAAGAATAAGATGATAAAGGGATATGAAGGGCGATGGGGATGAAGGGTGATTCATTGATCTACATTTAATAAGTCCGAAAGATACGAAAAAGCAGCGTCCTAACCTTGCTAAACGATAATTTTTAGCGAAGCTGTCACGCTTCATTTTGCATAGAATCATTATATCGATATCTTTGTGCAAATATATCTAAAGCATTACCACCCCATGACGCTCGATCTTTGCCCTTCGCCCGCGCTCTATCCTTTTTATAAAAAAGAGAACGACAGCGTGATCATCGTGGATATCTTCCGTGCCTCCACCACCATCTGTACCATGCTCCATAACGGTGCTTCAGCCATTATCACCGTGCCCGCCATTGAAGATGCCATGAAGTATAAAGCGGCGGGGTATCTCGTGGGTGCTGAGCGACAGACACGTCGATGTGATTTTGCCGACTTCGGGAACTCGCCTTTCGACTACAGCCGCGAGAAGGTGCTGGGGAAGGAGATAGTGTTCACCACCACCAATGGCACAATGGCCATTGAGATGGGCAGAGAGAGCAGGATGCTTTACATAGGCGCCTTCTCCAATATCGCTGCACTGGCAAACAGATGCATGAAAGAGAGCAATCGGGTAGTGATTCTCTGTGCAGGGTGGAATAACCGAATAAACATGGAGGACACGCTCTTCGGCGGCGCCTTTGCAGAAGCACTCTCGGCCGTGGGTGATCTCACGCTGGGATCCGATGCAATCAAAATGGCGTCCGCACTATGGCAGGAGGCAAAACATGATCCGTTGGCATACCTTCAAAAGAGTGATCACTACCAACGATTAATTGACAATGGCGTGGAGAGTGATGCCCGCTACTGTCTCCAGCACAACACCGTGACGGTTGTCCCTGTGTATCGTAGTGCTGACAGGAAAATAAGCGCTTTGGTGTAGGTGAACCCGTTTGTTTTGCTGAAGATCTCTACACGCTCACTCTTCCCAATCGAACGTATCAAGCTCCACCGAGCCATTAAACTGTTCCAGATCACGCCGCTCCTTTTTTGTGGGGCGACCCTGACCGCGTTGTCTGTCGACAAATCCGCTTATCCTGTTCAGCTCCAGCAGCTCCAGTTGTTCGGGGGGTGTCACATTTTCCATAAACTGTGGCACCAGTTTGGCTCCCATACGCTTGTCTGAGAGGGCTAAGACCTTAAACGAGTAGGTGACGGGCGGTTTACGCACCTGCACGACCTCACCTTCACGGATATTTCTTGATGGTTTCACGGTGACATCACCCATCATTACGCGCCCCTTCTTGCAGGCTTCGGAGGCAACGGTGCGTGTTTTAAAGATACGTACCGCCCACAACCATTTGTCTATTCGTACTTCGTTCATGGGAGAGGAGAGGTATCACTTGTTATTATATTGATTCATCGTCACATTCACACCCGAGAGACAGAAGCTGCGAATGATATCGACAGCAGTCTCGAAACGTTCCGGGAGCTGCCTCTTTTCCTCATCGCTAAATACATCCAGCACATAGTTCACCTGTGATCCCCGAGGAAAATCATTCCCTATACCAAATCGCAGACGGGGGTAGTTCTGTCCGATAAGATCCTGTATATGTTTCAGGCCATTATGTCCTGCATCACTTCCCTTCGTCTTCAAACGCAACGTACCAAATGAGAGAGCCAAATCATCCACGATCACCAGCAAGTTGCTTGTCTCGATCTTCTCCTTCTGCAACCAGTAACGAATGGCATTACCACTCAAATTCATAAATGTGGAGGGCTTCAGCAGGATGAGTGTTTTGTTTTTAAGCCGCATCTCGGCAACATATCCATACCGTTTCTCTTCAAAAACAATATTGGACGCTTTTGCAAAAGCGTCCAATACCATGAAACCTATATTGTGGCGGGTTTGTTCATAATCGGGTCCGATGTTTCCCAATCCCGCAATCAAATATTTCATATCGATAAACCCATTAAGAATTAGTCACCTTTGGCGGCAGCACCTCTTGCAGCACGTGTTAATTGTACGCGACAAACAACAGCATTCTTTGAATTCAGGATCTCGAGACCGTCGAATTTCAGATCACTCACCTGGATCGATTTACCCAGTTCAAGCTTCTCCACATTCACAATCAGCACTTCGGGCAACTTGGAGGGCACCGCTTTCACTTTCAGCTTACGCGCATCAAGCGAGAGTTTACCACCAGCTCTCACACCTGCCGCGAGACCTTCGAGACGCACAGGGATCTCAATCACCACGGGTGACTTTTCAAATACATGCAAGAAATCAATATGAAGAATGGTATCTTTTACAGGATGATACTGCACATCTTTCACAACAGCCTGTAATTTTTTTGTTCCCAGATCGAGATCAACGAGAAAGACCTCAGGAGTGTAAATCAGATTGCGTACATCACTGTTTTTAACGACAAAGCTCAGGTTTTCCTCACCATGACCACCATAAACGATACAGGGTATAAGGCTCTCACTGCGGTATGCCTTGGCCGCTTTTTTCCCGAAATCAGCTCTGACTTCGCCTTTTAGTTCAAATTTTTTCATTGTTCAATTGTTTGTATGTGTTACTCAAAATAAAGCTGCTTTCTTTATTTCCCATCACACGGGAGCTCTCAAAAAGCGGCGCAAAGATAGTGATTTTCTTTTCATTGCGCAATATCTATCTGGCTCTTTTTTTCAAATCCTCCACACTGATGCTCATGAGCCTGCCAATGGGCTTATTATCTCTGTAGGTGATGATACGCACGAGCTCGGCATCACGGGGTATGGGCTGTGCCTCACCATAACGGGGGTAGAAGTTATCGGGGGTGGAAGCGTCGAAGCTGGTGTAGATGTCGAGTCCCTCAATCTCGGGGGTGAGGATAAGCAAGTAATCCTCCCCCTCTTTTTTGACCGTCACCATGGGATCATATATCGCAGGTGAATATTTTGTACGTGCAAAATCGAATCGCACAAAATGATCTTCCGTTTTAGCAATAAACCTGCACCAATCTTTTTTCTCCGCGGGTGACCAAAGCGATTCGGATACGGCAAAACCACGGGGCCAGGTCATATATTCAGCCTGACGTATATTGTAGATCTGCTCTGTCCACAAGTTGGCCTGCCCTCCAAGAATGAACTTCTCATCAGCTCCTTCAGGCACAGGATCGAACCTGTAAGTCTGATTCAGCCGTAAGGAACTGTACACACGCGGCTCGGTTGAAACATCTCCTTGCATATAATCGATATATACATGATTGGTGGGACTCATCACCACCTGATGACCCGAGATGGATGCTTCAATGCCATACTCTATGCCGCGCCAGCTCATCAAAGCGGTGGTGGGGGTAATTCCCCCCTCCAGGATCTCATCCCATCCCATCATCTTCTTGCCTTTGGAAAGGATGATCTGCTCAACCCTTTTACCGAAATAGGATTGCACGCCGGCCATATCTTTGATCTGCTCCCGCTCCATCAGTTGTTTCACGGCAGGGCTCTTTTTCCAGAAGGTGTAAGGAGCCTCGTCACCCCCGGTGTGAATATATTCAAAGGGGAAGAGATCAGCGACCTCTCCCATCACTTTTTCCATGAACAGATACACATTCTCGTTGGCAGGACAAAGTGTATTCTCATATATTGCCTCGGGACGTCCTCCCGTATTCCAGTCGAGGAAGGTTGCCCCTGTGCGCACGAAATGATCATCACTGCCGGGGAAGCAGGATAGCTCGGGATAAGCAGCAAGTGCAGCCGAACTGTGTCCGGGCACATCAATCTCCGGCATCACCTGGATGTTTCGTTCCATGGCATAACGAACCACCTCCTTGATCTCCTCCTGTGTATAGAAGCCTCCATAGCTTTTGGGTGCATCCGGCTGAGGCTGGTCGAAGCTGCCAAACCAGCCTGTCTGAGGGGCGCGCCAGGCACCCACCTCGGTCAGCTTCGGCATGCTTTTTATCTCAATGCGCCATCCCTCATCATCCGTCAGGTGCCAGTGGAAAAGATTGTATTTATATTTCACCATGTTATCGAGATATTGCTTTATCTCCTCCACCGTGAAGAAATGACGAGATACGTCGAGCATCAACCCTCTCCATCCCACCCTGGGATAATCTACCACCTCCACCAGGGGTAGCTGCCATAATACAGCCTCTTCTCGTTGATCACTCTCTATTTGAGGGGGCATCAACTGGAACAGCGTCTGGACACCATAAAGCAGACCAGCCGGTTTATTAGCACTGATGGTGATTTTCTTCGTTGTCACAAGCAATCGATATCCCTCTCCACCAATGGTTGCATCGGCTCTCTTGTTCAATAGTAGTTCAATATCGGCATTGGAGGCATTCTCTTTGATGGTCACCTTTTTACCGGGGGCGAGCGATAGCTTCTCCTTCAACAGCCTTTGAAGAAAGGCGGTCTCCACACCTGAGGGAGTTGCAATGGTCACTACTTCGGGCAGCAGGTAATGCCCCTCCATTTTCACGATCGAAACAGGTTCCGGGATGATCGATATCCCTCTCTCCAATGAGCCGGCCATGCCGCTTAATGTAAAAACTATCAGTACTAATGTCAGGATGCTTTTCTTCATATGATTATTTTAGTTGGTTGTGCATGGTGATCTATCTCCCTAAGGGGGATGGTATTGGATCAATTTTTTATAAAAGTGCCGCTCATTAGTAAATAAAATGTTTACCTGTGCAAAACTACAAAAATTGATTGAAATTTCACTCCGAAAGGAGATCTGTTTGACTAAATAAAGATCACTTTTCACGCAAGAGAATGATTTATAAGGAAAAAATAACTACTTTTGCAGTACAAAAAAAGGTCACAAAGTCAAACAATCGCTATCTCTGCGATCAACATGGATAGAATCAATGCTATCACTGTTGGCTCACCGATATAGTTCATACAATGGCAGTAAACAAACAAATTTGTCTTTTGCCCGATACTTAACGTAAACGTTCATTAAAAAAATGATAAACAGAAATTTAATTCGTATAAGGATAGTACAAATTGTCTATTCGTGGTATCAGAATACGAATAATGATTTGCGAAAAACCGAAAAGGAACTTCTCTTCGGCTTGCAGAAATCCTACGATCTTTACTATTATCTCCTGCTTTTGATGGTTGACCTCACCACAGCCTATGAGAACAGGGTGGAATCAAAAAGGAATAAATACCTGCCCTCACACGATGATCTGAATCCCAACACCCACCTGATCAATAACAAGTTCATGCATCAGTTGAGAGAGAACGAGCAATTGAAAAAACAGCTCACTGATCGCCCGATGATCTGGGATGCGGACAACTCGTTCGTGAAGAACCTCCTGGACAAGATCCTTGTCTCAGAAGTGTACAGGGATTATACTGAACTTACGGCACCTACCTACGAGCAGGATCGTGAATTCTGGAGAAAAATATTTAAGAAGTACATCTATCTGAACGAAGAATTAGATGACATCCTCGAGGATGAATCCATCTACTGGAATGATGATGTGGAGATTGTGCAGACATTTGTGTTGAAAACGATCAAGAAATTCTCAGAAGACATGGGAGCACGTCAACCGCTGTTACCGATGTTCAAAGACGATGAAGACAGGGACTTCGCGCTGAAACTGCTCCACGAAACGATCCTGAACGAAAAGATCTATCGTGACCTTATCGAGAAGCATACCGAAAAATGGGATTTCGACCGTATCGCTTTTATGGATCTGATCATCATGCAGGTAGCTCTTTCCGAGATCTGTACGTTCGAGTCGATTCCCACGAGTGTCTCTCTCAATGAGTACATCGAGATCGCCAAATCTTACAGTACCCCCAAGAGCGGCATCTTCATCAATGGAATCTTAGACGCCATCGTACAGGAAATAAAAGAAGAAAAGCGTATCTTTAAAAATTAATTATAATCACCCAAACATTAATTCGTATGAATATTTTATTACAAGCTGCTCCGGGAGGAATGGGGGGAATGACAAGTACCCTGTTGATGATGGTTGGAATCATCGCTGTTTTTTATTTCTTCATGATTCGTCCACAGCAAAAGAAACAGAAGGAATTACAGAAAAGTAGGGAAGCCATGAAGGTGGGAGACAAAGTAGTCACCTCCGGAGGTATTCACGGTAGAATTAAAGAGGTAGGCGAGACATGGTTTCTGGTGGAGGTAGCCGACGGCGTAAGACTCAAATTTGATAAAGCATCGGTTTTTGCCTCCTCATCTGATGTAACGATCAACTAATCGTTCTCTCCTATGGAAATAAAGGCCATCATCGAAGCATGGAAACCGAAAGCCAGGGCGTTTTTCTCCACATTTCCCTGGATTAACGCGCTCTTCTTTTTGTTTTTCTTGTTGCTGGCCTTTATTTTCTGGTTAATGCTTTTTTTTCAGAAAGAGAACGTGGAGGGTGCTTATCGCATACCGATAAAGTATACCCATATACCGGAAGATGTTGTTTTTGATCAGCCCCTGCCGGAGTACATTGAAATAAGTATTGCCGACAACGGTGCTGAAATATTCCGGTTAGACGTCACCAGGAAAGATTCACTGGAAATCAATGTGGCAGAGATGATCGAGGGGGGGAACACCATCCTTCAGGGAGATCAATACCGGCAGCTCATACGCGCTCAGTTATCGCCCAGCACCAACATCAGGGGTTATTATCCGATGGTTATCTCACTTGCCACCTCAAAGCTGCAACGTAAAGTGTTGCAGGTGGTATTCGATGGCGAGATCACCACCAGCAGGGCTAATCTTGTGGCCGACAGCGCCCTGTTTATCCCTGAGACCGTCACTGCCTACGGTTCGCGGCAGTCACTCGACAACCTGGAGAAAGCTTTCACCGAATACACACTGTTTAAAAACCTGAAGGCAACCTCACAGCTCCCTGTAACGATCAATCCTGTGGAAGGGGTTAAATTTGTTCCTGACAAGGTGGAAATATATATCCCCATTGAAGAGTATACAGAGCGAACCTTTGAAGTTCCCATCACAGTGGTGCGCATGCCCAAAGAACTCGATGTGAAGTTCTTCCCTTCGCGGGCCAATGTCTCCTTCTCAGTGACACTGGAAGAATACAAGAAGATCGCCCAGGAGGATTTCGAGATAGAGCTCGACTACAGGGATTTTCACACCAACGACGATGGACGTGTGGCGCTGGAACTGTCAAAAACACCCGCTTCGATACACAATATAAGAATTTCACCCTCCCATGTAGAGTTTCTTTTTGAAAACAGGAGATCACAATGATAAAAATTGGTGTCACCGGTGGTATTGGTAGCGGAAAGACGGTTGTTTCTACACTTTTCCGCCTGCATGATATCCCTGTCTTCGATGCCGACAAGGTGGCCAGGGAGCTGAATGACTCTTCCCCTTTCATTCGTGCACAACTGATCTTTCATTTCGGCGAAGAGCTTTACAGTGGCACCAGGCTTAACAGGAAACAATTAGCCTCGCTCATTTTTCAGGATAAGGAAAAGCTTGCAATAGTCAACAACATCATTCACCCGGTAGTGAGCAGCTCTTTTAACGAATGGTGCAGTGAAAGAAATGATCATTCTCTCGTGGTCATTGATGCCGCTGTCTTGATTGAAGCGGGCTTTCATCGGATCGTAGATAAGGTGATTACTGTTACGGCACCCCAAGCAATGCGTATTGAGAGAGTGATGAAGCGTGATCAGTCCGCCAGGCACGAGGTGGAGGTCAGGATGAGGCATCAGCTGTCTGATGAGGAAAAAATCAAACAGTCCGACTTTGTGATTTATAACGACAACCGTCAATCGCTCATAGCGCAGGTGGACGCTCTTTTATTGAGCGGTGCTTTTAATTCGCAATACCAATAATCAAATATTTATCAGGACATTAATGTAATATATCACCCTGATAAATTGTTTTTTTTAAAATATCACACTATCTTTGTCGGCACAAAATTGCAAGATCGCAGACAACTATAATCGTAAAAAAAATGATTGAAAAAATTGGCATCAACGCCGGGAAATTATGGATAGTACTCGATGAGTCGGGACGTCAGAATATGAAAGAGATCAAGAAAGTGACGAAATTAACTGATAAAGATCTCTACACAGCGATCGGCTGGTTGGCAAGAGAAGGGAAAATCACTTTGGAAGAAGTAGAGAAAGAGCTGTTCATCTCATTGAGTTAGCTTGCACACTCCTCTCAACTATAAAATCTGATGAAAAGCGGTCGCCATGACCGCTTTTTTTTTGTGCTTTTCACTTCACAATGATAAATCTCATTTATCTTTACAAAAAGAATCAATGATGAGATCCAAACAGTTATATTCACAGCTCTCGGCACTCTTCCCGCGTGAACAGCTGTTCACCGATACGCTTACCTGTATGACGAAAGGTAGTGACGCCGGACTCTACCGACTTATACCAAAGGCAGTGGTGAAGGTGAACAGTGAAGAAGAGGTGATACGTTTACTACAATTCTGTCACCGTGAAAAGGTGCCGGTGACCTTTAAAGCTGCCGGCACAAGCTTAAGCGGGCAAACCATCTCCAACTCGATACTGATGGAAACAGGGCCCGGGTTTGCATTCTCTGCCATCACCGACAATGGGCTTACGGCCACCTTCGGCTGCGGGATGACGGGTGCAGCAGCAAATCGGTTGTTGATGCGCTACAGGCGAAAGCTGGGACCAAAACCGGCATCGATCAATGCCGCCAGGATTGGAGGTATCATCGCCAACAATGCGAGTGGATCGAGTTATGGCATACGTTACAACAGTTACCATACAGTGACGTCGATGCGTATCATCTTCGCCGACGGATCGCTACTCGACACTGCCGACAGTGATAGTTGCCATTCCTTCATTGCCTCACATCCGCAACTGATCAGTGAGATGAGACAGCTGCATCATGATGCCACAGGTAATGAGGTTATCCATGAGAAAATTGCCCGTAAGTTCGAGCTGAAGAATACCTGTGGTTATGGTGTCAACGCGCTGATAGATTTCAGTGACCCGATAGAGATCATTCGGCAACTGATGACAGGCTCGGAGGGTACCCTCGGCTTTGTGTCGCAGGCCACCTTTGAGACGGTGCACGATGCACCCCTCAAAGCCACGGCGATGATCTATTTTGCCGGCTTGCGCGAGGTGTGTGATTCCATTCTTCCACTAAGGGAATGTCCAGTGAGCGCAGCCGAGCTGATGGACCGCAATGCGCTGCGTGCCGTGGAAGATCAGGAGGGTATGCCGCCTGAGTTAAAACTGCTACCCCCGTGTGCGGCCGCACTTCTTATCGACACCGCTGCCGACGATGAGGAGACGCTCCTCCTGCAGATGCGTGAGATAGAAGGTAAACTGGCCCATATCCGGACGCTCTCACCGATAAGATTCACCACCGACAGAGAGCGCTACAACCGTTACTGGAAGGTGCGCAACGGCCTTTTCACCTCTGCTGCTGCGGCACGTCCACCGCATACAGCCTGCATCATTGAGGATATCGCTTTTCGTGGCGAGATACTGGGTGATGCGCTGACCGATGTACGTGCACTGCTGGTGCAGTCAGGATATGAAGATGCAGTGATGTGGGGACATCTTCTTGACGGGAACGTTCATTTCACCATTTTCCCGGAGATCAACAATCCCGCGGGGGTAGAAAGATATGCCGCATTTATGCATCACTTGTGCGATCTGGTGACGGTGAAACACGATGGCAGCCTGAAAGCAGAGCATGGTACGGGACGTAACATGGCACCCTTCGTGGAGAAAGAGTGGGGAAGCGATGTGTATGCCTTGATGAAACGTATAAAGCAGGCTTTTGACCCGTACAATATCCTGAATCCCGGGGTGGTGATCAACAACGACAGGGATGTTTTCATTCAGCATCTGAAACAGATACCTGAGGTCAATCCACTTATCGATAAATGCATTGAGTGTGGTTTCTGCGAGGTCAGCTGCCCCTCAAAGAATCTCACGCTCACCCCACGACAGCGTATTGTGGCATACAGGTATCTGGCCGGGAGCACAGCTACGGGAAGGAGAAAGAAAGATTCGATCAGTGAACAACTGAAAGAAATCTCTTATGCGATGGAGGAGACCTGTGCCACTGACGGCTTGTGCAGCATCGCCTGCCCTGTGGGCATCGACACCGGCAAGCTGGTGAAAGAAATACGTTGGAAACATAACGGGAGGTGGGCGCACATGATCGCCGATTCCATTGCGAACAATATGGCCGGTACGACGGCACTATTGAGAGTCATGTTGAAGGTACCTCATACCTTGGGTAAGATGATAGGCTATGACAGCATGGAGAATATCACAAGAGGGCTTTATCGATTGGGAGATGGGTTGTTTCCTTTGTGGACACGCTACACACCCACGGGAAGCAAAAAAATTACCCGAAATAGTTTCCCTGCCGTCTTATCCGATGCACCCATGGCAGTCTATTTCCCCAGCTGCATTACCCGTTCCATGGGTGGTCCATCCTATGGCTACAGGGAGACGAATGATCTCCCCACAACGATGCTGTCGGTGCTACACAAAGCCGGATACACCGTCGTTATTCCCGAAGAGAAGGAGAGGCTCTGCTGCGGTATGGCCTTCAGCAGCAAAGGGTTCACCGTGCAGGCAAGGAAAAAGGAGGATGAACTGAACAAAGCATTGCTTAAAGCGAGTCGTAACGGTGCAATCCCCATCATTTGTGACATGAGCCCCTGCCTACTGCATATGCGTGAGACCCTCGACCCGCGGTTACAACTCTACGATCAGGTGGAGTTCATTCATGATTACCTGTTGGAGCGGCTGCAGATCAGCAGGCAACTTGTTACGGTAGCGATACATACCACCTGCAGTTCCACAAAGATGCAACTTGCTGATAAGCTCATGGAAGTGACCTCACGATGTGCAGCAAAGGTGATTGTGCCGGAGAATGTGGAGTGTTGCGGCTGGGCCGGTGACAGGGGTTTTTTCTACCCCGAGCTCAGTCGTTCGGCGCTGACACCGTTGAAACAGGGTATGCAGGATGCTACGGAGGGCTACTCCAACAGCCGTACATGTGAAATAGGTTTATCGGTCAACAGTGGCGTAGCTTATCAATCGGTGATTTATCTTGTGGACAAGGCATCCACATGAACACCATCTCACTTCATCTGATCAAATCCTTTACCATAGACACCTACAACGTTGCTCTGTGAAATAAACGCATTCTCATCTATTCGTTTTACCAGACGGAAGATAGCACTGGACTCTGTTTTGCGGGCAAGGATAATCAGTACTTTCTGCGGTTGTTTTGAGTACCATCCTGTTCCTTCCAACACGGTGCAACCTCTGTTCAGCTCACCATTGATATGAGAAGCGATCTCATTGTATTTGGTGGAGAAGATGATAAATTGAACCGATTGTCGTGCCCCGTTAATGACAAGATCTACCGTGTAATACATCACCGAAACCACTATCAGCCCGTAAATGATCTTCTCTAAACTCTGAAAAAGCAGATAGGAGCTGCCTACAATAATAAGGTCAACATAAAGCAGTCCACGTCCCATGCTTATGTAATGATACTTGGTGATGATAGCTCCCACGATATCAGTACCTCCGGTGCTTGCACTCCTGGAGTAGATAAGTCCAAGACCACTGCCGCTGAAGATCGCTCCTATAATGCTCGACATAAGCGGATCGGCATGGATAAGCGGCCCGGGAATGTAGTTTTCAGCTACTGCCATTAAAAGCGTCAGGCCAATCACACCAAAAAGTGCTTTAAACACATATGACTTACCCAGGATGAACCAGGCAATCACCATCATGATCCCATTCCCGATGAGAAAGGTCATGAAGACAGGCAGCGAAAAGGCATATTTTAGGAGCAAACCCACACCACCAAGGCCGCCCACAACAATCTCGTTAGGCATGATAAAGCCGGTAAAGCCAGTCACAAATAGAGCGAGTCCAAAAGTGATGATCACATAATCTTTCCAGTAAAACGATTTGAGATAACGAACCTCCTTTGCCATAAACAATTAGTTGATTAAAGGCATTTCAGATGAAGCAAGAAAAAATCAAAGAACGATATTGACAATTTTTTTGGGGACAATGATGATCTTCTTCACTGTCTTACCATCGATCCATTTCACTGAGCTGGGATGTGCAAGCACAGCTTTTTCAATCTCCTCGTTCGTGGCATCGGCAAAGAAATCAAGGATATAACGTGATTTACCGTTGAACGAGATCGCATAGGGATAGGTATCCTCTTTCAGAAAGGCTTCGTTCCATAGAGGCCATGGTGCATCACAAACGGTTGACCGGTTACCCAACTGATACCACAACTCCTCGGCTATATGGGGTGCAAATGGCGCCAGGCACTTCGTGAGGTCGCTCAGGATCGCTCTTTTTCTGCATTGAAGTGAGGTCAACTCATTGGCACAAATCATGAAAGCAGATACCGAGGTGTTGTAAGAGAAATGCTCAATATCGTATGTCACCTTTTTGATCAGCTTATGCAGGGTTTTCAACTCTTCCTTGGTGGGTTCATCCTCTGAAACCGCCAGCACACCCTCCTGGAAGAAGAGATTCCATATCTTCCTGAGAAAACGGTACACCCCGTCGATACCGTTGGTATCCCACGGTTTGGATTGTTCGAGCGGACCGAGGAACATCTCGTAGAGACGAAGGGTGTCGGCACCATATCGCTCCACAATATCATCAGGGTTGACCACGTTGTACATCGATTTCGACATTTTCTCCACGGCCCATCCACATACATACTTTCCCTCTTCCAGCACAAATTCGGCTGTCCGGTACTCGGGGCTCCAGTTACGGAAAGCATCCATATCGAGCAGATCATTATGAACGATGTTCACATCCACATGCAGGGGTGTCACATCGTACTGATTCCGGAGATTGAGAGAGACAAACCTGTTTGTTCCTTTGATACGGTAGACGAAGTTACTGCGTCCCTGAATCATCCCCTGGTTTACCAGCTTCCTGAATGGCTCCTCCTCACAGGAGACGCCCAGATCGAACAGGAACTTGTTCCAAAAACGACTATAAATAAGATGTCCCGTGGCATGCTCCGTGCCCCCGATATAAAGATCCACATCGCGCCAGTAGTCGTTGGCATCCTCCGACACTAGTGCCTCGTTGTTGTGCGGATCCATATAGCGCAGGTAGTAGGCCGAGGAGCCCGCAAAACCGGGCATGGTGCTTAATTCCAGCGGATAACCCTCTTCTGTTTGCCAGTTAATGGCACGACCCAGAGGGGGTTCACCTGTTTCCGTGGGAAGGAATTTATCCACCTGTGGCAGCTCAAGTGGCAGCTCCTCTTCATTCAGGGTATAGGGCATCCCCTCCTTGTAATAGACAGGAAACGGCTCACCCCAGTAACGCTGTCGTGAGAAGATGGCGTCACGCAGCCGGAAGTTGATCTTCCTGTAGCCAAGACCCCGTTTCTCCACCTCGTCAATCGCTGCAGGTATCGCCTCACTCACCGTCATGCCGTTCATGAAGCCGGAGTTGACCATGACACCCTCTTTGGCATCAAAGCTCTCCTGCGACACATCACAACCTTCAATCAGCGGGATGATGGGAAGGTGAAAGAAACGTGCAAATGCATAATCGCGACTGTCATGTGCGGGAACAGCCATGATGGCACCGGTACCGTAGCCTGCCAGCACGTAGTCAGAGATCCATATAGGCAGTGGCTCACCGGTAAAAGGATGAAGGGCATAGGATCCAGAGAAGACACCGGAGACCGATTTGTCAGCGATGCGCTCCCGTTCCGTTTTTTTCTTTGTCTTCTCTATATAAACCTCTACCGCCTGACGCTCTGCATCGGTGACGAGCTGTTTCACCAGTTCACTCTCGGGTGCCAGCACCATAAAAGTGACCCCATAGATGGTGTCGGCGCGGGTGGTGAAGATATCGAAAGAGATACCCTGAGTGGTGGTAAAACGCATCACTGCACCCTCACTGCGACCGATCCAGTTACGCTGTGTCTCTTTCAGTGATTCACTCCACTCCAGCTTGTCAAGACCGTCGAGCAGACGCTGTGCATACGCCGCAACACGCAGGCACCACTGACGCATCTTTTTTTGTTCCACCGGATAACCGCCCCGTACAGATAATCCTTCACTCACCTCATCATTGGCAAGTACGGTGCCCAACTGCGCACACCAGTTAACCATCGTATCACCCAGGTAGGCAATGCGGTAGTTCATCAATATCTCCTGTTGCTCTTTCTCACACTTACTGTTCCACGCCTCCGCAGTGAACACCATCGGTTCGCTGCAGGCCAGATCGAGACCGGAGGTACCCTGTTGTGCAAAGAGCTCGGTCAGTTCAGCAATGGGACGGGCCTGATCGGCCTTATTGCAGTAATAGGAATGAAACATCTTCACGAATGCCCACTGCGTCCATTTATAATAGGCTGGATCACAGGTACGCACCTCACGGCTCCAGTCGTAAGAGAATCCGATCTTGTCGAGCTGTTCACGATAGCGGGTGATGTTGTTATGCGTGGTGATGGCCGGATGTTGGCCGGTTTGAATGGCATACTGTTCAGCAGGAAGACCATAGGCGTCAAAGCCCATGGGGTGGAGCACGTTGAAGCCTTGCTGACGTTTGAATCTTGATATGATATCCGATGCGATGTACCCCAGCGGATGTCCCACATGCAGTCCCGCTCCCGATGGATAGGGGAACATGTCCAGTATATAGAACTTGGGCTTAGCGCTATCCTCCGTTACTTTATAGGTTTGGTGGTCAATCCAGTATTGCTGCCACCGTTTTTCTATCTCCCCGAAATTGTAGTCCATTCCTTTGCTTTTTAAAACGGTGCAAAGATAGCAAAAAAAGTTCTGAACTAGCGCCTTTAAACAGAGGTTTAGACAAGCAGCCGGTCATCCTCCACGTAGAATGAAGAAAGGAAAGGACTAGCTCAGGTACATCTCTTCAATCAGGCCTGCATATCTTTCGAGGATCACCTTCCTGCGTAGCTTGAGTGTATTGGTCAATTCACCATCCTCAATAGTGAAGGGCCGGGGTAAGAGGGTGAATTTTTTAATTTTCTCGTAAGAGGTAAATTGTGATTGTAACAACTCAACACGGCCAAAGATAAAATCGACGATCTCCTCCTTGTTCACCAGCTCCTCCACCGATGTAAAATCGATATGCTGCTCCTGAGCATAGCTCTTCAACAGTTCATAATTGGGAACGATGAGCGCACTCACAAATTTCTTTTCGTCACCGACGACTGCCATCTGATCAATATATTTATCCTCACAGATACGTGTTTCTATCATTTGCGGAGCAATATACTTCCCGTTGGATGTCTTGTAAAGATCTTTGATTCTTTCGGTGAGGATTATTTCATTGTTGTCTGTCAATCTGCCTGCATCGCCGGTTTTGAAATAGCCATCTTCAGTAAAAGCATCCCTGGTGGCTTCCGGTTTATTATAATAACCACTCATCACGGTATCCCCCTTAACCAGTATCTCGTTGTTCTCGCCTATCTTCACATCCACATCGGGCATCACACGCCCAACGGTACCGATGGTAAAACCTTTTGCTGTAAAACAACTCACTGTTGCAGTGGTTTCGGTGAGACCGTAACCGTAAATAATGTGCACGTCAATAGATTGCATGAACTCATTGATCGTATCGGAGAGCGGTGCACCCGCCACCGGGAAGAAATTACCACGGTCGATACCCACTACCCGTTTGATGAGGTAAAACAGCGTATGTTGATAGATAAAAAATTTAAGTCTGAGACCCAACGGGGCTCTTTTCCCTTCATTTACAAACGTCAGGTTATGTCGGCGTCCCGTCTTTACCGCATCGAGGAACAACCATTTCATGATACCCGATGAATGATCGATCGTCTCCTTCACACCATCATACACTTTCTCCCAAAAACGGGGTACATTGCTCATCAATGTAGGGCGTACCTGCTTGAGCGTTTTCCTGATCTCGCCCGGCTCCTTATTCACAGCGACAACAACCCCTTTGGATAAGCAGTAGTAGGTCCATGCCTTCTCAAAGATATGGGTCAGCGGAAGAAAGCACATGGAGATATCCTTGTCCGACATGCTGGTAAGACGAACATCATGAATCTTCATCACTTTCATATAGCTGGTATGGGTGAGCATCACACCTTTTGGTTCACCCGTGGTGCCTGATGTGTAGATGATGGTCGCCAGATCACTCTCTTTCAGCTGTTTCAACCGTGCACTTACCAGTGCCATCGACTCGGAGCTATCTCCAGTGGTGATGAAATCATCGAAATAGAGCGAGGTCTTGTCATCGCTTTGCAGGACTACATTCCTGTCGAAAATAATCAACTTCCTGAGTACAGTGCTCTCTTTCTGCACCTTCCAGGCGTTGTTGTACTGGAACTGCTCGCCCACGAAAACCAGCTTTATTTGTGCATCATTCACAATATAGCGCACCTGTGCCGGTGATGCAGTTGCATACATCGGTACCATCACCGCCCTGTTGGCAAAGGCCGCAAAATCGGTGATCAGGTATTTCTCCATGTTCTGGGAGTAGATGCCTACATTATCATTTGGGTTGAGCCCAATTTCCGCCATTGCACGAGCTGTCTTCAACACTTTCTCAGAGAAAGAGATCCATGACATGTCCACCCACTCCCCCCCCGGGGACTGGTATTTCAACGCGGTTTTATGCTTCAGTCTGCTTGCTTGTTCATGGATGAGCTCACCCAGGTGAAAGTATGTCATAGTTATTGCTGTTAGTGTGTTCAAAAATACGCTTTTTCATCGTAATAGCAGCATAAAGAGGTTTATTTTTAGAATCGTTCGTTCACTGCGTTCTTTTTTCCATTTTTTTTTCTTAACAATTTAAAAACAGACCGTATAATTAACTACACTTAACGCCTGATTTCATGGTTGAATAGAACATTGCATCTATCTTTGCATCATTATGAAAAGACGGCTCCATATATCAACAGCACTCATCCTTGCACTTTTACCCTTCACGGTGAAAGCACAGGAGTATTATGCCGCCAACTTGAATCCCGACTCGAAAACACCGGTGTCCACCATATTCCTGATGCCAAACGTTTATCCGGCGGTCATCCTTGATGGGGACACAGTTGCTTGCATGTGGCTCACCGACTTCATCAAATATTCACCCCTTACCTTCCGTAGCACGAAAGATAAAGCAGCCTATGCCAAATTGATCCGTGATGTAAAAAAAACGCTCCCCTACGCCAAAGAGATCGCCGGCATCATCACGGAAACCTACGAGTATATGGAGACGCTTCCCGACGAAAAAGCGAGACAAAAACATCTGAACAAGATGGAAAAATACCTGATGGACGAATATACGCCCAAGATGAAAAAGATGACCAAGTCACAGGGTCAGCTGCTGATGAAGCTGGTGGACAGGGAGACCAACTCCTCCTCCTATCACATAATCGATGCTTTTATGGGAAGTTTTAAAGCATGGACTTACAATGTCTTCGCCGGACTTTTCGGCAACAGTCTCAAGACCCGTTACAACCCCTATGGTGAAGATCGTGTGACAGAACGGGTGTGCGTGCTAGTGGAACAGGGAGCTGTTTAATCAGTTTTTTTTATCTTTTATCTGCCAAGAACCACACCCCGGTTCACTATCTCCGGATATAATCAGTATCTTTGCAGCAAATTTCTTATCTGAAATAGGCGTATATGCAATTCAATTTTTTAAGTGATTTTCAACCCGTACTTTTTCAAACTTTTAAGACCTACAACAAAGAGAAGTTCATTGCTGATGTGATGGCAGGATTGATTGTGGGTGTTGTGGCACTACCGCTGGCCATCGCTTTTGGCATCGCTTCGGGCGTGTCACCGGAGAAAGGTATCTACACGGCTATCATCGCCGGCTTCATCATCTCTTTCCTGGGGGGTACCAGCGTACAGATAGGCGGTCCTACCGGTGCCTTTATCGTGATTGTTTACGGCATCGTGGAACAATATGGTGTGCAGGGGCTGGCATTAGCCACCGTCCTGGCCGGTGCGATGCTTATTCTGATGGGAGTGCTGAAACTGGGCACCGTCATTAAATTCATCCCCTATCCAATCGTAGTGGGATTCACCAGCGGTATCGCACTCACCATTTTCTCCACACAGATAAAGGATTTCTTCGGACTAACAACCCCTAGACTACCCTCAGGGTTCGTGGAGAAGTGGGGGGTCTACCTTCAACATCTCGACACTGCCAGCTGGCCCACGGCGTTCATCGCCATTGCAACGGTGGCTATCATAGTGCTCACACCAAAGATTCTGAAGAAGGTGCCCGGATCACTGATCGCCATCATCGTGATGACGGTTGCGGCCTACCTGATGAAAAGTTATGGCCACTTTGCAGAGATCGAAACGATCGGTGACAGGTTCATCATCAACAAACAACTGCCTGAGGTGGCATCCATACCCATGAACCTCGAGAGTGTCCGCCTGCTGTTCCCCGCGGCATTCACCATCGCCATGCTGGGAGCAATAGAGTCGTTACTCTCGGCCACCGTGGCCGACGGCGTCACTGGAAAAAGACATAACTCCAACATGGAGCTGGTAGCTCAGGGTGTAGCCAACATGGTAGTCCCCTTTTTTGGAGGTATACCGGCCACGGGAGCCATCGCCCGCACTATGACCAACATCAACAACGGCGGAAGAACACCGATAGCAGGAATCATCCATGCCGTGGTATTGTTACTGATCGTCCTGTTTCTGGGTGATCTCACGAAGCATATACCCATGGCCTGTCTTGCAGGTGTACTGGTGGTGGTGGCCTATAACATGAGCGAGTGGCGCACCTTTATCTCACTCATGAAGCAATCGAGGTCCACGATGGCCATCCTGCTCACTACCTTTCTGCTGACGGTCATTTTCGACCTTACTATCGCCATTGAGGTGGGGTTATTGCTTGCCGTGTTCGCCTTTATCAAACGTATGAATGACAGCACACAGGTGACACACACCACCGGAAAGATTGAAATCACCAAAGAGATGGAGTCCTACTCGGCAGATATGAAAGAGGAAGTGCTTTACCTCCCTCATGGTGTAGAGGCGTATGAGATTGACGGTCCCTTCTTTTTTGGTGTAGCCAACAAGTTCGACGAGAAAATGCGCGAGATTGGAAACCACCCCCATGTCCGTATCATCCGAATGCGCAAAATACCCTTTATTGATGCTACCGGCTTGAACAACCTTGAGATGTTGTGCCGTAAATCGAGGAAAGAAAAGATTCATATCATTCTCTCAGGTGTCAACGATACGATCCGTGAGAGTCTCACCAAATCGAAAATACCCCAGATAGTGGGTGAAGAGAATATCTGTACCAATATCCACGAGGCAGTTGAAAGAGCCCAACAGATCGATCAAGAAATGAAGAAGGAACATAAAAAGAGAGTGTAAGCATGGAGATGAGATCACATCAGCTAACCGACTGGCTCCCAACTACGAAAAAGGAGATGGAGCTTCGCGGGTGGGACTATGTGGATGTGGTGCTGTTCTCGGGCGATGCCTACATTGACCATCCCTCGTTTGGCACGGCGGTCATCGGACGACTCCTCGAAAGTGAGGGACTGCGTGTTGCTATCGTACCACAACCCAACTGGAGAGATGATCTGCGTGATTTCACCAAGATGGGTACCCCCCGCCTATTCTTCGCCGTCACTGCAGGCGTGATGGACTCGATGATCAACCATTATACCGCCAATAAAAGGCTACGCTCCAACGATGCCTACACACCCGACGGACGTTCAGACATGCGCCCCGACAGGGCTGTCACCGTCTATTCCCGTATTCTTAAGCAACGCTACCCTGAGGTACCGTTGGTACTGGGTGGTGTGGAAGCATCACTGCGTAGGGTAAGTCATTACGATTACTGGGACGATGCACTGCACAAAACCATCCTTGCCGACAGTGGTGCCGATCTGCTGATCTATGGGATGGGTGAGCTCCCCCTGAAGCAGCTGGTGCATGAAATGCGCAGTGGCAAAAAAATAAACGAGATAACCAACATACCACAAACAGCCTTTCTCTGTGCAGAGAATAAAGTACCTGTCAACACCTTTAGCGAGGAGGTGCAACTCTATTCCCATGAGGAGTGCATACAGGAAAAGCTGAAACAGGCAAAAAACTTCCGAGTGGTGGAAGAACAATCCAACCGTCTTTTTGCTGCACGTATACTGCAGATGGTGGATGATAAAACACTGGTTGTCAACCCGCCCTTTCCTCCCATGAAAGAGGAGGAGATAGATGCCTCATTCGATCTTCCCTACACCCGTCTGCCACACCCCAAATACAAAGAGAAGCTGATTCCCGCCTACGAAATGATCAAATTCTCGGTCAATCTACACCGGGGATGCTTCGGCGGATGCGCCTTCTGTACCATCTCGGCACATCAGGGCAAATTTATCGCTTCGCGGTCTAAAATATCAATCCTTAAAGAGGTTCGCAAAATAACCGAGATGCCTGACTTCAAAGGATACATCAGTGACCTGGGAGGTCCCTCGGCAAATATGTACAGGATGAAGGGCAAAGAGATGGAGATCTGCGCGAAATGTAAAAAACCATCCTGCATCTTCCCCAAAGTATGTTTTAACCTGAATACGGATCATACGGATCTGCTGGATATTTATCGTTCAGTGGATGCACTCCCCGGGGTGAAGAAATCATTTGTCGGCAGTGGCATCCGGTATGATATGCTGCTTCACAGGAGCAGCGATCAACAAACAAATACCTCCACACGGACATACCTCCGCGAGCTGATAAAGAATCATGTGTCGGGACGCTTGAAAGTGGCACCCGAGCACACCTCCGACAGCACGCTCCAGATGATGCGTAAACCATCATTCGACCTCTTTTACCAGTTTAAACGTTTTTTCGATGAACTGAATGAAAAAGAGCAACTCAATCAACAGCTGATCCCCTATTTTATCTCATCCCACCCCGGTTGCACAGAGGAAGATATGGCTGAGCTGGCCGCTATCACCAAAAATATCTTCTTCAAGCTTGAACAGGTGCAGGATTTCACTCCCTCACCCATGACACTTGCTACGGAGATTTACTACACCGGCATCCATCCCTATACACTGGAGCGGGTATATACCGCCAGAAGCAAAGAGCAGAAAAACGCACAACGTCAATTTTTCTTCTGGCATGATAAACAGAACAAAAGCGCAATCATTAACGAGCTGAAACGGATTCACCGGCATGATCTCATTCAAAAGATCTATCCAAACGGATAAGATCCAGCTGCTTGTTCCTATACACAAACGACTTCAATCATTAATATAGTGTTAAATATGGTTAAATTTACAATTTAATCAATTTCACCACGCAACGTTTTTTTGCGCACGCCATCTATCATGTATTAAACGCATGTTCGTATGAAAAAAACGGTTCTGGCCATTGTGATTGTTGCTGTCGGCATCCTTCTTGCCAACATCTCATGCGATGATCATTCAAACTCACTCGGCAACTTCGGCATCGATATTGCGACCGTTATCCCTGAAGGTGACAATGCTTATTCATTGCTGCTGGATAATGGGAAGCATCTATGGCCGGCAGCCAGCGCGGTGAAGTACTTACCCGCCTACAATCAACGGGTATTCCTGAACTATACGGTGCTGTCTGATGCCCAGAGCGGATATGACCATTACATCAAAGTGAACGACATATGGAATATACTGACCAAACAGGCTATTGAACTCACCGCTCAAAACCAGGACAGTATCGGCAACGATCCGGTGAAAGCCAATGCAATATGGGTGGGAGGCGATTATCTAAATGTCTCGTTCATGTTCAACTACGGTGGCATTCAACCTCATGCCATCAACCTGGTAAGAAACAGGCTCAACCCTGAAACATCCACTGGGACCATCAATCTCGAATTCCGGCATAATGCCTACCAGAGCAGTCAGACGAAGCTATATGAAGGTTTTGTATGCTTCGACCTGAAACCTTTCCGGGTGAATGATGCTGATTCAGTACAGCTTTCCATCAGGCTGAACGGATGGAATGAAGATATCACTTATGATGTTGTTTACAAGTATAACCAACCATCAGTGGAAACACGAGCTGAAATGCCTATACCTGTAATTTCATCAAACGAATACTATTAAATACAAACCACAACTTAATTAGTTCTATTTCTTATATGACTTTTTGATTTTCCAAAAACCGGAGGGACCCTGTGAAGAGTTCTTCCGGTTGTTTTTAGTATTACCCTGCCAAATGTATGCTCTTGTGAAGAAGATTTCCTCTTTATGTCCTATAACATAGAATGGTATTTTTTTATTAAAATACATTTTACTACGTTTGTCATCACAGCACAGGACAGTATAGAACAACTTATGAGTTTACAATTCAACCACAAATCGACCAAAGTGCAGCAGCTGACCGAGTACATACAGAGATCCATCTCTGCGAGTGATTTGCGGACGGGGGACAAGCTACCCTCGATCAATCATCTCAGCAAGAAATACAATGTATCGCGCGACACCGTTTTTAAAGCATTCAGCGACTTAAAAAAAAGAGGGATTATCGATTCAGTACATGGCAAGAGTTATTTTGTTGCCACACACAGCAAAAGTATTCTCCTGCTGCTTGATGAATTCACACCTTTCAAAGAGGTACTGTATAACACACTTCTAACCTCACTGCCCTCCTATTATAAAATTGATCTCTGGTTTCATCAGTACAATGAGCATCTCTTCAATCAGATCATCAGCAATTCTGTCGGGATGTATAACTACTACATTGTAATGAATTATAACAATGAGAAAATATCTGAAGTGCTGGCTACTGTTGACAAGAAGAAGTTATTGTTGTTGGATTTCGGCAAATTCGACAAGAAGGGTTACTCCTATGTATGTCAGGATTTTGACGAATCACTCTACAAAGCATTGGACAGTATTAAAATGCAATTGAAGAAATACAACAAGTTATATTTTGTGTTTAATAAATATCACAAGCATCCTCAGAGCAGCAAGCATTATTTCAGCCAGTTCTGTCTGGATAACAACTTTGAGTTCGAGATCATTGATGAAATCACCGACAAAACAACGATACAGAAAAATTCATTTTACCTGGTGATCAAACAACAGGATCTAGTCAGCATCATCAGGCAGGGGAAGAGAGAGAATTTTCAGATCGGGAAAGATTATGGGCTTCTGGCCTATAACGACAATCCATTTTTCGAGATTATTGAAAGCGGCGTTTCAAGCATCGGCATCGACTGGCAGAAAATGGGTGAGAAGGCAGCATCCTTTGTCACCGGGAACACACCGATCCATTTTTATCTGCCTACAATTATCACTGATAGAAACTCATTCTGACCAGGTGACCATCAACGATCATCATTCAACCATAACCAATCCATTCATCAATTAATAACAGAATACAATGAGAAGTTATCCAAAAATTGGCATCCGCCCTGTGATTGACGGACGTCAGGGAGGAGTAAGAGAGAGCCTCGAGGTGAAAACCATGAATCTGGCAAAAGCAGTTGCCACATTGATCAGTACCAATTTAAAGAACGGCGACGGCAGTCCCGTGGAATGTGTGATAGCCGACACCACCATAGGTCGTGTGGGTGAGAGTGCTGCCTGTGCCGCCAAGTTTGAACGTGAAGGCGTCGGATCCACCATCTCAGTGACCTCCTGCTGGTGCTACGGCACCGAGACCATGGATATGAATCCGCACTATCCCAAAGCGGTCTGGGGCTTCAACGGTACCGAGCGTCCCGGGGCTGTATATCTGGCAGCAGTGCTGGCTGCTCATGCACAAAAAGGACTACCTGCTTTCGGCATCTATGGCCATGACATTCAGGACAGCACCGACAACAACATCCCCGAGGATGTGACTGAGAAGCTGTTGCGCTTTGCCAGATCGGCACAGGCGGTAGCCACCATGCGTGGCCGATCCTATCTCTCCATAGGGAGTGTATCG
This sequence comes from uncultured Proteiniphilum sp., assembly GCA_964446805.1. GTDB lineage: Bacteria > Bacteroidota > Bacteroidia > Bacteroidales > Dysgonomonadaceae > Proteiniphilum. The sequence goes on along the minus strand of CAYUQE010000001.1, from coordinate 41,530 downwards.
ATGGGTATCGCGGGATCGATGGTGAATCCCGATTTTTTTCAGGAGTACCTCGGTATGCGGAACGAATCGGTCGATTCCACCGAGATCCTGCGTCGCATACAAGAGAATATCTACGACAGGGAGGAGTTCACCAAAGCAATGCTATGGACTGAAAAATATTGCAAGAAGAACGAGGGAAGCGATTTCAACACGGAAGAGAAAAGGAAACCAAGGGCAGCCATGGATGCCGACTGGGAGTTTGTGGTAAAAATGACGCTTATCATCCGGGATCTGATGACCGGTAATAAAAAGCTCGAAGCACTCGGATTCAAAGAGGAGGCTATCGGTCATAATGCCATCGCTGCGGGATTCCAGGGACAACGTCAATGGACCGATTTCTTGCCGAACGGTGATTTTGCAGAAGCTATTCTCAACAGTTCCTTCGATTGGAACGGCATAAGAGAGGCATTTGTGATAGCCACTGAAAATGACGCACTCAACGGCACAGCCATGCTCTTCGGCCATCTGCTCACCAACACGGCGCAACTCTTCTCCGACGTCCGCACATACTGGAGTCCGGAGTCAGTAAAACGTGTTACCGGCAAAGAACTGACAGGGATCGCTGCTAACGGCATCATCCATCTGATCAATTCAGGATCCACCACGCTCGATGGTACGGGAAAACAACGGCTCCAGGGTGAGCCGGCATTGAAACCTCACTGGGATATTTCGGAAGATGAAGCAGAAGCATGCCTGGCAGCCACCACCTGGTACCCCGCGAACCGTGATTATTTCCGAGGAGGAGGCTACTCATCCAATTTCCTCTCTGAGGGTGGTATTCCTGTAACCATGTCCCGTTTAAATCTGGTGAAAGGCCTGGGACCTGTATTACAGATAGCTGAGGGGTGGACCGTGGAGATTGATCCGGAAATACACCGTCTGCTCAATGAGCGTACCGATAAAACATGGCCCACCACGTGGTTTGCACCTCGTTTGACCGACAAGGCAGCGTTCAGTGATGTCTACTCAGTGATGAATAACTGGGGAGCCAACCACGGAGCCATCAGCTACGGCCATATAGGCAAAGAGCTGATCACGCTTGCATCCATGCTCCGTATACCGGTATGCATGCATAATGTGGATGAAAACGACATTTTCCGTCCTTCGGCATGGAATGCTTTCGGTATGGACAAGGAGGGTGCCGACTATCGTGCATGTCACACATTTGGCCCTATTTACAAGTAAACGGTGCTAAGCTGCTTTTGACTATGCTGAAGAAGATACCTAAGATTCTTTCACCGCAACTGGTGAAAACTGTGATGGAGATGGGACATGGTGATGAAATTGTGATTGCCGATGGCAATTTCCCGTGTCACACCATTTCCCAGCATGTAGTTCGTGCAGACGGTTTATCGGGTAGAGATATTCTACAGGCCCTGATGGAACTTTTTCCTCTTGACAGTTACAGCACCCACCAGGTCTTTCTGATGGAAGTTGTTCAGGGAGACACCTACATTCCGGAGATCTGGGATGACTACAAAGCGATCCTTCAGGATTCAGGGGAGCCTTATTCCATCTGTTATCTGGAGCGATTCGCATTCTATGAAAGAGCGAAGAGCTCCTATGCCGTGGTAGCCACAGGTGAAGAGGCACTATATGCCAATATCATTTTAAAAAAAGGAGTTGTTACATAAATCAATGCAATGAATAAAACGAAACTGTCATTACTGAAGCATCATGGCGTTAACTACCTGTTGCCGTTTATACTTATTACCACCTGTTTTGCCCTATGGGGATTTGCCAACGATATCACCAATCCGATGGTAAAGGCGTTTTCAAAGATCTTCCGTATGAATGTGACCCAGGGAGCGCTGGTTCAGGTGGCCTTCTATGGAGGATATTTCGCTATGGCCTTTCCTGCAGCCATTTTCATTAAGAAATTCTCTTACAAGTCGGGCATCTTGGTTGGCTTGTTACTGTATGCCATGGGTGCTTTCCTCTTTTTCCCGGCAAAAATGTCGGGCGATTACTATCCTTTCCTGGCAGCCTATTTTATCCTTACCTGTGGCTTGTCGTTTCTCGAGACCAGTGCCAACCCATACATCCTCACCATGGGACCAGAGGAGAATGCAACCCGAAGGCTTAATCTGGCCCAGTCTTTCAATCCGCTGGGGTCGCTGGCCGGGATGTACGTTGCCATGAATCTGATACAGGCACGTCTCAATCCCATGAGTACCGCCGAAAGGGCATCATTGTCCGACAGCGAGTTCGCAGTGATGAACCAGTCCGACCTCACCATCCTCATAGCTCCCTATCTTGCAATAGGTGTGGTGGTGCTGGCAATGTTCCTTCTGATCCTTTTCATGAGGATGCCCATAAATGGCGACAAAGATAAAACGTTTCATTTTGGAGCCACCATCAGACGACTCTTCGCTGTCTCCAACTATCGGGAAGGGGTGATCGCCCAGTCCTTTTATGTAGGGGCACAAATCATGTGCTGGACCTTCATCATTCAGTACGGCACACGCATTTTCATGGCACAGGGTATGGGAGAGCAGGCAGCGGAGGTGATGTCACAGAAATACAATATTGCGGCAATGGTCATTTTCTGTGTCAGCCGGTTTCTTGCAACCTATCTGATGAAGTTCTTCAACCCGGGGAAGATGTTACGTACCTTCGCCATCACCGCAGCGATCCTTATGCTCGGTGTTATCGGCCTCCAGAACATCTGGGGTTTATACAGTCTAGTTGCTGTTTCTGCTTGCATGTCGCTCATGTTTCCCACCATTTATGGCATTGCATTAAAAGGTATGGGCGAAGATTCCAAGTTTGGGGCGGCTGGACTGATCATGGCCATCCTTGGCGGCTCTATTCTCCCCCCATTACAGGCAAGAATCATCGATATGGGCACTATTGGTGATCTCTTTCCCGCGGTAAATGCTTCGTTCATCCTACCGCTGATTTGCTTTATGGTGGTGGCGTGGTATGGCATCAAGGCCTATAAGAGAAGTATCGTGTAAGACAAAATAATTAATGAAAGAGAGATGAAGTTATCGATTAAAAGAATACAGCTGGTAATAGGTGGGATGTTCTTTACGCTTATGCTCTATTCCCAGCAAGGGTTTGTCCATGAACAGTCGGACGGGTACGTATGGCCCCGGGAAGCGTCCGTTCTGGAAAAGCTTGAGAGCTGGCAGGATCTTAAATTCGGCGTGCTCTTTCACTGGGGATTGTATTCCGTTCCCGGTATAGTTGAATCCTGGTCGATCTGTTCTGAAGATGTGGACTGGATACCCCGCGACAGCACGGTGAACTATGAAGCGTATAAGCGATGGTACTGGGGACTGAAAGAGCAGTTCAATCCGGTTGATTTTGACCCTGAGCAGTGGAGCCACATCATGAGCCGGGCAGGGATGAAATATGCCATCTTCACTACCAAGCATCACGACGGTTTCAGTATGTTCGACACGAAAGAATCCGATTTCTCCATCGCACAGGGGCCCTTTGCCAATCATCCCAAAGCAGATGTAGCCAGGTATGTGTTCGACGCCTTCCGGCAAAATGATTTCATGGTGGGCGCCTATTTCTCCAAACCCGACTGGCATAGCCAGTATTACTGGTGGGATTATTATGCCACCCCCAACAGAAATGTCAACTACAAGATTGAGAGACACCCGCAGCGATGGGAGAAGTTCAAACAGTTCACCTTCAACCAGCTTGAGGAGCTGATGACCCGCTATGGTGAATTAGACATTCTCTGGCTCGATGGCGGATGGGTGGCCCCTCCGCGACAGGATATCGATATGGAAAAGATCGCCGGCATGGTAAGAGAAAATCAGCCGGACATACTTATTGTGGACCGCACCATACGGGGGAAATATGAAAACTACCAGACTCCGGAGCGGTCGATCCCGGCCCAACAGCTACCCTACCCCTGGGAAAGTTGTATCCCTTTAAGCAGTGACTGGGGATGGATACCCGATGCAACATTCAAAACTGCCGGTGAAGTGATGGCACTACTCATTGAAGTGACTGCCAAGGGTGGCAACTTACTACTGGGTGTAGGCCCCACACCCGAAGGAATCATTCAGCCGGAGGTGGAAGAGATATTGAAGAAAGTGGGCGACTGGATGGAAAAAAATGGGAAAGGAATATATGGCACACGCATCACACCCCATTACCAAAGCGGTAACGTATGGTTTACTGCCGACAAGAATAAGCAAACATTGTATGCCCATTATATACCCTCCACCCACGATGAGCAGCCCTCGTTCATCGAATGGGAAGGTAACAGACCTGTTAAAGGAACCAGGATTATCCTTTTACACACCAATAAAGTGGTGAAATGGGAGATGATCGGCGAGAAGACCCGTGTCTATCTACCTGTGATCAAAAATTGGGAGGGGATGCCCTTGGTTTTTTCTTTTCAAAATTAATAATGGTGAAATGAAAGTTTTTTAAACTTTCCCATCAGACACCTGTAAATGACTACTATGCTAAAAAGGATAACCCTGCTTACCGCTTCAATCATCTTGTCGTCGTTCTTTATCGCGGCACAACCAACAATGACACCTGCAAACACTATCAGGATAGATGAGGGCGACAGTAAAGAGCTGATCATTCAAAAAGCCGCGCATGTGATTCCATCAAAAAATCAGATGGAGGCACTCAGAAATGAGTTCATCGCTTTTGTTCACTTTGGGCCAAACACTTTCACCCGGTTGGAATGGGGTAGCGGAACGGAGGATCCTGCTGTTTTCGATCTGAAGAACCTGGATACCGATCAGTGGTGTCAGGCAATGAAAGCTGCCGGGATGAAAATGGTCATCCTTACTGTAAAGCATCATGACGGATTTGTGTTGTGGCAGAGTCGTTATACCCAACACGGTATCATGTCCACAAATTATCGGAACGGAAAAGGAGATGTGCTCGGAGAACTGTCGGCATCATGCAGAAAATATGGGCTGAAGCTGGGTGTTTACATGTCCCCGGCGGACCTGTTCCAGATTGAGCATCCGGAAGGGATCTACGGCAACCTCAGCAACTATAGCCAACGTACTATTCCCCGCCAGGTGCCCGGTCGCCCCTACAGCAATAAAACCACTTTCACGTTCGAGGTGGATGATTACAACGAATATTTCCTGAACCAGCTCTTCGAGATCCTGACCGAATACGGGGAGATTCATGAAGTATGGTTCGACGGGGCGCACCCCAAAAGAAAAGGGGGACAGACCTATAACTATCCGGCATGGAAGAAACTGATCCGCACCCTGGCTCCCAAAGCGGTTATTTTCGGTCGTGAAGACATCCGATGGTGTGGCAATGAGGCGGGAGCAACGCGCAAAACTGAGTGGAACGTGATCACCTACCCCGATGACCCGGACACCACTTCATATTTCCACGACCGCACGGAACATGATCTCGGCTCCCGTGAGATGCTTTACAAGGGAAAATACCTGCACTACCAGCAGGCTGAAACCAACACCTCCATCCGTGAAGGGTGGTTCTACCGTGATGACACCCACCAGAAGGTACGAAGTGCCGACGATGTGTTTGATATCTACGAACGTTCCGTGGGCGGAAACTCTACCTTCCTGCTCAATATTCCTCCCAACAGGGAAGGGAGGTTCTCACCTGAAGATGTGGCTGTGCTGGAAGAGACAGGCAAACGGATCAGAGAGACCTATGATATGAATCTGCTACGGGAAGCCGAAGGCCCCGCAGCGTTGCTGGACGGCAATCCCAACACCTATCACCTGCTGAAGGAAAAGAACAGGGAAATCATCATTAACCTGCCTGCTCCGGTGAAAATCAACCGCCTGATGCTGCAAGAGGCAATCGCCACCCACAGTGAACGGGTGGAGGCACATGCGGTAGATGCATGGATAGGGAACAGGTGGAAGGAGATAGCCACGGCAACAAACATCGGATATAAACGGATTCTTCGTTTTCCGGAGGTGGTTACGCAGAAGATCCGCATCAGGGTGACAGCCTCGAGGCTTGATCCTGCTATAAGCCATGTATCAGCACATTACTACCAAACCCGCCCACCACAGCTGACCTTCACGCGTGACAAAGAGGGTATGGTCTCCATCGCACCCAGGCAGGCCGACTTCAACTGGAACCCTCACGGGGAGAATGCTGCCGGCAACCTGAATGCAGGGTATGAGATATTCTACACACTCGATGGCAGTGAACCAACACAAAGCTCCATCAGATACACGCAACCGGTAAAAGTTGAACGAAAAGAGCTGAAAGCGGTATCATACACCAACAACATCAAAGGGTCAGTGCACAATGAACAGTTTGGTATAGCGAAAAAGGAGTGGATGCTGCTGGCAGTCAGCAGCGAGCAGCACAGGCATGATGCTGCACTTGCATTCGATGCCAGTCCCCGCACATACTGGCAGTCGAAGAGAAGTGCCGGCCCCCATTACATCGCAATAGACCTGGGAACGGAACAGAGCCTTCGTGCCATGGTCTATACCCCGCAAACCGTTCATGGCGATGGGATGATGGCACAAGGAATCCTGCAGGTCAGTGTAGATGGTGAACGGTGGAATACGGTGGAGAGCTTTGTTTTCGGCAACCTGATCAATGACCCCACACCCAGATCACATCATTTTACTCAACCCGTAACAACCAGATATATCCGGATTGAAGCTACCGGAGTAGCAGGAGATGGTAAATCATTGGCAATCGGAGAACTCGATTTTTTGTAACGATATAAATATGAAATTTTTAATTATTGGCATCTGCTGCCTCTTGATGACAGCTCAACTAACCCTGTCACAACATATCTACAAAAATGCATCGGCCACCACCGACGAGCGGGTGGCCGACCTGCTTGCCAGGATGACGCTGGAAGAGAAGATAGGTCAGCTATGCTGTCCCACGGGATGGGAGATGTATCACAAAACAGGGAATCACACTGTTGAGCCCTCATCCCTCTTCAGGGAGAGGATGCAGCGCATGCCCCCGGGATCGCTATGGGCAACACTGCGTGCCGACCCCTGGACAGAGAAGACACTGCAGACAGGCCTCAACCCCGAGCTGGCAGCGAAAGCACTCAATGCATTGCAGCGTTATGCACTGGAGGAGACCCGCCTGGGTATCCCTCTCTTCTTTGCGGAAGAGTGCCCCCACGGGCATATGGCCATAGGTACTACCGTCTTCCCCACCTCACTGGCACAGGCAGGCACCTTCAACAGGGAACTGATAAGGGCGATGGCCGGGGCTATAGGGCTGGAGGCAAGCCTGCAGGGAGCACATATCGGCTACGGTCCCATCCTCGATGTAGCCAGAGAACCACGCTGGTCGCGCATGGAAGAGACCTTCGGTGAGGACCCCCTATTGACCGGCATCATGGGCAGTCACTTCGTTCAAGGGCTGCAGGGTGATGATCCTCAGAGCAGCCATCAGCTCTACTCCACCCTGAAGCATTTTGCTGCGTATGGCATCCCTTTAGGAGGTCATAACGGACAGAAAGCAAACATCGGGATGCGGGAGCTCTTCTCGGATCACCTGGAACCATTCCGTATGGCCATTGATGCGGGAGCGATGAGCATCATGACCTCCTACAACGCCATCGACGGCGTCCCTGCTACCGCCAGCAGCTTCCTGCTGAAGGAGCTGCTGCGCGACCGGTGGGGTTTTCAGGGATTTGTCTTTTCCGACCTGGGCAGCATTGAGGGTATAGCCGGCACGCATCGCGTGGCTCCTGATGTGAGACATGCTGCCGCCATGGCTTTACAGGCAGGTGTCGATATTGATCTGGGAGGCAATGCCTATGGCAGAAACCTGGAGCAGGCACTGGCAGACAATCTCATCTCAATGGAGGATATAGACCACTCTGTCAGTAATATTCTGCGACTGAAGTTTGAGATGGGTCTATTCGAGAATCCCTATGTGGACCCAATAAAGGCGGCCAGGATTGTAAGAAGTGATGCACATAAACAGATTGCCCGCGAGGTAGCCCGTCAGGGGACCGTGCTTCTTAAAAACGAAAACGGATTGTTGCCTCTTTCGAGGGAGATAAGCTCCATCGCGGTCATTGGCCCTAATGCTGATAATAGTTACAACCAGCTGGGCGACTACACCGCTCCGCAGGAAAGGGACCATATTGTGACCCTGCTTGACGGGATCAGGAATGCGGCAAGTCCTCACACGCTTGTACGTTACGCCAAAGGATGCGCCATCAGGGACACCACCCAAACCAACATAGACGAGGCGGTAGCGACAGCCCGCATGTCGGATGTAGTAGTATTGGTGGTGGGAGGATCGAGCGCTCGTGATTTCAAAACCGAGTATCTGGAGACGGGAGCAGCCGCTGTCGCCCACCGCGGGGAGGAGATCCTCTCCGACATGGATTCGGGAGAGGGCTACGACCGGAGCACACTCCATCTGCTCGGTGATCAGGAGAAGTTGCTCAATGCACTTGCCGCGACGGGCAAGCCACTTATTGTGATCTATATCCAGGGAAGGCCACTCAACATGAACAACGCTGCACATAAGGCAGATGCATTGCTTACGGCGTGGTATCCCGGACAGGAGGGAGGCAATGGTATCGCTGATATCCTTTTTGGAGATTATAATCCTGCGGGCAGGTTGCCCGTTACCGTACCACGCTCTGTGGGGCAGCTTCCGGTCTACTACTCACTGGGCCGACAGGCGGAGTATATCGACGGCAGCAGCTCCCCGCTCTATGCTTTCGGCTATGGCCTCAGCTATACCCATTTCCAATACAGTGATCTTACCATCCATGTTGAAAAGGAACAGGTAGAGGTCGCTTGCACCATTACCAACGACGGCAAGAGGGACGGTGAGGAGGTGGTACAACTCTACCTGCGTGACAACCAGAGCTCGGTAGTCACCCCTCCCCTACAGCTGAAAGATTTCCGGCGTATCCATATCCAAAAGGGAGCATCAACAAGAGTAACCTTCACATTGAAATATGATGATCTCGCACTTTATGACCGCCAGATGCAAAGAGTAACTGAACCGGGAGCGTTTACTGTGATGATTGGAGCAGCATCGGACGACATCAGACTGAGAGATACCTTTTTGATTGAGTAGCGTTTACATGTAAAGAAACACTTAACTGATTACAACCATAGGATTATGAAAAGAGCATTTTTCTCTCTTGCCATCGCGGCAGCAGCGTTGCTATCCTGCAACAGGCCTCAGCGGGCGCAGGAGCTGGCTTTACGCTATCATTCACCTGCCGCCACATGGGAAGAGACCCTTCCTTTGGGTAATGGACGCCTCGGCATGATGCCGGATGGTGCTGTCTACACCGAGCATATCGTACTCAACGACATCACCATGTGGTCGGGCAGCGAAGACAGTGAAGCACTCAATCAGGAAGCCATCAGCTATCTTCCTGAAATTCAAGCGCTGCTTCTTGCCGGCAGGAATCTTGAGGCACAGAAGCTGATGTACGCTCATTTCCGTTGCGGGGGTGAAGGCTCCGCTTTAGGCAAGGGCAAGGATGCCCCCTACGGCAGCTTCCAGCTGCTGGGCGACATGCATCTCACTTACTCCTACCCTCAGGGTGACACCATCAGCAATTATGTGCGTACCCTCTCTTTGAACGAGGCGGTGGCCACCACGCAATTCAGCTTGGGCAACACGACCTACACCCGAGAGTACCTGGCTTCGCACAGTCACGACCTGCTGGTTGTAAGAATAGCGGCCGACAAGAAAAAATCGGTCTCCTTCGGGGTGGAGCTAAGCCGTCCTGAGCGGGCGGCAGTGACGGTGAAGGAGAACAGTATCTGGATGGAAGGACAGCTGAATGATGGTCATGACGGCGTTAACGGGGTGCGCTACTTTACCAGGATGGAGATTGTGCCGAGTGGAGGGAGACTCACCTCATCTGGCAAGTCGTTGAACGTGTCGGAGGCAGATGAAGTGCTGATATTTATCTCCACCGCCACCGACATGCTCGACAAGGAGTATCTCTCCACGGTAGACCGTCTGCTTGCAGAGGCTAAAGAGCACTCCTACAGCCAGCTGAAGAAGGAGCATATTGCGTCTTACAGGAAAAAATTTGATCGTGTAGCACTCAACCTGGGTAAACAGGACAACATCACCCCAACCGACACACGTTTAACCGCTTTTCAAGCCTCCGACGACCCTGCTTTTGCGGCACTCTACTTTCAATACGGGCGCTATCTGATGATCAGTGGCACCAATGAACGGAGTATGCCCCTCAACCTGCAGGGACTATGGACCAATCAGCTGCAGACACCATGGAACGGTGATTATCACCTCAACATCAACGTGCAGATGAACTACTGGCCTGCCGAGGTGTGTAACCTGTCGGAGCTGCATAAGCCACTGATCGACTATACGCAGGCACTTGTGCCGTCGGGAGAGGCTACTGCCTCCACCTTTTATGGTGCTGAGGGATGGGTTGCCCATATGATGACCAATCCTTGGAGGTTCACCGCACCAGGGGAACATGCCTCCTGGGGTGCTACCAACACGGGGGGAGCATGGCTCTGTGAGCATTTGTGGGAACATTACGCCTTCACACAGGATAAAACCTACCTTGCATCGGTCTATCCCACGCTTGTTGGTGCTGCACGTTACTTTCTAAGCAGCATGATTAGTGAACCGACCAACGGATGGTTGGTGACAGCACCCTCCTCATCTCCCGAAAACGGGTTCTATCTTCCCGGGAGCAATGATCCCGTCTATGTATGTATGGGCCCTACCATGGATGGTCAGATCATCAGGGAGCTCTTCACCAACATCCTCTCGGCAGCAGTGATACTGGAGATTGAAGATGAGACCACCACTGCTATTGAGGAGGCACTGACCAGGCTTCCCCCCATGCAGATCAGTGACGAAGGTTACCTGCAGGAGTGGCTTGAGGATTATAAAGAGGAAGATCCCAAACACAGACATGTATCTCACCTCTATGGTCTGCATCCTTCTAACCAGATATCACCCATCACCACACCCGCACTGGCGGAAGCAGCCCGCAACACCCTCAACCGTCGTGGTGATGAAGGTACCGGCTGGTCCCGTGCTTGGAAGGTGAACTTTTGGGCGCGCCTGCATGACGGAAACAGGGCATACAAGCTACTGAAAAGCCTGCTGATCCCTGCGGGGGGGACAGAGATGAGCATGCGCAGAGGGGCGGGAACTTATCCCAACCTGTTCTGTGCGCACCCCCCCTTTCAGATTGATGGCAACTTCGGTGGCACCGCGGGCATAGCCGAGATGCTTATCCAAAGTCAGGATGGCTATATCCATCTGCTGCCTGCACTACCCGACAACTGGGCAGAGGGAGAATTTAAAGGATTGCGTGTACGTGGAGGTGCCGAGGTGGATGCAGCATGGACCAATAAAAAAGTGGCCGACATCACACTTAAAGCGAAGGTATCGAGTACGTTCAGGTTAAAGGTGCCGGCATATGCATCGGCTGTGACAATGAACGGTAAGGAATTATTGAACGACGACGGCTTTGTGGAAGTGGCAATGAACGAAGGTGAAACTGTCCGACTCAAAGTGATCGACAAATAGCGGACAATGCTGACAGATGCTCGACACAATTGTATCGACAACCGGCTTATAAACGGTCGTAAGGCAACTGTGTAAGTGCGTCTGCAATTTTATCGATTGCCTCTTTCATCGGTTTTTCAACCATCCCCTTGATAAAAGGGTTCAGGTCGGCCTGTAGGGTCATGCGTAATCTTGTGTCTTTTTCTGCTTTAGAAACCAGCTGTATCCACAAAAAGAGATCGAATGGCAGCTTCTCCGACTTCAATTTCACCAGTTTATACGGGTCCCGTTCCACCACGAGGAAACGCACCTCTCCTATAGGATCGACACGAAAGGAGATACTCTCCTGATCAAAGGTGAAGTCCTTGATTTTTTCTTCCTGAATCCTTTCTTTCACCTGCTCCAGCTTGCGCGGATCAGAGAGCACGCGGTACACATCGGCAGCATTATGGAGAATCGTTTTTACATCGCTTACAAACTCGGTCATTTCCTCTCTTTTTTAGGCGTCTGACCCCATCCTTCAGGATCTCTGCGCCAATCCTGCAAGGTTTTAAGTTCCGATTCATCGATATAATCCGTCAGCAGTGCCTCATCCAGAATTGCATCGTAATCGCAGAGCGTGGTAAGCTCCACCCTCGATTCATGCAGATTTTTGACGGCTTGTGGTAGTCCATAGGTGAAAACAGCCAGCATGCCCAGCACATCCGATCCGTCGCGACGTATGGCCTCCACAGCCTTCAGGCTGCTGCCACCCGTAGAGACCAGGTCCTCAATCACAATCACCTTCTGTTTCGGTTTCAGATCCCCTTCGATCAGGTTTTCCAGACCGTGATCTTTAGGTGTGGATCGGATATAAACAAAAGGTAATCCAAGCAGATCAGCTACCAGCACACCCGGGGCGATTGCTCCCGTGGCAACACCTGCAATCGCATCTGTCTGAGGATATTTCTCCAGGATGATGCGGGCAAACTCAATTTTCAGGAAATTGCGTGTGGTGGGGTACGACATAAGCTTACGGTTGTCGCAATATATGGGTGATTTCCATCCGGAGGCCCAGGTGAACGGGTTGGTAGGTTGTAACTTGATCGCTTTGATCTTGAGGAGTTTCTCGGCCGTTAATTTCTTTACTGTCTTCATAACTGATTATTGACTATTTCGCATATTCATCACAAAAATACATTTTTCAAAATTAATAACCGATGAATTCCTAAAAAATGTAATCAAAAAACTTCGCCGAGGGTGACAATGCTTAGTTTTACATGCTCACAGACGAGCAACGCCACGCCGCAGGCTTCGAGGGTAGAACCGGTAGTGACCACATCATCCACCAGCAGGAGGTGTTTACCGGCAAAAGTAGCTGGCTCTTTCACTTCAAAGATATCTCTCACGTTCTCCCACCGTTGTGTCCGGGTACGTTTCGTCTGCGTGGGATTGTATACCATCCTCACCAGATTACCCACAGACAGAGGGAGTGATGTAGCATCCGACAGACCCTGTGCGATCATAGCGGCCTGGTTATAACCACGACTCTTCTCCTTTCTGGGATGTAGCGGCACGGGAACAATCATATCTACCGGCTTCAGGAAATCACTCCCGCGCAGATCCTCACCATAGAGACGTCCCAACAAAACACCGATAGCGGGGTTATGATAATATTTAAGTTGATGGATCAACGGAGGCAGCATGCCTCCCTTTGTGTAGACACAAAAGGAGGCAATCCTTTCAAACGGTATCCTCCCTGCCATCAGTTTCTCGGCAGCATTCTCCTCTTCCCTGAAGTTATGGGTTCTTGGTAGCTTATAGAGGCATCGCAGACATATGCTCTTCTCGGCATGGAGCAACTCTTCACCGCATACCGCACACACGTTTGGAAAGAAAAAGTAGGATAACTCATTCAAAATCTCAATCTGTCTCATTGGGGAGTTCATCAAGGTCCATTCTCTTCATGCAGTTCATAATCTCACTCATGGAGAAACCTCTACCCAGGGCATATCTGATAAGCTTGCCATTCTTCTCATAGGCCGATTTCCCAGTGATACTTTTTCTTTTCTTCTCCAGCAAAGGAAGCAGCGATTCACTGAGGGAGCCATCGGGGAAATGAGAAAAGAGATCGGCTATCAGACCTGCCGCCACTTGTTTTTGCCGCAGTGAGCGTTCAATTTTCATTCTCCCCCACTTGTTAAAGCGCAACTTATCATGGATATAACACCTCGCAAAACGCTCCTCATCAATGAACTTACCTTTTAACAGTCTCCCGATAATTCTCTCAACGGTCTGGTCTGGAATATTCAGTCTCAGAAGCTTCCTTCTCACATCGTAGCAACAGTACTCTTTCCGTGCACACATGCGAGCCATCCGCGCGAAAGCCTGCTCCTCGGTGATTGGTATTGACGGCTTATCCATGGTCACGCGGTTTTACAGCCTTAATCATTCGTAAATTGCCGGAGAGGTCATTTCTGGATTCCACCTCCAGATATCCTCTTTGTTGCAGCATCGAACAGATCGACGCTCCCTTTGTTCTGTTGACTTCGAAATAAAGCCTCCCTCCTTCATGAAGCATCTCCAGTGCCACTTCGGCAATACGCCTATAAAAGAGCAGCGGATCATTATCCGGCACAAAGAGTGCTTCGTGGGGCTCAAAATGAAGCACATTCTCCTCCATGGTCACTTTTTCAGATTCCATGACATAAGGCGGATTACTCACGATCACATCAAATGAGGTCTCCGCACTGAACGATTGTAATATATCACGCTTTAAGAACTGAACGACCACCCCGTTGTAGGCTGCATTTTCAGCCGCAATCGCGAGTGCACCGTCGGATATGTCCCATGCATGAATCGCTGCCGCGGGGATTTTTTTACCTAATGTAACTGCGATACATCCGCTACCCGTTCCGATATCCAAAAAGCGGTCCGCCATGCTATTTTCAGAGAGGACCCACTCCACAAGCTCCTCGGTTTCAGGACGGGGGATGAGCACATCTGGGGTTACCCTGAATTCAAGTCCATAGAATTCACATTTCCCGAACACATACTGGTAAGGCTCATTCTTTTTCAATCTGGAGAGAATTTCTTCCAGCTTACCCGCTTTCAAACCGGATAAATGAGTAAATTTGTCTGCAGGAAGGTGGTCAGTTGAGGTGCTGTCAATCTCACCGAGAATGAGCCGGCTGAGGATTGATATCTCGGGCGGGGTGTATAGCTCCTTCAGTTCCTGCCTGATATATTGATTGATATGCTGCATGACAGTGTTTTACCTATTGAATGACGATGATTCACATGAGCGGTCGGTCGGTTGCACAGTCCGATGCATGACCGCACAAAGATAATTAAAATGACGCTAAATCCGATATTTATGCAGCGATGTATGCAACTGGCCCGCAAGGGGGAAGGTTTTACAAACCCTAATCCTATGGTGGGAGCTGTCATTGTGCACCACAACAGGATCATTGGTGAAGGCTACCACCGGCAGTACGGAACGGCACATGCCGAGGTGAATGCCATCGCCTCGGTCAAAGAGCCATCATTACTTTCGCAGTCAACCCTTTATGTATCGCTTGAACCTTGCGCGCATCATGGCCACACACCACCTTGTGCTGAACTGATTATCGCCCGAAAGATACCACGGGTGGTGGTAGCTCTCACCGATCCCAATCCGCATGTGGCCGGCAAGGGCATCGCAATGATGCGCAAGAGCGGCATTGATGTTACTGTAGGCATGATGGCGGAGGAAGCAGCTGAGCAGAATAGGATCTTCTTCGTGAATCATCTCTATCACAGACCTTTTGTTTTTCTCAAATGGGCGCAAAGCAGGGATGGTTTCATGGATCATCACCGCACATCAATGGAGGAGAAACGTCCTGCCATCATATCCAACAGCATCACACACAGCATCGTACATAAGTTACGCACCCAGGTGCAGGGTATCATCGTGGGAACCAACACCGCAATACTCGACAACCCTCAGCTGACATCTAGAAAATGGTTTGGTAACCATCCCACACGAATCGTGATTGACAGGGATAACAGGATCTCGCCTGACGCAGCTTTGTTCGACGGGACAACACCCACCCTCATTTTCACCGCCTCAGTGCCGGATAATGCATGGCTGTATCACCATGCCAGACATATCGTTATCGACTTCAGCAAAGACACTGTCAGGCAAATGCTTGACGCACTCTACATGGAGGGCATCCACTCTCTTTTAGTGGAAGGGGGAGCCAAACTGTTATCCTCGTTCATCGACACAGCATGCTGGGATGAAGCGTTTGTAGAGAGGTCCGAGAAGAGATTACTGTCAGGAGTAAAAGCACCTGATATACAAGGAGAAATAACAGATACTAAAAAATATTTAGATTCAGTTCAATTTCATATAAAGAGTAAAATAAGTCGAAATATTCTTTAAATATTCATTTTAATATGGTTAAAGCGAAAAATCTTTCTACTTTTGCATAACTTAAACGTGTTGTACAATATTTTTGAAACAAATGAGATCTATATATTACCTCCTGGCATCGCTGCTTGTCATGATACTGTTGCTCTTTTCCTCTTGCCTTAATTCATCAGAAGAGAACATTGAGTATTCACCCAATGCACAGATTTATGCAATCTCATTGACCTCCAGAACCGACACGACAAACCTTCTATCCACTACACAATTCACCATTGATCAGATCAACGGAAAAATATTCAACAAGCAACCATTACCCTTTCAATTTCATGTGGACAGTGTGTTGCTGAACATCAGGGGGCAGAGCTCAACCGGTTCTTTTTCTCAGGTGATGCTTACACTGGAGCCCGACAGCACTTTCGTCTGGAAACAAACAGATTCAATCAAGGTGAACAGGTTGAGAAAGATAACGACCACCGCCCCCGACGGGAAAACGACGAAAGCATATTCGTTTGAACTGAACATATACCAGCAGGACCCCTATATACTTAGCTGGGAGAGAAGACAACAAAACCACATCCCGCAGCCGATAGAATCACAAGCAACCGTTGCACTCCACAACCTGTTTATCACCTACTGGCAGACAGGCACGGTGATAAAAGCCATGACCACACTTGCAACAGATGGTACAACCTGGACTACGGTGAACGTGACCGGCCTGCCTCACACCGTCGATCTTTCATCGCTGGTAGGCTCAGGGAATGCACTCTTCGTGCGTGACGAGGCCATGGGAACGGTCTATCAATCGAGCGACGGCGCTAACTGGGAACCTGTCACTACTCCCTTTAGCGTGAAAGCAATGTATGGTGAACTACCTTCTGCCACAGGGGGTAAATTCCTGATAGCCGTAAACCACAACGACACGCTCAAGTTTGCGGAGACGGCAGACTTCACTGCCATGACCCTGATGAACAGGTTACCTGCAAATATGCCGGTAAAAGAGTTCTCAGCTGCAAAAATTGACGATCTCAATTCATTCTCCATCAAATACATTCTTTTATCTGGAGGAACAAAAGCGGACAATACACCCAACAACACGATCTGGATTCTTCAGAAAAAGAACGGGGTCATCACTTATATTCCTTCAAGAATCCCACTATCTTTTTCCTTGAAGGGAAGCAACCTCTTCTTTTATGATAATAAGCCTTATCTGATGACTACATCGCCGGAGAAAAACATCCTTCTTTATTCAGAAAACTCGGGACTTGACTGGATACAAACGGAGGCGAATCAACTATTCCCGGCAGCGTTTACGAAAAGAACAGACGCATCGATTATCACCGATGCAGATAATTATATTTGGATATTCGGCGGAATATCTGCAACCCAGACGCAACTTATTGAAGTATGGAGAGGAAGACTCAATAAATATTCAGGTATTTAAACGCTCTGCCCCTTATTGGTCATGACTGTGATAATTTATTCACTGATTTTACGTTACAATAGTATGTACCTTCAAAATCAGGAATAAAGGATGAAAATGGCAAAGGAAACAAATGACCTCTCTTTATTAGCAGTTCTGTTTTTACTTCTCACCATCACACCTACGCTTCATGCGCAGAAGTATAAATATGAGATGGGAGGTGCTGTGGGGAGTTCAGTGTATATGGGTGATGCCAATAAAACGAGGCTCTTCCTAAACCCGGGAATTGCGGTAGCGCTGCTAGCAAGGTACAACCTCAGCTTCCACTGGGCAATGAAAGCAAACCTGCTGGCGGGAAATGTATCGGGCAACACCGGTCAATCTGGCAATAACTTCCCCTTTGGACAACAGGCTGCATTTCATCGCACCTTTGCTGAACTGGGCACACAGCTGGAATTCAACTTTTTCCCCTACAGTGATAAGTACGCTTATCTGGGGACTAAACCATATACTCCCTATCTGTTTGTCGGTGCAGGTATCACCTATGCCACTGGAGAGAATGAGTTTCTGAACGCTAACATACCCTTTGGAGTTGGGTTCAAGTATAAAATGAAAGAGAGGGTGAATATCGGTGTTGAGTTTTCAATGCGGAAACTGTTTGGAGACGATTTCGATGTGACCAGACATACCCCGGAATGGAACTTGAAGAATCCTTTCGGCATTGGGGGCAGCCTGATGAAGAACAACGACTGGTATTCAATTACAATGATTTACCTGACATGGGACTTCGGTATACGGGAAGATCCCTGTCATGGAAACTAAAAAAATTAAGCCGCTAAAGAGATGTCGTTAATTGACAAACTTGATCATAACCGTCTTCCCTGCCATATAGCCATCATCATGGACGGCAACGGACGCTGGGCCAGAGCCAGGGGGCTGGAGAGAAGTGAAGGGCACCGAGAGGGTGTGGGAGCGATCAGGAAGGTGGTTGAAGCTGCCTCCAGCGTATCCATTCAATACCTCACACTTTACGCTTTTTCCACTGAAAACTGGAAACGTCCCTCAGAGGAGGTGAATGGATTGATGGATCTGATGGTATATGCCATCACCAGGGAAACAGCTGACTTGATTAAAAACGGCGTCAGGATTGCATACATTGGTGATATTGATCGTCTGCCAGGGAATGTGCGTGAGACACTGGAGGAGTGTATCCGTGAAACAGCACATGGAACGAGGCTCACCCTGGTGCTTGCCCTGAGTTATTCCTCGAAATGGGAGATCACGCAAGCAGCCAGGAAAATAACGAGTGACTTTACCAAAGGTATCTTACAGGAAAACGATATAAATGAAGAAACCATTAGCAACTATCTTACCACCAGCGGTCTTCCCGATCCCGATTTGTTGATAAGAACAGGTGGAGAGAAGAGGATCAGTAATTTTCTTTTGTGGCAATGCGCTTATGCGGAATTTTATTTTACCGATACCTTCTGGCCCGACTTTGGGGAAGAAAAGCTCTATGAGGCGATACTTGACTACCAGAGCCGTGAGAGGCGATACGGTAAGATAAGCGAACAGATTTAATTTGAACAATAACGGGTCTACACTGCACAACAGACAGTAAGAGAAAAGAAAAATATCACAATGTTGAAGAAAACATTCCATTTGCTTCTATTATTAATTATACTTTCACAGGCAGTTTCCCTGGCACAAACCAACGACACCATACCCTCTGCGGGAACGGTTGATCTGAGTGTGAACTATACCGCCTCTCCCAAGAAGTATTATATCGCCGATATTGATGTGACGGGAGTGGAGGGCACGATGTACGAAGACCAGAAGTTTGTGCTTGTTGGTTTTTCCGAGCTGAAGAAAGGACAGCAGATACAGATTCCCGGTGATGATATCACAACCGCACTGAAAAGATTCTGGCGTCAGGGACTTTTTTCCGATGTGAAAATATTGCAGACAAAAGTGGCGGGTGACAGTGTATGGCTTGAGATACGACTTACCGACCGGCCGCGGGTAGCAGATATTCACTACTTCGGGATGAAGAAGAGTGAGCAGGAGGATATTGAGGAGAAGATTGGTTTCGTGAAAGGGAATCAGATCACACCACCTCAGATTGACAGGGCCGAGACCATGATCAAGAGCTTTTTTGATGGCAAAGGTTTTGGCGATGCCGAGGTGACTATTTTCCAGCGTCCCGACACTACCCAAAGAAATCAGGTCTTCCTGGAGATC
This sequence comes from uncultured Proteiniphilum sp., assembly GCA_964446805.1. GTDB lineage: Bacteria > Bacteroidota > Bacteroidia > Bacteroidales > Dysgonomonadaceae > Proteiniphilum. Next base: position 21,983 of record CAYUQE010000001.1, on the reverse strand, counting down.
ACAGTAGACAAGAAAGAGAAGTTGAAGGTCAACAGTATACAGATTGAAGGAAATGAAGCACTTTCGGATGGTAAGCTTAAATGGGCGATGAAGAAAACCAATGAGAAGGGCAAGATTAAAACGATCTTCCGTGCGAAAAAATTTGTGGAAGATCTGTACGAAGAGGACAAGAAAAATCTCATCGCCAAATATCAGGAAGAGGGTTTTCGTGATGCGGAGATAATACGCGACACAGTCTATAAACATGACGAGAAAACGGTGAACATCGAGATAGCATTGCAGGAGGGACCTCAATATCATATTCGTTCCATCAACTGGGTAGGCAACACGCAGTACCCCTCCTCACAGTTGGGGCACTTGCTCAATATGGCTCCGGGTGATGTCTACAACCAGAAGAAACTGCAGGACAGATTACTATCGGATGAAGATGCCGCTGTCAATCTGTACCAGAACAACGGTTATCTCTTCTCCAATATCGATCCCGTCGAGATCAATATTGAAAGCGACTCGGTGGATCTGGAACTACGTGTGGTGGAAGGACCGAAGGCAACCATCAAGAAGGTGATCATTCAGGGCAACGACCGATTGTATGAAGACGTCATCCGCAGGGAACTAAGAACAAAGCCGGGTGCTGTATTCAGTAAGGATGCCCTCTTGCGGTCGGTACGTGAGATTGCACAGACAGGGCATTTCGATCCGGAAGCACTCTCAGCGGATATCTCAGGAGGTATCACCCCCAACCCTGAAGATGGAACAGTGGACATCACCTATCCACTCACATCGAAAGGTAACGACCAAATTGAATTCTCTGCCGGATGGGGTGTTACAGGCCTGGTAGGTAAACTCAGTTTAAAACTGAATAACTTCTCACTGCAGAACCTGCTCAACCCCTCCATGCACAGAGGCATTATTCCCCAGGGTGAAGGACAGACGCTCGTATTAAGTGCGCAGACCAACGGCCGTTACTATCAATCCTATCAATTCCAGTTTATGGAACCCTGGTTTGGCGGAAAAAGACCCAACAACCTATCGTTGAGTGCATACTATTCACGTTATACGGGTCTCAATAGTGATTATTATTCACAAAACAGCTATATGGATCCATACATGTCCGGTTATGGCGGCTATGGCGGTTATGGCGGCTACGGCGGCTACGGCGGTTATGGCGGTGGTTACGGCGGAGGTTACGGCGGAGGTTATCAGGACATGGCTGAATATGCGGCTGACCCCAATCAGGTGTTTAGCATGCTTGGTCTCACATTGGGTTACGGAAAACGGCTCGAGTGGCCTGATGATTATTTCCAGTTCATGGCTGAATTGGGATACCAGCGTTACGGACTTAAAAACTGGTCATGGAATCAGTTTCCTTTTCAGTCGGGGGTAAGTAACAGTGTCACGGTCGGATTCACCCTATCGCGCGTATCCACCGATAATCCTATCTATACCAGAACAGGCTCTCAATTCACATTAAGCGTGAGCGCCACACCTCCTTTCTCCATATGGGACGGGAAGAATTATGAAAGCATGGCCTACAGTAATCCGGAAAAATATAAATGGAATGAATACCATAAATGGAAACTGAAAATACGTACTTTCACACCGTTAACACCCTCGACAGTTACACGCACACCGGTGATCGCCACCAGGGTGGAGTTCGGGATATTAGGCCATTATAACAAGAACAAGCTTACTCCCTTCGAGACTTTCGACGTGGGTGGTGACGGCATGAGCGGGTATTCCAACTCCTTCGCCACTGAAAACGTCGCCTTGAGGGGTTATGAGAATAACTCTATCGCACAGCAGGCGCGTGCCTATACCCGCCTTGGCGTTGAATTGCGTTATCCCTTTATCCTGGAGCCCAACTCCACAATTTACGGAGTCGCCTTCCTGGAAGCAGGGAACGCCTGGTACAATGTGAAAGATCTGAATCCGTTCGATCTTAAACGTTCTGCAGGAGTGGGTGCACGTATCTTCCTTCCAATGATCGGGTTGATGGGTATTGACTGGGCATACGGTTTTGATACTGTGTTCGGTACAGGAAGCAGGCAACGAGGAGGGAGTCAGTTCCACTTTATCATCGGCCAGGAATTCTAACAGGGAAACCGGCTGGATAGATGACCTATCATTGGCAGAGAATCTGTTTTAACATTATTTATTGATGTCTCTCTAAACGATTCACCCATTTGCGTGTCTCTATTAACAGAATCAAAATTAACTGGATGAAACGAGTATGATCTTCCTTCCCGCAGGGTTAATGAAAGCTGCTCGTTGCGTACAGCCTAATGTATAAATAAAAAATCGTATGAAGAAAACATTATTTTTTATCGGGTTATTTATGGCATTGACCATCGGCAGCAGCTATGCCCAGAAATATGCGCTGATTGACATGGAGTACATCCTTGGTAAGATACCTGCTTATGAGAGTGCCAACAAGCAGATGGAGTCACTCTCCCAACAATGGCAGAGTGAGGTGGATAAGGAAGTGGGAGTGGTGGATGCAATGTACAAGAAGTACCAGGCCGACCTGGTGTTTCTTGGAGGCAACGAGAAAACAAAACGCGAGAATGAAATCGTAGCCAAGGAGAATGCTATCCAGGAGCTCAGGAATCAATACTTCGGTCCCAAGGGTGAATTGTTTCAACAGCAGGAGAAACTGATCAAGCCTATTCAGGATAATATCTATGAGGCAGTGAAAGAGATATCCGCTGAAAACGGTTATACCATTGTGGTGGACAGGGCCTCCGCCACATCGATTATTTTCGCATCACCAAGCATCGATATCAGCGATCAGATCCTTTCAAGGTTAGGGTATTAAATATAAATAGATTATCTTTGTAGCCTGTTTTTTCACTGAATTATAAATCATCAATTACAAATAGAATCATGTTAAAAAAATTATTGATCTTTTTTATTGCACTGGCCCCGATAGCTGCTGTTGCACAGAATGTGAAGCTTGCTTATCTTAACTCCCAGGAGATCTTTACTGCCATGCCTGAATTGTCAGGTATTGAAACACAATTAACCACCAAGCAGGAAGAGATTTCTAAAAATGGACAGGCACTGGTGGATGAGTTTAACAAAAAGGCAGAAGAGTTTGAAAAATCCAACACCACCTCACAGACAGTACAACAGGATCAGCAGAAGCAACTGGCGCAGATTCAGGAGAGATACCAGGTCTATCTTCAGAACAGCCAACAGGAGATGCAGCAATTGCAACAGAAGCTTCTTGAGCCACTCAACAAGAAGATTGCAGATGCCATCAAGGCTGTGGGAGATGAAAACAGCTACACCTTTGTGTTCGATGTCTCCACGCAACAATCACCCATTGTCTATGTGAACCCATCGGCGGTGAACATCACACCACTGGTGAAGACCAAGCTGGGTATCAAATAAGCAGCGAAAACTGCCACAAAAAAAAGGATCTCACTGATGAGATCCTTTTTTTTGTGGCAATGGATCAGAGTGTGTCACATTCCCTTTATCACCAGCAATGGTGTGTCTGAATGAAACAACATCCTGCGTGCGATGCCAGGGTTAAACATCCGGGCAAAGATATTACGGCGAGAGCTGGAGAGTGAAATCAGGTCAATCTTGTTTTCATCGACGAACTTTTCAAGAGACTCTTCCAAACCCTCATTCTGGTCAATAAGCTTATACGCTATCTGTAGCTGGGGATATAATTCAGCAAACCGCTTCTGTATACCCGACAGTTTAATTTCATTCCACACGTCCTCTTTCTTGGCGATATGGGCGAGGTATATCTTCAGGGGATAAGGTTTCAGGAATTTCATCATGATGTCGAAAGCTTTGAACTCACGTTCCTGAAAATTAGTCATGAAAACGATTCTTTTCATTTCTGAAAGTCCCCTCATGGTTGTCCCTTCGGGAATCGCAAATATAGGTGTACGGCATCCTTCCATCACCTCGGCAGTGACACTCCCGATCAGGTCCAGATCCTTGGCATTCCTTCCTCTGGTACCCATTACGATTGCTGTAGGTCTCATCTTTTTAGAATAGGAGATGATCTCCTCCTCCGGGAGTCCTTCCACCAGCACTGTCTTGTAGGGTATATCCGGTATAGAGCCTGCTGCGATCCCGCTCTCTATTCTGGATACCAGACTTGCCATCTCATTTTCAGTCTTGGCCTTCACATCCTTGTAGATATCCTTATCGGTAGCCTGCAGGGTGAAGGAGTCACCGAAGGGTACCGATGCGGGATAGAAAGGGGTAAAGAAGGCATGTAACAACTTCACCGTGCAATCAAGATCATCGGCAAGCCGAAAACCAAATTCACAAGCTGTAAGCGAGTAATCGGAGAAGTCGACAGGGATCAACACTTCATTCCTTGTCTCTTTCAATTCATCTTCCACTTGTGAGGAGAAGTCCACTTTCTCAATGATCTGCAGCGCCCGGGGAAGGTCACTCTCGTTAATTCTCACTCGCACGTTTCCGGGGATAACCGGCTGAATCATCTTGATACCATGAATGACAGCGGGTATCCCTTCCGATTCAAGAATCGTCCTTAAAATGTGCGCTTTCTCATAGGTATGAATGGCAACGGTGACCATTTTCTCATCGTGTGCATCCTGTTGCTTCTGATCTTTTGACATATTCATTATTTTTTTGACGTCTACGGCTCCACACTGTAGATGTAGTAGGTTAGCTTAAAGAAAAAACCCAATTTAGAGCGTCTGCGCATCCATAATTGGGTTTTGGTTAATTGTTCTATAGTGCTGCTGCTTCAAATGAGTCAGGTACGGGATAATCATCCAGACCGAGTATTTTCAATGCTTTATCAAAAATAGTGGTATCGTCGAGAACAACAATACCACCATTTGGACCCGGTTCGATATGTATACCCACACTCTTGCCTTCTTTGTAATTGTACCCACCAAAATAATTTCTCACAGTTTCAGGTTTCATCTCCAGTTCCGCTGCTATTTGGTGGATACTACCATCGGGGAGTTTGTCTTTCAGTTCTCTTAAATCATTAAAGGTAATTGTTCTTGCCATGGCCTCTTATTTTAATGTTGATAATATGTCGAGCATTTAATTGATGCCCTAAACTTACATAAAAAAAAAGAGATCCCAAACTATTTCCTTATAATAATTATGAAAATCTGCTGTTTCTTTACTTCCTTTTTTTATCAATGAGGCAATGATGCCAGCAACGGTGAGAAAATAACCAGAAGAAGAATATAAACAGGTATGAACGAAGATAATAGCTCTCCATGCTTCGGTGAATAGGGAATTCTTTTCAAGGATGGCTCCGGCTGGAACAACTTCACTCTGGCCCATATGTACAAGCTATAGAGCAGGAAGGCGAGCAATGTGCCTGCCACCATTCCCCCCACGATATCCGACACGAAATGCACACCCAGGTAGATACGGGTATAACTGTTTAAGCTGGCCCACAACAGTGCGAAAAAGGTCACACGCCGGTGTTTGAAAAGCAGCGAAAGGAACACAGCCAGTCCGAAACTGTTGGTGGCATGTCCTGAGATAAAACCATACCTGCCGCCCCTGTAGCCGTTCACCATATCAACCAGCTCCTTGAAATCGGGGTGATGCGTGGGACGAAAGCGTTCAAAAAGAGGCTTGAAGAGTGCTGACGAGACCTGGTCGCTCAGCACAAAAAGAAGGATAAAGAAGAGTGTCACCAGGAAAGCTTCCTTGCGGGGCGTTTTATAGAAAAAGAGAAAAAGGATACACAGAAACAGGGGTATCCACACAAACCTGCCGCTGATGGTCCACATCATCTGATCAAGAAAGAGAGAGTCGCTGCCGTTCAATGCAAAAAAAAGATCTCTCTCCAGAGGAAGGATACGCTCAATAGCTTCTTTCATTCATTATTAAATTATTTCCACATGTTCCTTTGATAACCAACCCACACTCCCGTTGGCAATTTCTATCTCGAGCCAGTTACTGTCACTATTTCTGATTTTCACTTTGATACCTTCATGAAGTTCGAAGAGTGTATTGCTGTTCTGATCGGGTGAGGCTTTCACCATGACTGCCCCCACCATCACTATGGCCGAGTCTCTATCTAGTCGTTCTCTTTTTTGACTGATGGCAAAGATGTTTGTTACCATCACCAGCAAGAACAGTACAATACCACTGTAGAATGCGGTTTTTCTTGCCCAGAGATAACGCACAAACAGGAAGACAACCATGCATATCAGGAACAGCATAAAGAGCACAATCCCTATCACAGCCCAGCTGTTGGAGCTGAAGCTGTTTCTTACAGCCATAAACCAGTTGGCAAAGATAAGATTGCCCGCAACATCGATACGATCTTCCGTTCTGTTCCGGGCGAAGCGCAGATTGTGCCGGATATCGCCATCACCAGGATCAAGAAGAAGCGCTCTCTCATAGTTAACAATCGCTTTCGCCAATTGATTATCCCTGAAATAGGCATTTCCAAGATTGTAGTAGATTTCAGCAGAAACCATGTCATTGGCAAGGGCATGTGCAACAACCGTCTCGTAGAGTGCTGCACTTTTCTTGTAATCCTGCTCCCGATATGCTGCGGCTGCTGACGCTGACAAGTCCGGGGGGATCGCGCCCGCGGTGGTGGTCACAGTCTGTGCTGCATTGCCAGAAACGGTATCAGCGCTCTCCTGTGCCAGTAGTGCGCCGTTTGTACACAGGAAAAGGAGCTGTACGATGAATAGATGGTGAAACAATTTCATAAGCGCTGTTTTTTCTTTAATCTGTTTTCCATTTCTCCAATAGCTGCCACCGTGTCCTGATAGAGACGGTCCATTTCGGCATCACTTTCTGCGGGGGCATATCGCGCAAATTCACAACTATCCAGGATATGCATGAACCTGTCGGTAAGCTGCTCATTGATGCCGTATACCGACAATTCCGACTCAATATTGTTCTTTGACAGCTCAGCCAGGGGGATAGACAGCTTATCACTGAAATAGCCCCACAGTGCGCGGAGCACCTCATCATGGAAATGTTCCTTGTCATGCTCCTTGAGATATCTTCCGGCAGCTTTCAGTCGTCTGGCAGCTGTCTTATTGGCTTTTCTGGTACGCATCAGTGCCACATTGGCATTCTCGCGTGCCTGTTTCCTGTTAAAGAGGTAGTAGATGACCAGCACGAGAAAGGGGATGGCGTACCAGAGCCAGTAATTGAGCGAGCCGGCAAAGAAATTATGCTGCGAGAGGTAGGAGGGTTCACCGGTTTTAAGGAAACGGATGTCCTGCTCCACCTTCACATCCTGTCTATTGACATAATTGCTTGCAGCTGCAGCGGCCGGATCACCTTTGGCTATCCGGAGATCATATGCGGGGGTGGTGAGTGTCTTATAGCTGTTCGTGGTGAGATCGAAGAAGGTGAACTCCACGGGTGGAATGGTATAATCTCCCTCATATCGGGGTATAGCCATGTATTCCACACTTCGTATGCCGGTGAGACCATTGGTGGTTACATTGAATGAGTTGTTCACCGTGGGATCATATAGTTCAAAATTGCCAGGGAACACCACCTCGGGATTGCGGATAAGCTTCATGTTACCAGTTCCTGAGATCTCCAGCTTCAGGGTGATCGCTTCGTTCGCTTTCATCTCGGTGGCACTGATCACCGGCTTAAGGTTAAATGAACCCACAGCGTTGGAAAAGCTGACCGGCCTTTGAGCTGGGAGAGGTTTCACCTTCACCGACAATGGATTGGTGTTCAAAGCTTTCTTCACATCCACCATCACTTCCTGCGAGCCAAAGAAAGTGGATACTTTTCTTCCCGAGGGAACGGAGAAGATCATCTCAAGACTTCCTGCAGGAATCGTGATCTCACCTGCCCGTTGTGGAAAGAGTAATGTCTTTCGCAGATCTGCCGTATAGTAGTTCTTTCCGTTATATCGTTCCATCTGTAGTTGCTGATTCATGGGAACATCCACCTCCTCCACCATGAATCCCTCAAATTCCGGAAACTGAATCTTGCCATAATTGACCACATTGAGTGTGGTATACAAACGAAATGTGACAGTGAATCCTTCCTGTTCGTAAATGCTGTTTTTGGAGACGATGGCCCTGATAAATGCATCGCCGGAAGAGACAGTAGCCGTTCCTGAGCCGGTGGATGCACGATCCTCGGCTTTATTGCCGGGAGCAGTAGGTGTTTTCGTTGATGCTTCGTCGGGAGGAAGTACCTTTATCTGCAATGTGTTGGACTTATAGTTGCTTCCGTCTACCGTGATCGATGCAGGAGGTAGCGTGTAGGTGCCCGCCTTCTTCGCCATCAGGATGTAGGTGTAGGTGACGGAGCTCTCGGAGGTAGTCTTTCCGTTGATTGTCTGCTGGCTATAACTAGTGGAGGTGCTTGGTCCGAACAGAAGATCGAAACCGGTGATATCGGGCAGTCGTAGCTCCCGACCCTCCCTGTTCAGCACATAACTTAACCTGAATTGTTCTCCCTCCACTACCGATGCGGGTGCGGATGCTTTAAAGGTCACCTGGGCATCCACCCTCGTCATGCTGCCTGTAAGCAACACAACCAGGAGGAGGAGGAGGAGTATGCGTATGTTCTCTGTTTTTTTCATATACTGCTCAGCGCTTACCAGTTTTTATTCTTCCTCTTGTTATCATCTGCCTGCTGTTCTCTCTCCTGTGCTTTTATCTGATGCACTTTCTCCTGAGTCTGCTGTTCATCCTGCTCAATAGCCTGAAGCAGCTGACGGGCATTGTCACGCGACATCTGTTCTGGTTGATCCGGTTGTTCGGCACGCTGCTCTTTATTCTGATCCTGCGGCTGCTGCGGCTGTTGTTGTTCCTGCTGTTCCTGCTGTTCCTGCTCCTGCTCACCCTCACCCTCACTTTGATCCTGCTGATCCTCTTGATCCTGGATCATCTTCTGCACTGTTGCCAGGTTGTAACGTGTCTCATTGTCCTGAGGGTTCAGTCGCAATGCCATCTTGTAGGCCTCCATCGATTTCTGCAACTCTTTCTTCTGCAGCATGGCATTGCCTATATTGTGCCATCCCGCCGCTGCTTCCAGCGGGTTCTCCTGTTCAAGTGAGATAAAGTGGTTGTACTGCTCCATGGATTTGTCCCACTCTTTCTGCCTGTACGACGTGTTACCAAGGTTAAAGTGTGCCTCCTTGGAAGAGGGATTTTCTTCCACTGCATGCTGATAGAATGTGGCAGCTTCGCTATATTTCTGCTTACCGTACACACTGTTCCCTTTGCGGATGTTCTTCCGCACCTCTTTCTGTGCGGCAACCGATAATGGCATCACCACCATCATCAGCATGCACAAGCTATATCTTATCAGGTATCTCTTCATTTAAATAACCTCACATTTCTGAATAAACGGTTCTTCTTGTCGTAAATAAGTATCTCCAATAAGAGGATCGCCAGTATAAACCAGCCTAACAACGGAAATTTCTCATCATATTCGGAATAGGAAAGTGAGGTGGTCTTGCCGGTTTCGAGCTCATCAAGCTGTGCCTCCAGCGCACGCATGGCTGTGTTGGAGTTGTCGGCACGGATATAAAGGCCTTCACCGCTCTCTGCTATCTCCATGCTCCCCTGTTCATTGAGGCGGGAGACCACCACATTCCCCTCATTATCCGTCATAAAGTTATTGCTATACGCATCTACCGGTACCGGTGTGCCATCGGGTGAACCGATGCCCACAATATTGATCATCACACCTGCCTTTGCTGCCTCGGCAGCTACCACGGCAGCGTTACCCTCATGGTCTTCACCATCGGTAATAATCACCATCGCCTTACTGCTCTCTTCATCACTCGAGAAACAACTCATCCCCAGCGTGATGGCCTGCCCTATGGCTGTTCCCTGAATAGGGACCAGCTCGGGATCGATGGTGTTAAGGAAAATTTTAGCTGACTGGGTGTCGGAGGTAAGGGGCATCTGGACGTAAGCTTCACCGGCAAAGACGATCAATGCCACCTTGTCGTTCTTGCGCAGATCGATCAATCTCGACAGGATCTGCTTGGCACGTGCCAGCCTGTCGGGAGATACATCACGTGCCAGCATTGAATTGGAGACATCAATAGCGATCACCAGCTCAATACCCTCCTTCTCCACCGTCTCCACCTTTGTGCCGAACTGTGGCCGGGCAATCAGAAAGATGCCCGCACCCAGTGCTCCAAATATAAGCCAGAACTTGAGGTAGGAACGTTTCAGCGATAATTCGGGCATCATCATCTTGAGCGTGGAAAGACGGCCCATTTTTTGCACATCTTTTCGCTTTCTGATATTGAGGTAGATGTAGAGTGCCAACAACAATGGCATGGCCACAAACAACCATAAATATTCCGGATTTCCGAATCTAAACATCTTATCTATTGTCTCTAAAACTCATTATCTTATCCAATCTATCTCCCCCTGAGTAATGCCCGTCAGCAGGCGCGCATATCAGGGTATGTTCCTTAACCAGCTTCTCCGCAGGATCAGTTCAAAAAGGATCAGGCCCATTGCCAGTAAGGCAAAGGGAAGAAACAGCTCCCTGCGGCGGGTGACGTTCTGCACACTGATCAGGTATTTCTCCATCTCATCGATCTCATCATACACCTGGCGCAGTCCTTCGGTATCCTGTGCACGGAAATATTGACCGCCTGTCATCGCAGCAATCTCGGTGAGTGTCTTTTCATCTATATCCACCGGCATGTTCTGCATCCTGATGCCATAGGGTGTATTTACAGGCGTTGGCGCCATCCCTTTGGTACCCACCCCCACCGTGTAGACGCGAATACCGTAGGAGCGTGCCAGGTCGGCGGCGGTGAGTGGCGCTATCTGACCGCTGTTGTTGGTGCCGTCAGTGAGCAGAATCACCACGCGTGAGTCCGAGTCACTCTCCTTCAATCTGTTCACCGAGGTGGCCAGTCCGAGGCCGATGGCTGTACCATCTTCAATCATCCCGAAATTGATCTCGTTCAACAGGTTCAGCAGCACCTTATGATCGGTGGTGAGGGGACACTGCGTGAAGCTCTCGCCTGCAAAGATCACCAGCCCTATATTATCGTTTATGCGATCGGTAATGAACTCTGCCGCCACTTTCTTTGCCGCCTGCAGCCGGTCGGGTTGGAGATCCTGTGACAACATCGATCCGGAGACGTCGAGCGCCATAACGATATCGATCCCCTGCGTCTCGGTCTCTTCCCAGCTGCTTAATGCCTGCGGACGGGCAATCACGATGATCAACAGGGTGATGGAGATCAAACGCAACAGAAACGGGAGATGACGCATATAGACCCTCATATCGGGCTTCATCCCCTTAAATGCATTGGTGGAGGCGAGCTTGAAGGAAGCCTGGGTTTTTGACAGCCGCACCACATACCACACTATCAGAGGTATGAGCAGCAGCAGCAGATAGAGATATTCAGGATGTAGCAATTCCATGGTTAATCATGTTTAATGACATCCTTTTCCAATGTCTGATTGTGCTCGTTTATATCTTTATCCTCCTCTGCCACCACCGGCTCGGGCTCTTTGGTCTGGTTCACAAAGAAATAAGCATTCACCATACTCAAGTCGTTTTCATCCTGATAGGGTTTGTACTTGGCAAACTTCACCAGGTCGGCAGTTGAAAGAATCTGTTTCAGATTGTCGTACACCGAATCCACATCCGTCACTTTGCGGATTTCATTCAATATCTCACCCGATGTCATCTCCATGGCGTTGAGTCCCTCTCTTTCATGGATATATCTGCGGAGGATATCAGTGAGCCTGCTATAGAATTCCTTTTCTCTTCCCTGCAGCCATATCTTCTCCTCTTTCAGTTTATCGAGCTCCATGACAGCACGTAGATGTGCCGGCAATATGACTGGTGGTTTGAAGAAATATCCTTTTTTCTTTTTCATCAGCACCAGATAGATTACCACTCCTATCGCGGCAAGGAGTAATATGATGCCCAGCACAATCCAGAGCACCCAGAGATAATCGGTCCAGACGAAAGGCGGCTTACGTACCGACTTGATATCATTCAGCTGGAGCTGGTTGAAATCAATTGAATCGGTCTCTCCCTTATTGATCTTCTCCAGGTAGGCCAGCGTAGAGTCTGACAGCTGGGGTGAGGTCACCTTGAGTCCGAAGGAGTTGGAGAGGAGGGTATCCGTTCCGTCGAACACTGACATATTTGGCACATGATAGAGCGTGGAGTCGAACGAGGTGACCACATACTTGAAGTTGAGTGTCATCACATTGTTCTCTATGGTAGTGTCGGGAGGTAACATGGCGATCACTTCAATACCGGGGATAATCTCTTTCTCATAGACCGGGAACTGAATGGTTTTATCTTTAGGTGTGATCACCTTCAGGTTGATCAATGCCTGCTCACCGATCATGATCTCCGTGGGCTGCACGGTAGCATGCACCGAAGCACGCTGCGCAGATAACGGTGCTATCGAGATGATGAAGAGTGCAATCAACGCTGCGCTGCCGGCAAAAGGGATAGGTGGTCTGTTCATTGTCATTGTTACCTTCTTTGTTGGAATAGTTGCAGCAATGATTTCACATAATCGCTCTCGGTAGAGACGGAGATGCTGTCCACGCCACTCTGGTGGAAGGCATTGTTCATATTTGTCTGAAGGCTTTTCCACCAGTTGTGATATACTTCTCTCACCTTCCGTGAGGAGGTGTTGATCCACCGCGCCTCACCTGTTTCCGGATCATTCACTTTCATGAGGCCTACCGGGACAAGCTCTGTGCTCAGCTGATCATAGACCTGTACAGCGACCACATCATGCTTATTGTTGGCTATCTGAAGTGCTTTTTGATAATTACCCGGGTCGATGAAGTCGGAGATAAGAAAAGCAGTAGATCGTTTTTTGATCGCATTGGTCATATAACGCAGTGCCATGTTCAGGTCCGTGCCGCCGCTTACGGGCTGGAAGCCCAGAATCTCACGAATGATGAAGAGGATATGTTTTTTTCCTTTCTTGGGAGGAATAAATTTCTCGATCTTGTCGGTGAAAAAGATCACGCCTATCTTGTCGTTGTTCTGCATCGCCGAAAAAGCCAGCGTCGCAGCAATCTCAGCCACCATATCCCGCTTGAGAACGGCCCTGGAACCGAAACCAAGACTCTCCGACATGTCGATCAACAGCATCACCGTCAGCTCGCGCTCCTCCTCGAAGATCTTCACGTAGGGGCGGTTATAGCGTGCCGTGACATTCCAGTCAATATCACGCATGTCGTCGCCATACTGATACTCCCGTACCTCCGAGAAAGCCATACCACGCCCTTTAAAAGCAGAGTGGTACTCACCGGCGAAAATATTTCGCGAGAGTCCCCGTGCCTTTATCTCGATGTGTCGTACTTTTTTTAATAGTTCGGTCGTCTCCATTGCGTGTCAAACCCACTTATCGGGGCGGAAAATTTAAATGTGTGAACTGAATCGTCGTGGTGTGAATGGTCGTTTTAGGGTACCTCCACCTTGTTGAGGATCTCACTGATGATCTCTTCCGAGGTCAGGTTGTTGGCTTCCGCCTCATAGGTGAGTCCTATACGGTGACGGAGTACATCATGACAAACAGCACGGATATCTTCCGGGACCACGTAGCCGCGACGTTTGATAAAGGCAAAAGCCCTTGCAGCCAGCGCCAGATTGATCGATGCACGGGGTGACGCTCCGAAACCGATCATCTCCTTGAGGCCTGCCATGCCGAACTGATCGGGATAACGGGTGGCAAACACAATGTCCACAATATATTTGTGGATCTTTTCGTCGATATAGACCTCACGTACCACCTTGCGTGCTTCCAGAATCTCCTGTGTGGTGATGACCGGACGATCAATGGTTAACGGTTCAAATATATTCTGATGGATGATCTGTTTCTCTTCCTCTTTTGTAGGATAGGAGATGACCACCTTGAGCATGAACCTGTCCACTTGTGCTTCGGGTAGCGGGTAGGTTCCTTCCTGCTCGATAGGGTTTTGCGTAGCCATCACTAGAAAAGGCGTGGGTAGAGGATAGGTCTTTTCACCGATGGTCACCTGACGCTCCTGCATCGCCTCGAGCAGAGCACTCTGTACCTTGGCTGGGGCGCGGTTGATCTCGTCGGCCAGGATGAAGTTGGCAAATATGGGGCCATGTTTTACCAGGAACTCTTCTTTTCGCTGGCTGTAGATCATTGTCCCAATCACGTCGGCAGGTAGCAGGTCGGGCGTAAACTGAATGCGACTGTAGTCGGCATCGATCAGCTGAGCCAGTGTTTTGATTGCCAGTGTTTTTGCCAGACCAGGCACACCCTCCAGCAAAATATGCCCGTCGGACAACAGTCCGATAAGTAGTGATTCCACAAGGTGCTTCTGCCCGACGATCACTCTGTTCATTCCGGTGACCAGTGTTTGAACGAAAGTGCTTTTCTGCTCTATCCTCTCGTTTAACTCTTTAATATCTACTACTTGGCTCATTTTGTATGACTGTTAAATTTGGATTCTTTTTTGAAGTACAAAAATAGAAATGTTAAATTGGTTTTCGCTCTAAACGCAGTTAAAAATGTTTAAGCAAGCGATGTGAGATGCAATGGACTCACTATATTGTATCCCTGATCACTCACCATCGCGCTTAACTAACCGAACACCATTCCGAAAAGATGCTGAAAGTGCTGTTTCATCCTGATCGACACCTCCCTGCCATCAACCTCACAACCGAGTTCTTTCGCCATCGACGTGACTCCCCTGTCGGTGAAGCCACACGGATTGATGTAATTGAAGTAGGAGAGATCACTGTTCACGTTCAGTGCCAGCCCATGCATGGTGACAAACCTGCTTGCACGCACACCTATCGCACAGATCTTTCGTGCTCTCGCCGGATGGGCCGGATCAATCCAGACCCCCATGGCTTTCTCATCTTTTTCCCCGTCGATACCGTACTCCTTGAGCGTTGCAATCACCACATCCTCCAGCAACGAGATATATTTTTTAATGCCTATCTGGAATGCTTCCAGGTCAATGATCGGATAGACCACCAACTGTCCTGGGCCGTGGTAGGTGATATCTCCTCCGCGGTCAATCTCATGGAGGTCAATGTGCTTGCTCTCGCAGACACTCCGGGCGATAAGGAGGTTCTGCCTGTTGCCGCTCTTCCCGATCGTGTACACATGTTCATGTTCACAAAAGAGCAAATATTGGTCCTTCTCCTCACTTTTATCCAGTTTCTGTCTGATTACCGATTCAAACAATTTCTCCTGGTAATCCCATGCCTCCTTGTATCGGATACGTCCCAGCTCCTCAAAGATTACTTTCCTGCTCATGCTTTTTATCAGATATGCTTTTCCGCATGATAGGAGGAACGTACAAGTGGTCCACTCTCCACAAACTGAAATCCTTTCTCGAGGCCAATGGTCTTGTATTTTTCAAACTGTTCCACGGTCACATACTCCTTCACCATCAGATGCTTTCTTGTAGGCTGGAGATATTGTCCTATGGTGAGCACCCTGCAACCCACACTGATCAGATCATCCATCGTCTGGAACACCTCTTCCTCCGTTTCACCTATGCCTACCATTATTCCGGATTTGGCCTTCACCTTTCCACTCCGGGCAATGATCTCCAACGTTTGAAGACTGACCTCATATTTTGCCCTGCTCCGCACCTTGGGCGTTAAACGTCGTACCGTTTCCATATTATGTGATACAATATTGGGTCCCGAGTCAATCACCTTGAGAATCAGCTCTTCCTGCCCGTTGAAATCAGGTATCAGGGTCTCGATGGTTACCTGCGGCGCTTTCTCCTTCACCCGTCTCACCGTTCTGGCCCACAACTCGGCCCCCCCGTCATCCAGGTCATCACGATCCACACTTGTCAGCACCACATGCCTCAGGTTCATCTTCTCGATGGTCACCGCCAGCCTGTCAGGCTCATCCCAGTCCACACCAAGCGGTGTGCCCGTCTTCACGTTGCAGAACTTGCACGCCCTGGTGCAGATATCGCCCAATATCATAAAGGTAGCAGTACCCCGTCCCCAGCACTCGGCCAGGTTAGGACATTTGCCACTTACACAGATGGTATGTAGTTTTTTCTTTGCAATTACCTCTTTCACATCCAGGTACTCCTTTCCCTGGGGCAGTGAGATCTTAAGCCATTCAGGCTTCCTTAGCATCAGCTCCGGTTTTTTTTCCATAATGATTACAAATATAGGTTTCAATTCGCTACGGACAGATGCATCCACTGATGCATATTCAAAATTAACATAACGAATGGGTGATACAATAAAATGTCTAAACAGTGCAAAAATACGATTTTCTTCGTGTAATAACTAATTATCGTCCACTCATTCTGTTTCAATTTCTTCTCCTCCTAACTATTTTTATACAGTTACAGCTCTGTTTGTAACGGCAAAAACTTTATCTTTGCGGCTAAACTCAAGGAGAAGGACAGAATTTGGATTTCAAGCTATTACATACTGACGCGCAGTCGAACGCGAGAGCGGGAGTAATCACTACCGACCACGGCGTGGTGGAGACACCGGTGTTCATGCCGGTGGGCACCGCAGGCAGCGTAAAGGCGGTGCACATTAGCGAATTGAAGGAGGATATAGGCGCAGAGATGATTCTTGGCAACACCTATCACCTCTATCTGCGTCCCGGGCTGGATATCCTGCAGCAGGCCGGCGGACTGCACAGGTTCAACAGCTGGAACAAACCCATGCTCACCGACAGCGGGGGCTTTCAGGTCTTTTCCCTCACTGAGAACCGGAAGTTGACCGAGGAAGGAGCTGTTTTTCAATCGCATATCGATGGATCAAGACATTTCTTCACGCCCGAAAAGGTGATGGACATTCAACGCATCATCGGGGCGGATATCATGATGGCTTTCGATGAATGTACACCGGGCGATGCCGATTATGGCTACGCGAAAAAATCGCTCGACCTCACCGAGAGATGGCTCGCACGCTGCGTCAGTCGCTTTCGTGAGACGGAGTGCCCCTACGGACACAGCCAGGCGCTCTTTCCCATCGTGCAGGGTTGCGTCTATCCCGATCTGCGACGGCACGCAGCCGAAAATGTAGCCTCCCTAGGCGCGGACGGTAACGCGATAGGGGGTTTGGCTGTAGGTGAGCCTACCGAGAAGATGTATGAGATGGTGGAGCTGGTGAACGAGATACTGCCAAAAGATAAACCCCGTTACCTGATGGGTGTGGGTAAACCCGAAAACATCCTGGAAGCCATTGAACGGGGAGTGGATATGTTCGATTGCATCATGCCCACACGCAATGGACGCAATGGACAGATCTTCACGAAACAGGGGATCATGAACATGCGCAACGAACGGTGGAAAGATGATTTCTCCCCTATCGAAGAGGAGGGTGAATCGTTTGTGGACAGGCTTTATAGCAAAGCATACCTGCGCCATCTGATCAACGTGAATGAAATATTGGGATTACAGATTGCCTCCATCCACAATCTGGCATTTTATGTATGGCTGGCGAAGGAGGCGAGAAGACATATCATCGCCGGTGATTTCTCAGTGTGGAAACCGATGATGATTGAAAATGTAACAAGAAGGTTATGAAGAGAGGCAACGAGTTTCTGAAGCTGAAGCGTATGGACCGGTACATCATCAAGAAGTTCCTGGGTACCTATATTTTCATGATCGTCCTTATTATCTCGATCGCGGTGGTGTTCGACATCAACGAGAAAATTGATAAGTTCATGACGAACAACGCTTCGTTGAAAGCGATCATTTTTGACTATTATCTCAACTTCATTCCTTTCTATACCAACCTGTTCAGTCCTCTTTTTGTTTTCCTGGCCGTCATCTTCTTCACATCGAAGATGGCAAACAATTCAGAGGTCACCGCCATCCTCTCCAATGGCATCAGCTTCCAACGATTAATGAAGCCCTACATGATCTCTGCAATGGTGATCGCTCTTTTCACCTTTGTCTTCGGGAGCTATCTGATCCCACCCGCCAATGCCACACGTATCGAGTTTGAGCAGAATTTCGTGGATCTGCGAAAGAAAAAAACAGGAGACCGCGATATTCAGTTCAAGGTGGGTCCGGGAACCATTGTCTACTTCGGCAACTTTGACATGGCGAGCAAAACAGGATACAATTTCTCGATAGATTATTTCGACAGCCTGCAACTGGTCTCACGGCTCACCGCTCACTCCATCCGTTACGACTCTGCCTATCAGTGGACCATCAACAATTACCAGGTACGGGATTTCGAAGGGCTGAAAGAAACAATCACAAAGGGATCATCCATAGATACCACGCTACGGATCGTTCCTGACGATTTCATCATTGCCAAGACCGATCAGCAAAGAATGACCTCACCCCAGCTGCGCCATTATGTGCGTAGCCAGATAGAAAGAGGAATGGGCAATATACAGGCATTCCAGATTGAGTATCACTCGCGCATTGCGTCCGTATTTTCAGCTTTTATACTCACCATTATCGGCGCTTCATTGGCGGCACGCAAAGTGAAGGGAGGCATGGGGCTGAACATCGGCATCGGACTGGTACTGAGCATGGGGTATATTCTTTTCATGACGGTCAGCTCCACATTCGCCGTGAAAGGTGGGATGAGCCCGTTCATCGCCGCATGGATCCCCAACATCATCTTCATCGTCATTGCATTTTACCTCTACAAGAAGGCACCGAATTAGCTATCAGCAGTCACTAAAAGCTATCCATTACACATTAAATGCAACAGTATATGACAGGAAAAGCAATCAAAAAAATTCCGGCAATGAAACAGAAGATTCGTTGGATCCTGTTATTCATCGTTTTTTCAGCAACAGTCATGCTGCAGGCCCAGACAAAATACCCGGTCATCGTGATCGAGACCAACTACGGCACCATGAAAGCGATGTTGTACGACGACACGCCCGTGCATAATGATCATTATCTCAAGCTGATCAAACAGGGTTATTTTAACGGTACGCTCTTTCATCGAGTGGTAAAGAACTTCGTGATCCAGGGTGGTGCACAGGACTCACGCAATGCTCCTGCCGGAGCAGAGATAGGCGGAGGGCGCACCGATATGGAGCTGATGCCGGAGTTCCGGGAAAACAGGTTTCATAAAAAGGGAGCCCTCGCAGCTCCACGGAAGGGAAATGATGAAAACCCGCAGAAAAAATCGGATGCTTCCCAGCTCTATATTGTACATGGAAAAGTGTACACGCAAGGGCGTCTGGACAGCATGGAAATGAGCGTAAACGTTCCCATCAAGAACGAGTTGATCCGCACGCACTACGTCCCTCACAAGGATGAACTGGCGAGGCTGAAGGAGAGTGACCCCAGGGGTTTCAATGCGCTGCTGGACTCCGTGCTGGGAGTAGTAGACTCCCTCTTTGCCGTGGCACCCGGCAAATTCTTCTTTCCCGAGGAATTGAAGGAAGCCTACACCACCATAGGTGGAGCCCATCATCTTGATGGCGAGTACACCGTTTTCGGCGAGGTGATCGAAGGGCTGGAAGTGATTGACAAAATTGCTGCCCTGCCTGTCGATAGCAAGAGTCGTCCGAACAATGATGCAAAGATTATCCGGATATACACCGAGCGCTGAACAGGTTGCTTTAGCGTATATTCTCTCTCACCTCTGTCAGGAACAGTTTCATCTGTTCAGAATCCTTATCGCCGATTATATCGAGGAGTTCTCTCAGCTTCTTCCTTATTTGCTCTACCTGCTCAGAGGTGTAGGGATTGAAAAGAATCTCGGTAAGCAGGAAATCATCCTCCGAGAGCAGCCCCTGTGCAATGTGCATATGCTTCTTGAAGGTGGTCCCCGGTGCATCCTGATGTTTCATCACCGAGGCGAACACCAGCGTGGAGGCAAAGGGAATGGAAAGTGAGTAGGCGATGGTTTCATCATGCTTACGGAAGGAATACTCAAACACATTCAGCTTCAGTCCCTGATAGAGGTCTCTGAAAAAGACCTTTCCCAGATGGGACGATTCTGAGATAATGATGGCACTCTGCGTGCTCAGGTCGCTCAGGCTGGCAAACGTGGGGCCAAACATGGGGTGTGTGGAGACAAAGGGGCGGGATCGGTCTCTGTAGAACTCCTCCAGCCCTGTTTTCACGGAGGCGATATCACTCAGGATACATGTTTCCGGAAGAAAAGGCAATACCTTCTCGAAGGCAGGAATCGTGTATTTAAGTGTGGCGGCATTGATCACCAGTTCCGGGGCGAACGCCTTCACCTCACCCGGGTCGGTCATGCGTTGGGTGTTATAGATAAAGCGCAACTTTTGCGGATCGGTATCCAACACGGCCAGCTCATGATCGAAACTAAGCACATCGGCAAAGAAGGAACCCATCTTGCCGGCTCCCAGAATTAATATTTTCATCTTCCTCGCTTTTACTAGTTATTTCTTCGCTTTCTCCATCACCACCATCTGCTGGCGCACCGACTCGGAGTGAATAGCCTCCAGCACTTTCTTCACAAATGCACCCGACATCTCCATCCGTTCACCCTGGTAGGCACGGTCGGTTAATATCTGGTCATAGCGTTGTGTCTGCAGGATGGGCATATCATGCTCCAGCTTATAGTGGCCTATCTCCCTCGATACACGCATGCGCTTGGCCAGCAGCTGCAGCAGCTCATTATCGAGATCATCAATCTGATCGCGCAGGACGGAGAGATCTTCGGTGGTCTGCACCGTGTTGCGTATGACGATCGTATCGAGGATATCCTTGAGTACGGCAGGTGTGATTTGCTGTGCCTTGTCGCTCCAGGCTTCATCGGGAGAGCAGTGCGACTCGATGATCAATCCCGAATAGTTCAGATCCATCGCCTGCTGGCTCAGCTTGAAGATCAGGTTGCGGTCACCGCCTATATGGCTGGGATCACACAGCATGGGCAGTGTGGGGAAACGTCGTTTGAGCTCGATGGGTATATGCCATTGTGGTATATTGCGATAGACCGTATTATCCGTTGTACTGAAACCCCTGTGAATCACACCCAGTCGCTTTATGCCCGCGTTGTACAACCGCTCCAGTGCACCTATCCACAACTCGAGGTCGGGATTGACAGGATTTTTGATTAGAATGGGGATATCCACACCCTTCAATGTGTCGGCAATCTCCTGTACAGCAAACGGGTTTGCAGCCGTGCGTGCACCGATCCACAGTATATCTACCCCATATTTCAGCGCTTCATACACATGCTTCTCGGTAGCTACCTCGGTGGCCATATACATGCCTGTCTCCTTCTCGGCCTGCATCATCCACTTCAGTGCGGGGCTGCCCACCCCCTCAAAACCACCCGGCTTGGTTCTGGGCTTCCATACCCCGGCCCTGTATATCTTCACCCCCACGGCAGCCAGCTGCCTGGCGGTGGTCATCACCTGCTCTTCCGTCTCGGCACTGCATGGACCGGCAATCACCAGCGGTCTCTTGGCATCTATACCCGGCAATAAAATTGATTCGAATTCCATATTCTTGTTGTTATATTGTGATCATTTCTTCTAAACACATCTCTATATCTCTTAAAAGTGGCTGTCAATTATCATTCCACATCTCACTTGCTGCCACCCGTTTTTCAATTTTTATATTCCAGTATCCGCTCATAAGCCTCCTTCATCTTCTCTATCGATGAGCCGAGGGATATTCGGATAAAACATGTACCATTGCTGCCGAAGATGGAGCCGGGGGTGATAAAGACCCGTGCATTGTGCAGTAGATCATTCACGACAGCTTCACTATCGGGCGCTTCATCCTTCAGTTTGCCCCATACGAACAATCCCACCTGCTGTTTGTCGTAGTGACATTCCAGCAGATCCATGATCTTTTCTGCCCATTTACGCCGCTCTGCATAGATCCCGTTCATCGCGGCATGCCACTCGCTACTGTTCGATAGGGCGGCAACGGTAGCCAGCTGCATCGGCTTGAACTGTCCACTGTCGATATTGCTTTTTGCCTTCAGCACCCATTGCACGAACTGTGGATTGGAAGCCAGCATTCCCATACGCCATCCCGACATGTTATGCGATTTGCTCAGTGAATTGAGCTCGATACATATCTCTTTTGCTCCGGGCAGTGACAGTATGCTCATCG